>CALXRY010000128.1 GCA_944390955.1 uncultured Clostridia bacterium | reverse complement strand
AGATCAGCGGGATTATACTTCTGAATTTTGTAAGGCAGATAATAAGTGTGTTCCAGGTAATGGAACAGCCGTTGGCAATGACGGGAGGAGGCCCCAATAATGCTTCAATATCGCTGGGGTATCAGCTTTACCGTTATGGTTTCGTGACCGGCAGAGCGGGGCATGCAATGGCTTTAGGTGTTATAATGTTTTTTATACTTATAATATTTACTTTGTTTTATTTCCGCCTTAATAAACGGATCGAGGATAATTATTAAGGAGGCGGCGGAAAATGAAAAAATTCAATAGTAAAATGCCGGGGATCTTGCATGCCTCGGATTTAAAGACCCAAAAAGGAAAAATCGCGCATTGGATTATGTTCATATATTTATGCTTTGCCTGTGTGTTTGCTGTATTTCCGTCATTGTGGATATTGCTTTCTGCATTTAAGGATACACAGGAGATATACAGCGGGTTTTCGCTTCTCCCGGAGCATTTCACTCTGGGAGGAGCGATCGCCAGTGTACAAAATGCATGGCAAACCTTAGAGCTTGGCACGAGTATCCTGAATACGTTCCTGATGTCTCTCGGAAGCCTTGTAATGACCATAATAGTTTGCGGATTTGGCGGGTATGTGCTTTCGCGCTTAAAGCCGAAGGGCTGGAAAGTAATACTTGCGCTTGTACTTTGGACTATGATGATGCCGACTCAGATGAGAACAGTTCCGCTGTATATCTCGTGGCTGCATTTTCCGTTTGCAAGCAGCGGAGGAATGAGTATAGTAGATACGTACTGGCCAATATGGTTTAATGCCGCGGCAAATGCATTTAATGTTCTGCTGTTCAAGAATTGCTTTGATTCCGTGCCGATATCTCTGGTAGAGGCTGGAAAAATAGACGGATGCCGAGATATAGGAATATTCTTTAGGATAATGGTACCGCTTTCTATGCCGGTGATCATTTATGTATCTATACTTACAATGAGCGGTGCGTGGTCAGAGTTCTTTATTCCGTATCTTGTGCTCCAGAGCAAAGAGCTTCAAATAATGCCTGTGAAGATATTTTTGCTTAAGAATGACGAAACAGTTCAAATGAACGTGTATATGATGGCTTTGATTTTTGCGAGTCTTCCTCCGTTTATAATATTCCTGCTTTTCCAGAAGCACATCATGGGTGGAGTGAACGTCGGTGGAGTGAAAGGGTGAGATATTATGCTGGACTATGAACTATTTAATGTGACAGATGATCATTGTTATAATATCGCCAGGGCCTTAAATTACTGTAAAGCATGCGGCGAAGACGGACTTAAATTTACAAACGGTATATATCATTTGTACCCTGAGAAAGCATCCGTACGCGCAGTGAGCGTGTCAAATCATGATATTTGCGGCTATACAAGTATTGCGATGTTATTGGAAGACATGAAAGATTTCACGATTGATGGCGGAGACAGTTTGTTTGTAAGTCATGGCGTAATGATAACGGCTGCCGTTATAAACTGCGAGAACGTTACTTTGAGGAATTTTAGGTTTACCGTATGCGCGCCTATGCGCATGGAAGCCGTTGTAACGGACTGTAATGAGAAGCATTGTGTGATAGAAGTGGTAAATGATGTATCGTATTACATAAGAGACGGTAGGCTGCGGTTTACTGATGGATACGGTCATGATGATCCGTATCATTATACCATGATGATGTGCCGCAATGGTGAAACGGGCTATATGCCTGAAACTAAGCAGAGTTTTGATAAAAATCTGCGATTCACTCAGCTGGAAGGACGCAGTATTCGGCTGGATAATCTTTTGCTTGAGCCGGAGCCAGATATGAAGCTGATCTTGGGCCCACAGCTACGCCACGGCTGTACCGTCTTTCTCGAGCACTGCAAAAATTCACTGATTGAAAATACATCTTTCCGGCACAGCTACGCGATGGGAATAATCGCGCAGCTGTGCGATACCGTAACAGTGCACGGCATCAGTGTAAAGCCTGAGGGCTCAGGCTTTTCAACAAATTGCGATGCCACTCATTTTGTGAGCTGCACAGGACGGATAGAAGTATCAGACAGTTATTTTGAGGCTATGCTTGACGATGCAATGAATGTTCACGGTATTTTTACAAGAATTGAAATGATAGAAGATGACGGTATACTTGTCCGCGATATGCATCCGGGTTCAAAAGGGCTTTCCCTGTATAGGCCGGAAGACATAATAGCGGTAATGAACCCGAAAAAGCTTGTGTCTGAGTCAAGCTATACGGTCGATTCGGTAGAAATGATAAATCAAGAATATGTATTTTTAAAGCTGCGGGAACCCACTACATATATACAAGAGGGGAATGTTGTAGAAAATATGTCGATAATGCCCGAGGTTATTTTTAAGAATAATATAGTAAAAGATAACAGAGCAAGGGGGATACTTCTTGCTTCACGCGGCAGGATTACGGTAGAAGGAAACAGATTCCATACCCCGGGATGCGCGATATTGTTTGAAAGCGATGGGGAAATGTGGTACGAGTCAGGTGGTACGGAAGAGGTTATGATAAAAAATAATCTGTTTGATAACTGTGGATACGCGCGCGGCGAATGGGGCAGTGCGGTAATAGAGATAAAGCCGAGAAAAGACTTTGACGGGATAAATTATTATCATAGGCATATTGCGGTTAAAAATAATTTCTTCAGAAAAAGTGAAAAACTACTGTTTTCCGCGGCTGATACAAAAAATATTGAATTTGTTGATAATATTGTGCCAAGAGATACATATATGACTTCTTATGAAAACTGCAAAAATATAACGGAAACAAATAATGTAATCGGCGTTTTTCAGCCGGAGCCGATAAATCTATCATTGGTCGATATAGCGCAGTATGTCGGAACAGGAGAAAAATTATGAGATTTCTTGGTACAGGAGCAGGGGAAGGCATACCGAATCCTTTTTGCAGATGTGAATTTTGTGAAAATGCAAGGAAACGCGGCGGAAAAGAGATACGCACGAGATCCTCGTTCAGGGTCGACGAGAAGCTGATGATAGATATAGGTGCAGACTTTTTTGCGCAGGCGGCAAGCCTGGGAGAGTGTTTTGATACTGTTGAGCATGTTTTATATACGCATACTCACACCGACCATTTTAATTTTAATATGATATGGGAGCGTTCCGTGAGGACATCCGGCAAGCTGCCGCCCATCAATGTCTATTTTACAGAGGAGGCGATGGACGTTATAGATGAATTTTTTATGCGTTCACGTGTTACAGACGGCAGGGAGGCGTATACGCGTCCGGAGGATATAAATTTTATGCGCCTTAAATTCGGAGAAACAACGGATATATGCGGCTATTATGTCACTCCTCTGCGAGGAGAACACTCGACCAGCTTTGAAAAAAATGCGGCAAATTA
>CALXRY010000127.1 GCA_944390955.1 uncultured Clostridia bacterium | reverse complement strand
GGACAGGAGAAGCTTGACGAAATATCGATGAGCGCCCCGACGACCGTATGCGAATTCAAGGACGGCTGGTACAGAACAAAAACGATAGCTCCCGAGGACTTTGGCTTTGAGCGCTGTACAAAGGCAGACCTGCTCGGCGGGACACCGCAGGAGAACGCCGAGATAACGCGTGCGGTACTCGGCGGCGAAAAGGGACCAAAGCGAAACGCCGTGCTTATGAACGCCGGAGCATCCCTGCTTATCGGCGGCAAGGCGGACAGCATGATAGAAGGCATAGACCTTGCGGCGGAGCTTATCGATTCGGGAAGCGCCCTGAAAACTCTCGATAAGCTCATAGAAGCTTCTAACAGCTGAGGTGAAAAATATGAATATACTTGATGAATTGGCGGGAGCGGCACGCAGGCGAACCGAGACGGCAAAGCTCAGGCTGCCGCCGGAGGAAATAATGGAAAGGGCGATGAGCCTGCCCAAGGGTAGCCTTGAATTTGAAGCGGCGCTCAGAAAAAGCGGTATGTCGTTTATCTGCGAATGCAAGAAGGCGTCTCCGTCAAAGGGTCTGATAGCGCCGGATTTTCGGTATCTTGAGACAGCAAGGGAATACGAGGCCGCCGGAGCCGACTGCATATCTGTGCTGACAGAGCCGACGCGCTTTCTCGGGAGTGACGCTTACCTTGAGGAGATCGCCGCGGCTGTTTCGGTGCCGTGCCTGAGAAAGGATTTTACGGTAGACGAGTATATGATCTACGAGTCAAAGCTCCTCGGCGCAAAGGCGGTGCTGCTTATATGCTCGATACTCACGGAAAAGCAATTGAGAGAATATATGGATATATGCCGTGAGCTTGGGATTTCCGCGCTTGTAGAAGCTCATGACGAGGCTGAAATAAAAACGGCGGTCTTGGCCGGAGCGAGTATAATAGGCGTAAATAATAGGAACCTCAAGGATTTTACGGTTGATACTGAAAACAGCGGGCGTATGCGTGAGCTTGTGCCGGACAATATAGTTTTTGTTTCAGAAAGCGGCGTGAGGACAGCGGAGGACGTTGAGCGGCTCCGCGAAATAGGCGCGGACGCGGTGCTTATCGGCGAAACGCTCATGCGTGCGGAAAATAAAAAGGCAAAGCTTGCGGAGCTGCGAGGTGTGCTATGACGAAAATAAAGCTTTGCGGTCTTACCCGTATGCAGGATATAGCTTATGCAAATGAGCTCATGCCCGATTATATAGGCTTTGTGTTTGCGCCGAAGAGCAAAAGATATGTATCCTTTGCCGATGCGGAGGAGCTGCGCAAGGGCCTTGGCAAAAATATCGTTCCCGTCGGCGTGTTCTCTGACGAACGGATATTTAATATAGAATACCTCGCCGGATGCGGCATCATCGCTGCAGTTCAGCTCCACGGTCATGAGGACAACGGGTATATAAGGAACCTCAGACGGACGGTGAAATGCCCCGTTATACAGGCGTTCCGCATTGAGAGCGGCGGCGATATAAAAAGGGCGGAGCAGTCCGAAGCCGATCATATCCTGCTCGATTCGGGCGGCGGAACGGGAAGGCCGTTTGACCATTCGGTGATCGGCAAAATAAAAAGAGAATTTTTTCTGGCGGGTGGCCTTGACAGCCGAAACGTCAGGGAAGTGATAGAAAAATACAGGCCGTATGCGGTAGACGCGAGCTCCTCTCTCGAAACGGACGGAGTGAAGGACAGAGAAAAAATGGCGGCGTTTGTAAGAGCTGTGCGGCAGGGAAGGGAAGAAGCAAAATGACAGATAAAAAGGGAAGATTCGGGATACACGGCGGTCAGTATATCCCCGAAACGCTTATGAATGCGGTTATAGAGCTTGAGGAAGCCTACGAGCATTATAAAAATGACGACGGTTTCAACAGGGAGCTTACGGAGCTCCTCAATAATTACGCGGGGAGACCGTCGAGGCTGTACTATGCCGAGAAAATGACAAGGGATCTCGGCGGTGCGAAGATATATCTTAAGAGGGAGGACCTGAACCATACCGGCTCGCATAAAATAAACAACGTGCTCGGTCAGGCGCTCCTTGCGAAGAAGATGGGCAAAACGCGCCTTATCGCCGAAACGGGAGCCGGTCAGCACGGCGTTGCGACAGCCACCGCCGCGGCGCTTATGGGCATGGAATGCGTTGTGTTCATGGGAAAGAAAGATACCGAGCGTCAGGCGCTCAACGTCTACAGGATGGAGCTTCTCGGTGCGGAGGTCGTTCCGGTCACGACAGGAACGGCAACGCTAAAGGACGCCGTGTCGGAGGCGATGCGCGAATGGACAAAGCGCATATCCGACACGCATTACTGCCTTGGCTCGGTCATGGGTCCGCACCCGTTCCCGACCATGGTACGCGATTTCCAGTCGGTGATATCGAGGGAAATAAAGGCGCAGCTGACAGAAAAGGAGGGGCGGCTGCCGGATGCCGTTATAGCATGCGTCGGCGGCGGCTCAAACGCCATAGGCAGCTTCTATCATTTTATTGCGGATAAGGGCGTAAGGCTTATCGGCTGCGAGGCGGCGGGCAGAGGCATAGATACGTTTGAGACCGCAGCAACGGTAAATACGGGGCGCGTTGGGATATTCCACGGCATGAAGTCGTATTTCTGTCAGGACGAGTACGGGCAGATCGCTCCGGTATATTCAATATCGGCGGGGCTCGACTATCCGGGCGTGGGACCGGAGCACGCAAACCTGCACGATACGGGCAGGGCAGAGTATGTTCCGGTGACGGACGAGGAGGCCGTCCATGCGTTCGAGTACCTCTCAAGAACAGAGGGCATAATCCCGGCAATAGAATCGGCGCATGCTGTCGCATATGCGATGAAGCTTGCGCCGGAGACCGGTAAGGATAAGATAATAGTTATTACAATCTCGGGACGCGGCGACAAGGACTGCGCCCAGATAGCAAGATACAGGGGAGTTGATATTTATGAGTAGGATACGCTCGGCTTTTGAGCATGGCAAAGCATTTATACCGTTTATTACCTTCGGCGATCCCGACCTTGAAACGACAGAAAAGATCGTACGTGCCGCCGCTCAAAACGGCGCGTCGCTTATCGAGCTCGGTATACCGTTTTCCGACCCAACGGCCGAGGGACCGGTTATTCAGGGGGCGAATATAAGAGCGCTGGCCGGGGGCGTTACGACCGACAAGATATTTGAAACGGTGAAGCGGCTGAGGAGCGATGTTGATATACCGATGGTGTTCATGACGTATGCGAACGTCGTTTTTTCCTACGGAGCCGAAAGGTTCATGGCTAAGTGCAGTGAAATAGGCATAGACGGCATTATCCTGCCCGACCTGCCGTTCGAGGAAAAGGATGAATTTCTGCCGGTGTGCAGAAAATACGGAGTGGAGCTCATCTCGCTCATCGCTCCGACGTCCGACAGTCGAATAGAGATGATAAGCAGAGAAGCCGAGGGCTTTATATACATAGTTTCGAGCCTCGGCGTGACGGGAACAAGAAGCGAGATCACCACGGATATCGGCTCTATAGTACGAGCTGTAAGGAGCGTGACCGACGTTCCGTGCGCTGTTGGCTTTGGCATATCGACGCCCGAGCAGGCAGGGAAAATGGCCGATATATCGGACGGTGCGATAGTCGGCTCGGCGATTATAAAGATAATAGAGAAATACGGCAGGGACGCCGCCGCGCACGTAGGAGAATATATAAAGACCATGACGGACGCTCTGAAGCGGTAGGCGGGAAGAACAGAAAAAGAGCAGCCCTATGCAACTCTTAATGCGGCATTCTGCGCCGCTCTTTTTTTGTGTGTTCGTGCGAATACGGGCTTTACAGTAAAAGAAATTTCTGATATAATATAAGCATTGAATTTAACGCCGGGAGATGATCTGTTTGAAGCATAAGATTCTTGATATACTTAAAGGCTCCGAGGGCTATGTTTCCGGCGAGGAGATAAGCCGTTCACTCAATATATCGCGCACGGCGGTGTGGAAGCATATAAAGGCGCTTAGGGAGGACGGCTATGAAATATCGTCCTCGACAAACAGGGGCTACAGGCTCGGGCAGAGCGACGTCATAAGTCCGGAGGAGATAAGCGCCGCGCTCGATACGGAATTTATCGGCAGGAGCGTTTTCTGCTTTGAGGAAACGGACTCAACGAACAGCGAGTGCAAGCGCCATTCCGATTATCCAGACGGCACTGTTTTTACTGCCGAAATACAGACAGGCGGCAGGGGCCGCAGAGGAAAGGAATGGTTGTCGCCTAAGGGTGTAGGAGCGTGGTTTTCTGTGCTCCTAAAGCCCAATATGCGTCCGGAGGACGTATCAAAGATAACGCTCATAGCCGGGCTTGCCGTATGCAGAGCGATCGGCTGCGGAGCTATGATAAAATATCCGAACGATATAGTGATCGGCTCAAGAAAGGTCTGCGGGATACTGACGGAGCTTTCGGCAGAGATTGACGCGGTGAATTATATCGTATGCGGCATAGGAATAAACGTAAATACGCCGTCGTTTCAGGGTGAGCTCCAGGAGCGTGCAACATCGCTTTTTATTGAGACAGGCAAAAGGCACAGCAGGGCGCGGGTCATTGCAGCGGTGCTTAACGAGCTTGAGCCGCTTTATAAGGACTTCCTAAAAAACGGCATCTCGAATATAATGGACGAATACCGCAGGCTGTGCGTGACGCTCGGCAGGGATGTTGCGGTGCAGTTCGGCGGCGGGGCGGCAGTCGGACGGTGCACAGCGATAAACGACAACGGAAGCATAGAAATAGAAACTGACAACGGCAGCGTAACGGTCAATTCCGGCGAGGTGTCGGTCAGAGGGATATACGGATATATATGATTTGGAGGAGGTTTCAATGAATAAGGTAAAGATAACGGTACTCAAAACTACGCTCGACAAGGAGCTTGCGGCGGAATACGGTGCGGAGGGACTGACAGCCTGTCCGATGCTCCGCGAGGGGCAGGTATTCTATGCGGATTATGCAAAGCCCGAGGGCCTGTGCGACGAGGCGTGGAAGGCGATATACCAGTACGTATTCGCGCTTGCGCACGGAGCCGGCGAGGGGCTGTTCTATTACGGCGATTGGATAAGAAAGCCGGGCGTTGCGATATGCAGCTGCAACGATGGTCTGCGTCCGGTGATCTTTAAGCTTGAGGCAACGGATGAGGAGTCAAAAATAGATTACACTCCGGTAAGATAAAGAAAGGATAATAATAAAAATGGAACTGAACACAAAAAAGGATTTTGAGCGGCTTTTGCTCGGTATACTTGAGCCGCTGAAGGATAAGTATACGCCCGGGTGCGCGTTTTTGGAGCTGGGAGGCGCGTATGCATGGTATGAAAATATCTCGGCGAAAATGGAGTCTTTTGCGCGTCCGTTATGGGGACTTGTGCCTTACTGGGCGGGTGGCGGAAAGGCGTCGGAGTTCAGAAGGATATATGCAAACGGAATAGCCTCCGGTACCGATCCCGATGGCTCGGAATACTGGGGTGTCTGCCACGACGGCGACCAGCGCTTTGTCGAGATGGCGGCGCTTGCATATGGGCTGCTGCTGACTCCGGAAAGACTATGGGATCCGCTCAATGATAGAGAAAAGGATAATTTTGCAAAGTGGCTCTATTCGATAAACGGTCATGATATGCCGATGAACAACTGGCGGTTTTTCAGGATACTTGTAAACACCGCCCTGAAAAAGCTCGGGCGAGAATACAGCGCTGAGATGATAGAGAAGGATTTCGGGAGCGTAGAGTCATTCTATCTTGGGAACGGCTGGTACCGCGACGGAGTAAAAGGGCAGAAGGATTATTACATAGCATTTGCCATACATTTTTACAGTCTTATATACGCGGCAGTAATGAAGAATGAGGACCCGGTGCGTGCAAAGCTCTTTAAGGAGCGCGCCGCGGAATTTGCAAAGGAATATATCTATTGGTTCTCAGATACGGGCGCGGCCGTGCCGTACGGAAGGTCGCTCACATACCGTTTTGCGCAGCTTTCATTCTGGAGTGCATGTGTACTTGCGGAGGTGTATCCATTCCCGATCAGTGTGATGAAGGGAATAATAGTAAGGGGACTTAGCTACTGGTTTGAGGATAATGATATATTTGACAACGGTCATATCCTGACTGTAGGTTATCGTTACGGGCAGCAGAATATGGCGGAGAATTACAATGCGCCCGGCTCGCCGTATTGGGGGCTCAAGGTATTTGCATTCATGGCTCTGCCCTCTGAGCACGAGTTTTGGACCGCTAAGGCTGCACCGATGCCGCCGCTTGAGGACATAAAAAAATTGGAAAAGGCTGATATGATAGCGGCAAGGTACAGGGGAGCTGCAACGCTTTATCCTGCAGGGACGCTTGATGATTTCAGCTGCGGGCATACGCGGTATAAGTATCTGAAATTTGCGTATTCTTCAGTGTTCGGGTTCAGCGTACCAAAGAGCAGTCTTGAATTTTTGGAAAGCGCTCCGGACAGCACGCTGTCGTTTGAGATAGATAGGAGGATATTCACGCGTATACGCAATTACGGGTTTACGCTGTCTGATAATAAGATCATAACGAAGTGGTCGCCTTTTATAGGAATTGACGTGGAAACAGAGATAGTGCCGACTGAATATGGGCATATAAGGAAGCATACGGTAACGTCGGATTATGACTGTATCGCTTATGATGCCGGCTTTGCGGTTTCGTGCGCAGATGAGGATATGTGCGAAAGAAAGCAAGAAGCGCATTCGGCGTCGGTTAAGAATAGGTTCTCCAAGTGCTCCGTTCAGTCTGATACTGGCGAGGGCATGGTGTGCGATACTGTGCCAAATACATGCCTTATGTATTCTAAGGCGTCGATACCGGCGATAAAGTATGAGATAAAGAAGGGGAAGAGTACATTCAAGACATATATTTATGAATGCTGATACAAAATCACTTTCGCAGGGAAGCTCGAGGGGACGCCCTCGAGCTTCCCTGCGGGAGCAGAACTTTTTATATCAAATTTGCAAAAAACGCAGCGCCAATAACAGTGATGAGCCCCGCAACGGCAACGGAGAGCGAGCTCATCGCTCCCTCTATTTCACCCATCTGCAGCGCCCGCATCGTTCCGAAGGCATGTGCGCCGGTGCCCATGGCTACGCCCTTGGCGATAGGCTCATGTATCCTGAAAAGCTTCAGTATCAGCTCCCCGAAGATGTTTCCGAGTATCCCCGTTATCATTATCACGGCAATAGTTATAGTTACCATTCCGCCGAATTCCTCGCTTATACCCATTCCAATAGCAGTCGTTATCGATTTCGGAAGAAGTGTTATATATTCCTCATGCGTAAGTTCGAAAAGCAATGCAAGCCCGAAAACACTGCCCATGCTCGATATTACCCCGGCAATTATACCGGCAAAAATCTCCTTTGCGTGGTGCTTAAGGACATTCAGCTGACGGTAAAGAGGTATCGCCAGTGCTACAGTGACTGGTGTCAGCAGGTACGATATATATTTTGCACCCTCGTCGTACGTTTCGTAGCTGATACCAAAGACCTTCAGGAATATTATTATCGCGGCTATAGCGAATACCATCGGGTTCATCCATTTTAATTTCCGCTGTATCAGCGCTCCGGCGCCGCACGCAAGCAGCGTAAGCGCACCGCCGAAGAACAGGCTTCCGGAAAATACGCTATCCATTTTTCTTTCCTCCCTTTATCATGAGCTGCGTGACAGTCCCCGTTACACATATAACAAAAACCGTTGTGACGATCGTTATAACGAGCGCCGGGACTAGCATGTTCTTTAACGAGTCCCACGCCGTCAGCAGCGCAACTCCGCCGGGAATGAACGCTATAGGCATTATCTCAAGCAGAAAATCCGAAGCCGCCTCGACCTTTTTGAGCTTTATGACACCCGTCATCAGCGCCGCAAGCATAAGCACGAGCCCGTAGATGCTCGCCGGTATCGGCAGCGGTATAAGATATTTCAAAAGCTCCCCGAGTGCGCTTATAAGCAGTATGACGGAAAATTGGTAGACGTATTTCATTGTTATTCCTCCGTTCGTGTTTTATTGATACACACCGTATATTATTATTATACCACTTTTGTCAATTATCAAATATGCCCATACAGATTAGATAAACGGAACTTTTATTAATAAATTTTAAACAAAAAACGTGTACTTGTATTTTCTGCGCATTTGTGATAAAATAATATGAAAAATTATCTGTGTAAAAAGGGGAGGAAGTAGATGACAAAACGTACAAGGAACATACTTATCGGCATCGTTATTTTTCTTGTAATAGTGAACGCGGTGTCGTATATCATCGGAAGACGCGGCGGCATATCTCAAAACAGCGCAGGCAGGATAACGACCTCTGCCACGTCTGTGCGTATAAACGGAGAGCCGATACCGTCGTACTGGTTCAGGGAAATGGTGTATATAGCCGCTCAGGATCTGCAGCTTTTCAATTTCACCGTCGAAGAAAACGAGGATGAGCGTACATGCACCATTGAAAATCCCGAAAAAAATTACACCGTAAATGATGATTATATGTCAAGGCTTTCTCATATCGAGGAAAACACG
Source organism: uncultured Clostridia bacterium (assembly GCA_944390955.1). GTDB lineage: Bacteria > Bacillota > Clostridia > UBA1381 > UBA1381 > Ornithomonoglobus_A. The sequence continues at coordinate 9,658 of CALXRY010000127.1, read as the reverse complement.
ATAGGCTCGTATCAGGATTATACGACGCTACTCGATGGATATGAAGTCCAGGGCTATAGGGCCGGACGCTATATAATCATACCTCTGAACGCGCTCGATAATATAGGCAGAGCTGCCAAATCCGACAGCGCAAACGTAATAGAGATAACTTTGGGAGACAATACGGCAACGGCAGCTCCGGAACCGAGCAGTACTCCATCCGACGTGAGCGTAACTCCGCCAACCGTTGCTCCTGTGGCCGAGAGCACTACGCAACAGGGAGGGAGAATAATAGTACTCGATCCGGGTCACGGTGCGTCGTCAGGCTCAATGAGCGACGAAGAAAAATCGGCGGCGGGCTGGGTGTATAACGAAAACCGCGGCCAATGGGGAGAATGGCGGCACTGGAAGTCGGGAACGACATGGCAGGACTGCGGCGGCTCGGGCTGCAGCGGCAGAGTGCCGAGCGGCGGTAGCTGCTGGTATTCGATAGGCAGCGGCGACCGTGATACGGAGCCGGATATCAACCTCCAAAACTGCCTTGCGGCAAAGAAATATCTTGAGGAAATGGGTTATACCGTAAGACTTACGCGCTCGTCAAACGACGAAAATCCGTCGATAACCGAACGTATAAAGAACTGCTACCCTAATAACGATACATCCGCAGAACCGGACGCTATGGCGTATATCTGCGTGCATTCAAATGCGGGCGGCGGCAGCGGCAGCGCGTACATACAGCTCGGTGGCAGCTATGACCAGGCGGGCATACCGTCAAATTATGCCGAGGACGGCAACGCACTCGGAAAATCGATAAACGACAGGATCGTATCATTGACGAGCCTCGGCGAATACAGCGGCGGAACGATTGAGGGTCTGGAGGCTCTGATACTTTTCTGCAAGTCGCCCGTTATATGCGGCTATATGGAGATAGGCTTCTACGATAACTCGAGCGACCTTGCGATACTGCGCAGCGAATCGGATGCGATAGGCAGGGCAATCGCCGAGGGGATAAATGATTATTTCGGAAATTGAATAAAAACAGAGAATATACAAAGGAAGCGCCGTTTTCGGCGCTTCTTTTGGAATAATTATAGATTATCGGGTACCGGCTCTCCGAATACAGGAAAGCCGTCCTCGTCATAATCAAAGACCTTTGCTCTTGCATGACGGTTGGGGTCGTGCAGCGGGTCTCCGTTTATCTCCTTGTAATTCCTGCTGTGGTATATGATAACGTCGTGTTCGCCGTCGGTCGTAAAGCTGTTGTGACCGGGACCGTACTGCGAATTTTCCTCGCACGTCATGAACACCGGCTTGTCGGATTTATGCCATGACGCGGGATCGAGCAGATCCGAGCTCTCGTCAGCCCAGAGCATTCCCATGCAGTAACGCCAGCTCGTGTCTGACGCGGAATATGTAACGAATATCCTGCCGTTTCGCTTGAGCACGGCAGGGCCTTCGTTCACCTTAAAGCCGAGACATTCCCAGTCGTATTCCGGACGGCTCAGGAGCATCTGCTCCCCGTTCAGCTCCGACGGACCTTTCATTTCCGCCATATACAGGCAGGAGCCGTCCGCCTCATTAAACTTCTGAGCCCAGATCGCGTAATGCCTGCCTCTGTGCTCAAAGTGCGTCATGTCGAGTGCAAAGCTGTGCTCCTCGGCACATGTCTTTATCTCACCGAGCTCCCGCCATTCGCCGAGGATAGGATCGCTGTCGGTACACTCAAGAGCATACATTCTGATATTCCACACATCCTCTGAGCCGCCTGCGGCAAAATATATGAACCACTTGTCGTTTATCCTGTGAAGCTCAGGCGCCCAGATATGCGAGCCCATCGGACCGTTTATGTGTCTGCGCCAGACTATGTGCGAGTTGGCCGTCAGGAGCTCATTAAGGCTCTTGGCGCGCCTCAGCTCTATGCAGTCGTATTGCGGCACCGAGCCGGTGAAATAATAATATCCGTCGGTGTGAAGGTACACATACGGATCCGCTCTCTGATATACGAGCGGGCTTCTGTAAAGCTGTTCCTTGTCCATATTCAGTCCTCTATTTTATGTATTTTTGCTATTCTTTCGGCATGGCGTCCGCCCTGGAATTCAGCCTCGAGCCATGTGTCGACTATCATAAACGCCAGCTCGCGTCCTGTCACGCGTCCGCCGAGGCAGATGATGTTTGCATTGTTGTGCTCCTTTGACATCTTCGCGCTGTATACGTCGGAGCAAAGCGCAGCCCGTATGCCGTTGAATTTATTCGCCGCTATCGAGATGCCTATGCCCGTGCCGCAGATAAGGATGCCCTTGTCGGCATCGCCGTTCAGCACGGCTTCGCAGACTGGTCTTGCGCAGTCGGGATAGTCGGCGCTCTTTTCCTCGTATATGCCGTAGTCCTTATATTCAATGCCCTTTTCCTTAAGGTGATCTATAATGTGGTTTTTCAGCTCAAAGCCGCCGTGGTCGCTGCCGATAGCTATGGGTTTTGATGTCATTTCCGTTCCTCCTGTTTTTTGTCGAGCTCCTGCTCGGCCTGTGATTTCTTGAGATAAACAGGGTTAAGCTCCCTGTAATCGCCTGATGCGCCGCTTTGGAATTTCTCAAACGCACAGAATGCTGCGGAGGCAGCTCTCTGGCAGTTTGCGTTCGCCGGTGCAAACAGCGCCTTGTCACCGAGCCTGTCCTTCAGATAACCGGCGTGTACTATCGCTCCGTCGCCTACGAAAACAGTCTCGAGCAGCTCTCCGCAGCTTTCGGCGCATTCCTCTATCGTCATCGCCTCCGGTTCGCCGAGCTCCCTTATCCCGCCGTCGTAGATATACGAGGCCGCGTATACTCTGTTCTTTCCCGCGTCTATCACCGGGACGATTATGCTTTCGCAGAACGGCAGGTTATACGCAAGACTCTCGAGCGAGCTTATGCCTATTGCGGGCTTTTGGCAGGCGTGAGCCAATGCCTTTATCGTCGCAACGCCTATCCTGAGCCCCGTAAACGAGCCGGGACCGTTCACCGCCGCAAAGAGGTCTATATCGCCTATGTCAAGACTCGCGTCCTTTAAGACTGCGTCTATCATCGGCATTATCTTCTGCGAATGCGTTTTCTTTTTGTTGTTTACCGTGTATTCGCCGAGCAGCTTACGGCCGTCTGTCACTGCCGCCGAGGCCACGTCGGTGGAGGTGTCGATAGCGAGAATTTTCATGATTGATCCTCCGATGCTATGATTATTTCGCGGGCGTCGTCTCCGCGTTCGGGGAGCCTGCTTATTGTGACGTTTATCCTGTCGTCCGGCAGTATGTCCTCGATCAGCTCCGCCCATTCGATGACGCATATCCCGTCGCCGTCTATATATTCGTCAAAGCCCGTTTCCGCCATCCCGGCGCTGTCACCGACGCGGTAGACGTCGAAGTGGTAGAGCGGGAGCGTGCCCTCGTATTCGTTTATTATCGTGAACGTGGGGCTTGTTACGGGCTCGTCGATGCCGAGCCCATCCGCCATGCCCTGCGCAAAGGCGGTCTTTCCCGCGCCGAGGTCGCCGTACATGCAGACGACGCTGCCGGGGGAGAGAGTTTTTGCAAACTCCGCCGCGACGGCCCTTGTCTCCGACGGGCTGTCAGTGATATATTTTTTCATAAGCAGCGCCCTTTCCTGTTATTTGAGCTTTTTGTACGCCTCTATCGCTATAGCGCATTCAACGCGCTTTTTCTCAAATTCGCACGCAAGCTCGTACGGCTTGTTTATGTCGCCGTTGAAGTTATATGCGTTTGCCGAGCAGCCGCCGCTGCAATAGAACTTTGCAAAGCACCCGCGGCACTTTTCCTTTGTGTATATATTCGAACGTTCAAAGGTATTCTTTATATCTTCGTCGATCATGCCGTCGAATACGTTCCCCATCTTGAATTTTTCGTTCCCGACAAATTGGTGACAGGGGTAGATGTCTCCGTCGGGAGTTACGGCGAGGTATTCGTGACCTGCGCCGCAGCCAGAAAGGCGCTTTATCGCGCACGGACCCTGGTCGAGGTCTATCATGAAATGGAAGAAATTGAAGCCGCGTCCCTCGCTCCAGCGCTTGACGAACTCGTCCGTAAGCTTGTCGTATTCGGCGCAGACCTCGTCTATGTGCTTTTCCGTAAGCGCATAATCCTCCGTTTCCGGAGCTACCACCGGCTCGACGCTCGTCTGTTTAAAACCGAGGTCGGCAAGGTGTATAACGTCCTTTGCAAAATCGGTGTTGTATGCCGTGAAGGTACCGCGAACATAATAATTTGTCTGATCCCTGCTTTCGGCGATGTCCTGAAATTTCGGCACTATCGTGTCGTACGAGCCGCTTCCGTCGACTCTGTACCTGACGCGGTCGTTCGTCTCCCTTGTGCCGTCTATCGAAAGCACGATATTCGACATGTTTTCGTTTACGTACTGCTTTATATCGTCGTTTAAAAGTATGCCGTTTGTCGTGATGGTGAACCTGAAATTCTTGCCGTGCTTTTTGCCCTGTTCCTTGGCGTATTCCGTTATCTCCTTGACCACGCCGAAGTTCATTAGCGGCTCACCGCCGAAGTAGTCTATCTCTATATTTTTTCTTGAGCCGCTGTTTTCTATGACAAAATCAATAGCCTTTTTCCCGACCTCGGCGCTCATAAGGCTCCTGCCGCCGTGGAATTCGCCGGTGTCGGCGAAGCAGTATTTGCACCGCAGATTACAGTCGTGCGCAACGTGAAGGCACAGCGCCTTTACGACCGACTGCTTGTTCCAGTGCTTCGCTATCGCCTCGTACGTATCGGGGCTGAAAAGCTGACCGAGCCCTGCAAGGGAGCATATCTCGCCGTATGCCTCCCCGATCTCACTCTCCGTATACCTGTCCTTCATCGCCTCGGCGATCTCCGCAGGACATTTCTCCGCCGGAGTGAAGGGCTCGCTTATATAGTCGAGCATATCGTATACTATATCGTCAACGACATGGACCGCTCCGGAATAGATGTCCAGAACGATATTAAATCCAAGCTGTCTGTATTTATGTATCACTTATATATTCTCCTTAATTTGAATTTATCCGTATGAGACCGCAAAAAAGGGCAGCTGCCTGCCCCTTTATACAACGTCCCGATACGTCAGTTGTTCTCGCACTTCTGGTTTGCTACCGTGCATGACGTCTTACATGCGGACTGGCATGACGTCTGGCATTCGCCGCAGCCGCCGTGCTTTGCCGTTTCCTTTAAATTAGCCTTGTTCAGTGTTGTAACATGCTTCATGTTTTTGTCCTCCTGATTCATAATGATCTTCATGTACAATTATATTATATCATAGGTTTGGGGAAAAGAAAAGAGGTTTTTAAGAATTTTTTTCACATTTTTTCATGCTCCGGCTCTTCCGATGACCGCTCCGAAGATACTGCACGCGATTACTCCGCCCACAACGGTGAAAAAGTGATAGTTAAAAAATATTCCTCCCTTTACTATAAGCGTAAGCGCTGCCATGACCGCAAGATATGCAAGCCCCGTAAGCAGGCAGTTGAACAGCACCCGCCGTCCGGCGGATTTTGCCGCAATCACAGCACCGGCGATTACTCCCGCGGCAGTGCCCGCATATACGCCTATCTTTATTATCCCTTCGTCAATGTCAGAAAAATACAGCACCACGGCCATAATGACGATAAATACCGCGGTTATTGCAAGAGCCGCTCCGACTCCCTTTAATACTGCCTTTATGCTCATAAAAAAACCTCCTTCACATAATGTATATGAAAGAGGTTCCCGTATAATGCCTGATCAATTGGAAAGCTTCTGTTCAACAGTTTTGATCGAATCTCTTTCCATTTTTACGTAGCTTTTTTCATTGGGCGTTCCGACATTTCCTGTTTCGATAATAACGGTATCGTCCTTGATCTTTGCGACCTTACCCATTATGCCGCCGATCGTAACGATCTTGTCGCCTACCTTGAGGGCGTCGATCATTGCTTTTGTTTCCTTTTCACGCTTGCGCTGCGGTCTTATCATCATAAAGTACATAAGAACGATTATGGCTACAAGCGGAAGGAATGTCACGATACCCGACATTACGGGAGATACCTCAGGTACTGCCGATGCTGCGGGAGTTGCCGCTGCCGTCTCGGCAGCATATGCCGCGATTCCGAAAAGATCCATATTTGTTTTCTCCTTTTTTTTGATTATCCGCGGCAAAAAGCCGCCTGTTGCCCTTATTGCAGCACGCTGCGGCGCATTGCAGTCGGGAAACATTTCTTATTATAGCATATCCTGCCCAATGTTGCAAGAGCTTGACCGAAAATTTACAAAATATTAATTATTCTCTCCGCAGCCTATCCTGAGCAGCCCCTCGTACATTGAGACGAGGCTGTCCCCTTCGGCTATAAGCCTGCCGTGCTCCTTTATGTGCAGATGCTGCATCGACGTTACCGAGCAGCGCACAGAAAATTCCGCAAGCACGCTTATCGTTTCGCACAGCAGCCCGCCGCTTTTGAACAGTGCATTGTCAAAATCCACAATATAGCAGTATTGACCGTCAAGCTTATAGAGCGCCGCGGTTTTGTGGACGGAAGGAGCAATATTTATGACCGCCTCGCACAGTGCGTCAAAGCTGTCAAAGTAATATGTACACACGTCAGAGCCGCTTTCGCGTACCCTTGCGCGTATACGTTTTCCGTTCCTGACCTTTTCAATCGTTTTTGTGATATTCTGCTCTATCTTGCTTATTGTTATGCTTATCCCGTCACCTACGCTCTGCGCTTCAATAACTATCTGACCGCTGTAAGGGTTAAAACCCGTTTCTTCCCTGATAGTTTCCATTATCTTAAACAAAAAGCTGTGCAGCTCTGTGGAATTTTTTGATAATTTCTTTACGTTTATGTCAAAGCCTGAGAGGTCGTCGCCTGTGAGAGTTACTTTTACCTTGTTTTCAGCCAGTCGTTCAATTCGCATAGCAATCCTCCTCTTTATGTCCTTTTGTCAGCTTCAGAATATGAAAAATACGATAACGCTCCGGTGAGACGCAAAGCTTATTCTTCGTATTATATAATTATTATACTACAGAATTATCTGTTTGGGAATAGTTTTTTTGAAATTTTTTTATAAAAATATATACCTTTTACGGAAAAGCAGCGGATAGAAGGTATAATAATCCATATTCGGGGTAACAATACAAATACAACAAAGGCAGGTCTGAATAAATTTCCCCATTTCACCACCCGCCGTGGCCCGGAGCCTTATGCTTCCGCTGCCCGGAGCCCCGTTGGGCGGCAATATGAGCTCACCGTCAAGAAGGACGGACAGCCTGAGGCTGGCTTTTGCGGAGCAAAAGTGATGAGAAATTTTCTTGCAGACTTATTTACTGCCTTAAATATTTCAATACAGCGAAAGGAATGATCATCAACATGGCAAAAGACGATAAAAAACAGACAGGGAGGCTGCCGGGCTTTTACATAGCACTTTGCTGCTGTGTACTTGTTATCGGTATAGCCGGTTATTTTACCGAAAGACAAAGCCGCGAAACGGTGACTGATGAGACCACGGGATTTTCTGAGGGGACGTTTGCAGATTCGGCGCTGAACGCAGGCAATCAAGAGCTCGACGGTGAGGTCATATCGGTAGGCGAGGTAACGACCGCGGAGGACGTCCCTCCTGCCGAAAGTACACCGGAGACGGAGCCGGCTGAAAATTCACAGGAAGAGACTGCGGCCGATGCTCAGCCCTCGGAAGCGCCCGCAGCCGAGGCGCCGGCTGCAACTGTGGAGCCGGAATATACAAAGGACAATCCCGACGTTATGGAAACAGCGGTGAATATAGAAGCCGAAGCAGCATATTTCTCCTTCCCTGCGGGCGGCGAGATACTCGCGCCTTTTTCAACCGTCCTTTCCTTCAATGAAGCTCTCGGAGATTACCGCACTCATAACGGGATAGATATAGCTGCCGATGAGGGATGCAGCATAAGCGCGGCCGCCGACGGTACGGTGGACGATATATTTACCGATGCCTTCGGCGAGGGCGTGAGCATCTCTCATTCGGACGGCTTTGTTTCAAAATATATGTGCCTCGGAGCCGTGGAGGAGCTTGAAATAGGGGATACCGTAAAGCGCGGCGACGTTATAGGCACAGTCGGTGAGAGCAAGGGAGAAAACACAAAGGAGCCGCATCTTCATTTTGAAATGTACCAAAACGGGGAGCCTGTGGATCCGGCCGCTTATCTTAATTGATATCGTGAGGTAGCATTATGACAAAAGATATTATGAAGAATACTCTTATCGTATGCGCATATGTATTACTTATGGTGCTGTTCTTCTTCGGAGGCTACGCCATGGGCGGCGCACGCAGAGAGAAAACCACTGTCGCCGTATCGGCAACTCCGGAGCCGGTGACAGTGCCCGCGGCCGTTGCAGGGCCTCAAAAGTCGCGCTATGAGCTTGTACTTGAAAATTCAGAACTGTTTCTGTATAAAAGAGACGGTGAGTCTTCCGAGCTTTTGTATTCGCATCCGATAATAGAAAACGTCTTTCCGCGTGAGGATATGGAGGAGCTCAGGAACGGCGTATGGTTCGACAGCCTTGACGATGCACAGAGCCTGCTTGAGAACTTTGTCAGCTGACTTCTGCGCAGGCATGTTAACCAAATATGAACTTTTTGTTAAATAGTAAAAACGAAGAAAAACAAAGTATTTAAAAAAAAACAGGAGATTTTTAAAGCATTACGCTGGAAATCTCCTGTTTTTGAGGATTGATTATTTTCCTCAAAAGGGACATAATAGCATTGTTAGCACTCAATGTGGTTGAGTGCTAACAGAAAAAATGTTAAATATCGGCTGATGCCAATCAAATATTCAGGAGGTAATGAAAATGACCATCAAACCATTAGCAGACAGAGTAGTTATAAAGATGCTCGAGGCTGAGGAAACCACAAAGAGCGGTATAATCCTCACTTCAAAGGCTCAGGAGAAGCCTCAGGTAGCGGAGGTCGTAGCAGTAGGCCCCGGCGACAAGGACGTTACGATGGAGGTCAAGGTAGGGGATAAGGTGCTTATCTCAAAGTACTCCGGCACAGAGGTAAAGGTTGACGGTGAGGAATACACGATCGTCAAGCAGGCGGATATACTTGCTACAGTAGAGTAATCTATTTCCCCGTTGGGATTTGTACCGCATGAGCGGTGCAATCAAGACGACTAAAAATTATAAAATATTGAGTTGAAAGGATCTGATAATCATGGCAAAGGAAATTAAATTCGGTCAGGACGCAAGACATTCTCTTGAAAACGGCATAAACCAGCTTGCGGACACCGTAAAGATAACACTCGGCCCCAAGGGCAGAAACGTAGTTCTCGACAAGAAGTTCGGAGCTCCGCTGATCACAAACGACGGCGTTACGATCGCCAAGGAGATTGAGCTTGACAACGCGTTCGAGAACATGGGTGCGCAGCTTGTAAAGGAAGTTGCAACAAAGACGAACGATGTTGCCGGAGACGGTACGACGACTGCTACGCTGCTTGCGCAGGCTCTTGTAAGAGAGGGTCTTAAGAACGTTGCGGCCGGCGCAAATCCGATGATAGTAAGAAAGGGTATCCAGAAGGCTGTTGACACGGCTGTCGAGAAGCTCGTTTCGACTGCAAAGCAGGTCTCGGGCAAGGACGATATAGCAAGAGTCGCTTCTGTTTCTGCTTCAAATGACGAGATAGGCGAGCTCATTGCCGAGGCT
>CALXRY010000126.1 GCA_944390955.1 uncultured Clostridia bacterium | reverse complement strand
AGAATTTTTACTGTTTTCACTTATTCACCACTTCCAAGTCTTATTCAAAGACTATTATACCACCCGGCGGTTTTGTATGCAAGAGTTATTTTTATGGCAGTATCTGCATTATATATAGCAAACCGTAATGCCCGACATTGAGGCACTGCCGTTTATCGTTACGGTCTCTCCTGTTTTTTTGGCTGTTACAACGCCTCCTTCCTTGAATCCGGACAGCGATAAGCCGACATTGTTTTTGACCGTCCATCCTCTCGGGACAAACAGCTCCAGTCCCGAAAAGTCCAGTCCGATATTTATTTCGGCAGTACCTCCGCAAAGAGAGGCATTATCAAGAAATATCTTTGCTCCCGCAAACGACAGCTTTATATTGAGCTGCATCAAATTCTGTGAATTTATATATTTTATACTGCTCCCGAAGCGCTCTGTTATCCATATTTTCTCATCGGAAGCTGTATTGCTGTTTACACCATTGACAGGCGCCTTATACTTTTTATACTTCGGAAATATATATGTCATACCAATTGAAAGCAGCACCGCCGCAACGATCACAGGCCATGGAGTTATCGCCTCTATCCCAAGCTGCTTATCAAACAATATACATATAACAGCAAGCGGTATGAATACTCCGAAAAACTCGAGCTTGACCATACTCCGCACAATAATAGGCACAAGCAGCACCAATATTATTATATCTATCCAGCTTACGTCCCACCGCAAACCGAGTGAATTCAGAATGATGAGCGCCGCCATGATTATCAAAAACGCTCCCAGTGTGATATTTCTCTTTATCATTTTTATTTTCCGCCTTTCTTGATTTTAATATCCTTTTCTTTGCGCGAGCCGCTCCCTGAGCGCCTTATAATACCGCCTTGACACATACAGCTGCTTGTGGGTATTTTCAAATCCCACAAGCACGGGCGGCGCGGGACGCTTTTCTATCGAATAAATGTTATCGGTATTGATTATCGCCGACTTCGATATCCGCATAAAGCAGCCGGGTAGAAAATCTTCCAGCTCATACAGCCGTTTCTTCACGGCATATGCACTGTCCGCGGTATGTGCAAACACGCCGCTTCCCGAGGTCTCAAAAAACAATACCTCCGACAGAGCTATGTAGTATCTTGAACCATCCCTTTCAACTTCCATCTCTCCGTCTAAGACTGCACGCAGCTCTCCGCATATTTTTTCTACCCTGTCGTCCGGTTCTCTGCATCGTATCACTATCTCATCAGCCTCAAGCTCCGGAGCCCGCTCTATACGTATCCTCACCCGCCTCACCTCTTTCTTTTGTTTTCTTTATTATACTCCATCCAGCGCGATTTGTAAACCTAAAAGCCGCAAGCGGCTGTTTTTTCGTCATAAGCGGCAGACGGCACTTGACCTAAAAATATAATTGTGCTATAATGTTCCGTGGAAAATTTTAAAAAGGACAGTGCAACATGATAAAGAAAAACAAATTTATAAGAGATACCTTCGGCATATCCGACAGCGTGCTGAATCTCATCGAGATAGCCGAAAAAGAACTGGAAGGACAGTTCAGACGTGTGGATAATATTTCACAAATCAACCAATGGCGCGTAATGAAGGCATTTGCCGACAACCGCGTCAGCGAGGCTCATTTTGCGCCTACAACAGGCTACGGCTACGACGACCTCGGGCGCGACACGCTCGACAAGGTCTACGCCGACATATTCGGAACAGAGGACGCTCTTGTGCGCCATAATTTTGTAAACGGCACTCATGCGCTTTCTACGATGCTGTTCGGTATCCTAAGACCGGGCGATATACTCGTCTCGGCCACAGGGAAACCGTACGACACTCTTGAGGAGGCGATAGGCATAACCGGTACAAAGGGCAGCGGCTCGCTCAGGGATTTCGGCATAGATTATACGGAGATACCCCTTGCAGGAGACGGATATCCGGACTTTGACGCACTCGGCTTTACGCTTTCGCATATGAACATCAAGGCAGTCATGATACAACGCTCAAAGGGCTATGGCTGGCGTCCGACCTACAGCCCCGAGGAAATAGGAAAAATAGTTTCGTTTGTAAAGGAACGTTCTCCGGAAACAATATGCATCGTTGACAACTGCTACGGTGAATTTGCTGATATAAAAGAGCCGACTCATTTCGGAGCCGACCTTGCCGCAGGCTCGCTCATAAAAAATCCAGGTGGCGGCATAGCGCCGTGCGGCGGCTATATTTCCGGACGCGCCGATCTCATTGAACTCTGCGCCTACAGGCTTACATCAGTCGGAATAGGCAAGGAATGCGGAGCGTCGCTCGGACTGAACCGCCAGCTGTATCAGGGGCTGTTCATGGCTCCGCATACCACCGCTCAGGCGATAAAATCTGCGCTTCTGTGTGCATCGGTATTTAGCAATCTCGGCTTTGAAGTCGATCCTCTGCCCAATGCGGAACGCTACGATATAATCCAGTCGATAAAATTCGGCGATCCGGAAAAAGTAAAAGCATTCTGTCAGGGAATACAGAAGGGCGCTCCCGTAGACAGCTTTGTCACTCCAGAACCGTGGGATATGCCGGGCTACTCGGATCAGGTCATAATGGCCGCGGGCGCTTTTGTTCAGGGCTCGTCGATAGAGCTTTCCGCGGACGCTCCGATGCGTGAGCCGTATATAGCGTACATGCAGGGTGGGCTTACCTACGAATCGGCAAAGCTCGGGATCATGGTCGCGGCACAGAAGATAATGAACATTTAACAATGTAACACAAATTACTATTTATGAATATTATATGGTATCGATAAGACTTTTTAAGAAAGGAGTTATTCATTGATACCATATATTATAATTGCTGTTCTGGCTGTGATACTTGCTGCCATCGGCATACTGAATATCCGCCGTATCCTGCGCTTTAGGCCCAATCCTGACAAGGCTGAGCAGCAAAGGCTGTTGAACAACGACCTCAAATCAGCCGGCTTTGCCTACGACATGAAATGCAGCTGCTTTTATTCTCTGCACGACTGCTGGCAAAGGGCCGCCGGATACTGCCGTCTTTACGACGAGGGCTCGCTGCTTTTTAACATGGCTATGGACTGCGAGCCTATAACATTTGTATACAAAGGAAAACGCTGGCTCATAGAGCTCTGGAAAGGGCAGTACGGAATAACCACTGGTGCCGAAATAGGCGTTTACAACACCGATCGCGACGATATACATTCCGAAAAATTTACAGGAACATTTTACGATGCTGCCTCAGATCCGGAGCAGCTTGAAATGTCGTTTGTACTCAAAAAAAACGAAAGGGTAATTTTAAAAAGAAAAGGTCGCCACTGGTGGCTCACCGGCTTTCTATTGGGCGAATTCTCTGAAAAGGAATCGCTCACGATGGACGTCGAAATAAAATTCCCTGACAAGCAGATGCTCACTGCTTTTACAGATGCGCTTGCTGCAGCAGGCTATAAGCGCGACGAATATTCGGCGCACTTCAAGACCGTAAGGCTCCATTACGCAAAGCCGCATACGCGCCAGCCCATATCACAGGCCGGTATCAGCGAAGATGCGGTGCAGCTCATAAACAAAAACAATTGTGCTGTTTTTCAGATCGCAACTGATAGGTATTCCTGTACACTCGACAAGCTTGAATATCTGCGTGAATTTATGCCTGAGCTGTACAATTTTGCGATGCGCTCACTGTACGGTCGTGAATTTTTTGCAAAATTTGAATGGCTCATAGAACTGATAAAAGGATCTAAGCCGACACTCCCGCAAAAGCCGGTATGCAAAAAATGCCCTCCGTGTCCGCCGGTAATGCCCGAGCTCCATACGTGCGACAGGTGCCGCGTAAGCAAAACCGAAAGAGAAGAGACGTCATGCGGGCGGTAAAGAACAAGCTTGACAGTATATACGACCGTTCCAAGGTAATTCCTTTTGGCCAGCAATCTAAATTTATTATTATGAGCGACTGCCACAGGGGTCAAGGTAACGTCGGAGATAATTTTCTTCCAAATCAAGTGCTGTTCCGAGGCGCTCTGGAGTATTATTACAAAAACGGGTTTACGTATATCGAGCTAGGCGACGGAGATGAGCTTTGGGAAAACAGGAAAATAACGCCTATAATCGACGCTCACAGCGACATATTTGCGTTGATGTCAAAATTCTATGACGAAAACAGACTTTATATGCTGTATGGTAATCATGACATAATAAAAAAGCGCAAATCAAATACCTACAGTCATTTTTACTGCGATTCACAGGAATGCGCCATGCCTCTGTTCCCCGGGATAAAAATGACTGAGGGGCTTGTGCTCAGACATTCGGAAAGCGGCAAGGATATTCTTCTCGTTCACGGGCATCAGGGAAGCCTTCTTAACGATACCTTCTGGCCCGTCGCTCGGTTTCTTGTGCGATATGTATGGAGCCCTCTCGAGCTCGTCGGCTTTGTTGCACCATCAGGTTCATCACGTCCGTTTTCTGAAAAGGAACAGACAGATAAACGCCTTTCATTATATGCCGGCAACTCAAATAGGATCATCATTGCCGGACATACTCACCGCCCAGTATTTCCGCAGCCCGGCAGCGGACTGTACTTTAACGACGGCTGCTGTGTTCATCCAAAGCGTATCACAGGTATAGAGATCGAAAACGGAAAGCTATGCCTCATAAAATGGTCCGTATCCGTAGGAGCGGATATGAAGCTATATGTGGAACGGATAATACTTGACGGTCCCTACGGCATTTCTGATTATTTTAGATAATAAAAAGACTGCGCAGATCTTTCTTCGCAGTCTTTTTTTACAAACAAATCTCTCCTGTTATCGATTATTTTACAAATCCCTGAAGATGCTTGATGCACTCCGGGCATATGTTCTTTCCGTTATAATTGATAACATTTGTTGCATCCCCGCAGAAAATACATGCGGGTTCATACTTCTTCAGTATGATAGTATCGCCCTCGGTATAGATCTCTAACGAGTCCTTTACCTCGATGTCGAACTTTCGGCGGAGTTCGATAGGAAGTACGATCCTTCCCAGCTCGTCCACCTTTCTTACGATTCCCAATGATTTCATCATAGCTTACCTCCGTGAAACTTGGCTAAAATTTTCCTTTCGGAAGACCATGTCTCCTTACGCTACATATTATACCATACCATTGAAAACTTGTCAATAGTTTTTTGTCGATTTTTATCAGAAATTTTCAATTATTATAAATATTCCTGTTTTCATTGTCATTTTCTTCTCTTTTTGCCTTTACTTCATTGAAAATCGCCATAAACTCATCACATGTTATCGTTTCTTTGTCAATAAGGAACTCGGCGATCCTGTCAAGCGCGTCTCTGTTTTCCTTAAGCAGATTGACCGCCATGGCATATCTTTCCTTAAGCACGCGCACAATCTCATTGTCGATCTCAGTCTTTGTCTCCTCGGAGCAATTTGAGACGCTCCTGCCGTCGAGATACTTATTTTGTATGCTCTCAAGCCCGGCCATACCGAATTTCTCCGACATGCCATACTGAGTTATCATATTCCGCGCAAGCTCAGTGGCACGCTCTATGTCGTTTGAGGCGCCCGTCGTCTGCGTATTGAATACTACCTCCTCGGCTGCACGTCCGGCAAGAAGCACCGTTATCTGGTCGAGTATCTCGTCCTTCGACATCAGGTAATGTTCCTCTTCCTCAGGCATCTGCATCGTATAGCCGAGCGATCCCATCGTTCTTGGAACGATCGTGATCTTCTGAACCGGCTGAGTATTTTTCTGCAACGCCGTGGCAAGCGCATGTCCTACCTCATGGAAGGAAACAATACGCTTTTCCTTATCGGAAAGAATCCTGTCCTTCTTTTCCTTACCGGCGATAATCACCTCAACTGCCTCCATCAGATCCTCTTGGAGCACGACCTGCCTGCCGCAGCGAACAGCTCTCAGCGCAGCCTCGTTAACCATATTTGCAAGGTCCGCACCTACGGCTCCGCTTGTTGCAAGAGCCATCTTATGAAGGTCTATGAGAGGGTCTGTTTTTACATTCTTTATATGGACTTTTAAAATATCCTCTCTTCCCTTCAGGTCCGGCTTTTCAACGATTATCCGCCTATCAAAGCGTCCCGGACGAAGCAGCGCCTTATCGAGTATCTCGGGTCTGTTCGTCGCTGCAAGAATAACAATACCCTTTGAAGAGTCAAAGCCATCCATTTCGGACAGGAGCTGATTAAGCGTCTGCTCACGCTCATCATTTGAGTTCAGCTGACTGTCTCTTGATTTTCCTATCGCATCGATCTCGTCGATAAAAATTATACACGGTGCCTTCTGGTTCGCCTGCTTGAATAGGTCTCGTACTCTCGATGCTCCGACGCCGACAAACATCTCGACGAATTCGGAACCGGAAAGCGAAAAGAACGGAACATTAGCTTCGCCGGCAACAGCCTTTGCAAGGAGAGTTTTACCGGTTCCCGGCGGCCCGACAAGCAGTGCACCCTTCGGCTGCTTTGCTCCTATAGCCGTATATTTTCTGGGATTATGCAGGAAGTCCACGATCTCGTTAAGCGACTCCTTCGCCTCCTCCTGACCGGCAACGTCATCAAATGTAACTCCTGTTTTGTTTTCCATATTATACATCTTTGCGTTGGACTGGCCTATGCCCATGATCCCGCCTCCGCCCATGCGCTTCGAAAGCGACCGCGTGAGCAGAAAGAATATAAGACATATAAGCAACGGCGGCAATATCCATGCAAGCAGAAAATCAAGTATCGGATTATTGTACGCTATCGGCGTAGAATATTTCACTCCGTGCTCGTCGAGCATATCATAGAGCCTGTCATCCGGAAGATAGCCGGTATAATATATGGCTCTGCTCTCCTCCTGTGCACGCTCCGCAGCCTGATTCGCATCAATGCCAAACATCTTAAGCAGTGCATCAGTGTCTTCTGTCGTGTCTACGTCTATCTCCGGAGCTTTTTCATAAATCACCAGCTGATCCGACTGGATTATAACCTCATCCACCTTATCTTCCCTAACCATCGTAAGGAACTCATCATATGTTATTTCAACTTGTTTATTCGTCGTATACGACGTCATTACTATGTTTATGATAAATGTCCCTATGACAGCGATTATCAGAAAGATAAACATAGGATTTTTCAGCGGCGACTGACCGTCATCGCCTTTTTTCTTGTCATCGTTCATATATCTACTCCTCTCCGCCGTGATCAAATCTAAACGGCATTATCATGTGTGTAATTTTACTGTACCTATTTTACCACGTTATTTTAATATTTTCAATCTTTATCTTGATTATTTACAATTTTTTAATATTTTTTTGTGAGTAAATACAAAAAGTTTTTATATGGTTCACGATTGCTGCATGCAAACAAGCATATCGGCAAAGCACAGCTCATAAATTATAATATACAAATATTTATGAGGAGGAATGCGTATGTGTTACGATTACAAACGCCTGAATAATGACATAAAAATCCTGACGGAGAATTATCCTGATCTAATCTCCGTCTTTTCTATAGGAGAAAGCGTGATGAAAAAGGAAATACCGTGCCTATCCGCCGGAAACGGAGAAAAAAAGCTGCTGCTCATAGGCTCGCACCACGGTCTCGAATATCTCACCTCCGCCTTTCTTATGCGCTTTCTTGCAAATTATACGGTAAGGCTCATCACCGGCAGCCGATACTTCGGACATGATGTAAATGCGCTTTTCAAAAAGATAACGCTTTACATAATTCCTATGCTGAACCCCGACGGCGTCGATATTGCCGTAAACGGCATTGACATAACAAACCCGTACCACCGCCGCCTTATCAGCATCGTTGGGATACACAGCTTTAATCAGGTTTGGCAGGCAAACGCCTCGGGAGTTGACATAAATCATAATTATGATGCAAACTGGCATATGATCGTCGAGCGTCCTGCTCCTTCTAAATTCGGCGGTCCGCATCCCGAGTCAGAGCCGGAGACACGCGCTGTTGTAGACTTTGTAAGGACAAGTGATATAGATATGATACTTGCGTTCCACAGTCAGGGACGTGAGATATATTATGATTTTGACGGGATGACTGCCATGAGGTCTGAGGAGATCGCACGGCGCATGGCCGAGGAAAGCGGCTATGCAATGGTCCAGCCCACCGGAACGGCGGCCTTCGGCGGCTGCAAAGACTGGTTCATAAAGGAGTTTGGACGCGAGGGCTTCACAATAGAAATCGGAAGCGGAAAAAATCCTTTACCCATGAAAATGCTGGACGAGGTATATGATGAAAACGCAAAGCTTGTTCTTGCCGCAATGGAGGAGATATAAAACCTGCGACGCACCGCCAATCAGATATTATAAAAAAGTACTTCCCTGTAACAGTTCTCGTGCATCAACGATAATCAGCTTTAAAGCACAAATGTGGGAAGCGACTTTTGTAAAAAGCACTTGACTAAGGCCGAAAAATATAATATAATGGTAAATATACAGCGGCAGGTTCTGCCGAAATAAAAATACAAAAAGGGAGATAGGTCGATGCGCAGACTTATGGAAGCAATATTGCATGTTGAAAGAAATAGCTCTGTAATGCTGACGTTTACAAGGTTTGTCGAGACATTTTTAACGTGCATAATACCGTCGGTAATCACGATGTTTGTGCTTTCAAAGAAATCGGTCGTGGATCTCATGTATGCAATGTATTTTGCGGGCATGTTTCTGTGTCTTTGTGTAAACGGATTTTTCTGGTTTCAGTTTATGAATGTCTTGAAAGATTGGAACAAATTCCTCAAGGTGAATCTTTCGATTTATCTTCTATTTGCAGCGGTGATGATAGGAGGTTTTTACCTTACTGACGATCCACGGACATACTCTGTTTTTTTCGGAGTATACAGGGCACTTGAGTTTTTCGGAATAAAGACGATAATTTCTCTTGTGCTGATGAATGCTCTGTCTGTTGGCGTAATGCTGCTTGCAGGAAAAGCTGGTATGGCGTTTGATATAGAAAGTCATCATCACGATCATTCTCAGCGCGGACGAATAAGACATTATCGATGGGTAAGGGCGCATCGCCATATGCGAGAAGAACATGAAAGATCGGAGGAAATAAATTAATGATATATGTAATACGTTTTCTGCAAATACTGATATGCAGCGCAGTACCATCGGCTTTGTCAACATATGCCGTAATACACCGTTCAAGCATACCTCTGTGGATAGCTTTGTGTGCAGTTTCGTTTGTGATATTCCTTGCGTCAAACGCAGTATTCAACGCCGCACTTTACAGAGCAGTAAGAGGGATGATATTTGAATATTTCAAGATAAATATAGTCGTATATGCGGCATACATAGTGTTTACGGTCATAGTGTATAACTTCACAGACGCGACAGTTTTCTCGTTTCTCTGCGCATGCCTGAGAGCATTTGAGACGCTTGTGGATAAAACGCGCTACACGGTAGCGCTATCACTTACAATTGCGATCTTATTTATGATAATTCAGCCGTACATTATGAAAAAGCACGACGAGAAGCTTGAAAGGATAAGAGAAGAACAGGAATCGCTGCTCGACGAAGAAGTCGGACTTATGATAGACCCGGACGATGACGGAATAGCTCCGGACGATCCGTTCAGAAATGACGATATGTTATGATTTAACAGGGACTGCCCGCTAAACACGGCAGTCCCTGTTTACATCTCCCCTATTATAGGATATATTATATCCCAATGCTGCTACTCGTTCTCTGAGCTCGGAAAGCCCTTCCGCCGCCTCACTGCCGGTATGAAGCTTATTGTCATAGAGCGTGTAAAGCTCCCTGACGCCGTTCGGTGAAAGGTTAGGCATGACTACGTTTGCTCCGGCCATAAAGCCCATTTCGCGTCCGTCAGGGTGAATGGTCCCGAGAGCCGTCGTTGAAGGGATAAGCGCATATGGGAACATAAGCCGCAATATCGCGATCAAATTGAGGCACCGCCTCAGGCTGCCCTTTTCAAATGCATTGAACGGAGTTCCCGCATGAGGCAGAAACGGCCCTATGCCTATCATATCGGGCTCAAGTTTCCGCAAAAATCTCAGGTCCTCAACAAGGCAGTCAAGCGTCTGATACGGGCTGCCGACCATAAATCCCGAGCCGACCTGATATCCTATCTCCTTCAACTCAAAAAGACATTGTTTTCTATTTTCAAGACTCATGCTTTTCGGATGGAGCTTTGCATAATGCTCCGGCGAGGCAGTTTCATGACGCAGCAGATACCTGTCTGCACCCGCCTCAAAAAGCGCTTTATAGCTTTCATAGCTTCGTTCTCCGACAGAGAGCGTGACGGCGCAGTCGGGATATGCCGATTTTATCGACGAAACCATATCGCAAAGCACCCCGTCAGTATAGTACATATCCTCGCCGCCCTGCAGTACAAACGTCCTGAAGCCGAGCCTGTACCCTTCTGAGCAGCAAGCAAGTATATCGTCCTTAGTGAGTCTGTATCGCACTGCGGAGACATTCTCCGCACGTATGCCGCAGTAGAGGCAGTTGTTTTTGCAGTAATTCGTAAATTCGATAAGTCCGCGAATATAGATGTCCGTGCCGTAATATTCCCTGCGGCGCTTTGCGGCCGCCGCAAAAAGATAACCGCTGTCGTCTGTATCTATAAGCAGCTTGAGCGTATCGCCGTCCGCGTCGCGTGTATCGTAAAGTGTGTCGATCGCAAAATTCATATTCATAATGTACTCCGTTTATTTCAGTCTATTAAAATTTTAAACACGACAGGCTGATCGCTGTCTATTGTTTTTGTTGTGATCTTCAGTCCTTCGCCGTCGCGGTTCCATACAGGGCTCGTATCATATCCTATGACTTCGACTGATTTTATGATACCGTGGAAATTCGGAGCCTTCGATGCGTCGGCCTCGGCAAGCGAGCGTATGCAGACGCTGTTTTTATTCTTCATATTAAGGCATATGGCATAGAGATAGCCTCCGTTTACCGTAAAGCGTATATCCTCAGAGGTATACGGCTTAACCTCAGAGTCTGCAAACTGACCTTCCTGGATCTTTGTCGGGCCCTCGCCGGACTTCCGCCACAGTCTTGAACCGTATATCGCTTCGCCGTTCATTTTTAGCCAGCGTCCTATATCAAGAAGTATGCTTCTGTCCTCGTCCGGTATCGTTCCGTCGGCCTTCGGTCCTATATTCAAAAGCAGCCTGCCGTTTTTGCTTACGATATCGACCATATCTCGGATTATCTGAGCCGAAGTCTTATAGCTATTGCCCTCCGTATAACACCATGAATTTTTTGCGACAGCCGTATCTGTCTGCCAAATGTACGGCTTTGCATCGGCAAACTGACCGCGCTCTATATCGACGACCGCGGTACCGAATGCGAAAGCGTCGTGCTTATAATTTATTACGACCTCCTCGCCCCATTCGTCGGCACGGTTATAGTAATATGCGGCGAATTTCTTAAGATACGGCTTTACTGCGCCGTGCTGTATCCACCAATCAAAATATATTATTTTAGGTCTGTATTTATCGACTATTTCACAGCAGCGGCACAGCCAGTCCTCGAGAAATTCATCAGTCGGCGCAGGCTCGGAAAACAAATCCTGATGATCGGGCTCAGGCATAGACGGCCAATAGAAATCTCCCCGCTTAAGCGGCTCCTTTATGTCGGAATCAAACTCCTTGCCGTGACCCATAAAAAACCAGTGCTCTACCCGGTGGCTTGAGGCACAGTTTATAATTCCAGCGCGCCTGCATTCCTCAGATATTTCTCCCAATACATCGCGCATGGGACCCATTTTTTTTGAATTCCAATCCGATAAAGCGCTGTCGTACATCTGGAATCCATCATGATGCTCCGCCACGGGCATTACGTACTGAGCTCCAGCCTCCTTAAATAGACCGACCCACTCTTCTGCATCGAAATTTTCGGCCCTGAACATCGGAATAAAATCCTTATAGCCGAAGTCCCTGTGCTGACCGTAGGTCCTGATATGATGCTCGTATTCTTTGCTTCCCTGTATATACATGTTCCGTGAATACCATTCGCTCCCGAAGGCGGGAACCGAGTATACTCCCCAGTGAATGAATATGCCGAATTTTATTTTTTCATACCACACGGGAACGCGGTATTGCTGAAGAGACTCCCACGTATCCTTATAGCGTCCGAAACCAATGACGCTTTCTATTGTTTTGAGATATTCCTTCATCGATACTATCACCTTGTGCTTTGTGAGTTTTTGAATATTATATCATAAAAATAGCAGGCTGTCATTATTTTTTTATGATTTTTTGAACCCGCTTCATTTCCAATCAACCGCTTACGACTTGAGCCGTCTGCTGCGCTGTATCACAGCAAGCATCATGATACCCGTCATGGCAACAAGCAGCTCCACAGACGGGAATGTGCACCATACACCTTTCATTCCTCCTATATACGAAAGCAGGAACGCCATCGGTATGATAATGATAAATCCTCTCAGCATCGATATTATATACGCAGGCTTGGGATTTTCGGTCGAGGTAAGGTACATCGAAATAATTATATTGAAGCCGGCGAACGGTCCTGCGATAAAGTACAGGCGAAGCCCTTCGGAGGCAATGCGGCGAAGCGTTTCGTTCTGTTCACTGTTGAATATATCGGCGATACCCTCGGCAAAAAAGAATACGCAGAGATATACGGTCACAGATATTATGAACATCGTAATTACGGCGTAGCGGAGAATCGCGTTTATGCTGCCGTAATCCCTCATTCCGTAGCTCCGACTTATTATCGGCTGTATGCCCTGAGCGATCCCTGTATAGATAGCAATAACGACAAGCGATATATTGGCAATGACGCCATATGCCGCAACACCGGTATTGCCCTCGAGGCTCATTATGATTGAATTAAAAACGATTATAACGACGCCTGAAGACACCTCTGTAACGAGAGACGGAACTCCGCTCGACAATATCTCTCCGGACAGCCGAGCATCAGGTCTGCATTTTGCAAAACGGAACCCGTTCCGCTTTTTTATAAAATGCGGCGACAGTATCAGCATACTGAATACCGGAGCAAGACCCGTTGCAAACACCGCGCCGAATATCCCCATACGGCACGGGAATATGAAGACCCAGTCGAGCACTATATTTGACAGGCTGCCGCCTATCATTGCCGCCATCGAAAGCTGCGGTGCACCGTCATTCCTCACAAAGCAGAGCAGAACGTTGTTCATTAAAAACGCAGGCGAAAAAAGAAGAATGACCTGCAGATATGTTTTCGACATATCAAACACCTCGCCGTCCGCACCGAAGAGCGATACTATAGTTCCCGGAAGAAACAGCCCCGCAAGTACAAAAATTACCGCAAATACCACTGCGAGATATACCGCATGCGAAAATGTCCTGTCGGCCGCATCATGTTTCCCGCAGCTTTTCATGATAGAATATTTTGTGCCGCCGCCTATGCCTATCATAAGCCCGCTTCCGTGTATAAAGTTATAGATGGGTATTGCAAGGTTCAATGCCGCAAGCCCGTTTGTTCCAAGTCCCTTTGAAACAAAGAACGTATCGGCCAGTATGTAGCATGATAATCCTATCATACCCATGATATTAAGAGAAGTATATTTAAAAAAAGTCTTGAAACAGTTTGATTCCATCATAATTTCAGCATCCTTTCTAAAAAATAAAGGCCCATGTTGTGCTTCATGGGCCTAATGCACAATTTATAACCCCGGCGGGTCACGATATTATATTTGGATTCATAAGCTCCTTTGCCTGCTTGCCCGATATATGCTCCGGCATCATTTCAAGCATACATAAACTGCTCCGATAGCGCGCAATCTCATCCTTGCGGCTTTCGGCGCTGTCGTCTGGCGCATACTTAAGCGCAAGCTTTTCGATCGACTCTGCTATTTCCCGCTCATCATCTATTATTCGTATAGTACCGAACACGATAACGCTTCGGAAATATGTCGTGTATTTTTCCGGCACGACACGATCTTGATCGATTACGCAGAATGATGCCTTCGGACTACGCATGATCGCATCAATCTTATGACCGGCTTTTGCACAGTGGAAATACAGCTTCGAGCCGTCGTACAAATAGCTTATCGGAACAGCATACGGGAAGCCGTCGTCTCCGTGCAGCGCAAGCACACCCGACGTCCCGCGCTTCAGGATCTTATCACATTCTTCTTTCACAAGTACCTGGCGCTTGCGGCGCATATCTCTAAACATAAGCTCACCTCCGTTTTTGCTCTAAAAATAAAAGCATCGATCGTCGTATCTTCAACGGCCTAACGATACGAAATCCATGCTTTGCTCCCTGCCCGGCGGCAGGTATATCGGATATTGAATTTATTATAGCACATGACCTCTGGCATGTCAAGCATTTATTCTGCGGCATATTCAGATCCAAAATTATTAGGCGGCAAATATCCCGGCATTATATACGGATGAGCCTATCCGAGCAAGAAAATCCACAGTATTTTCCGCAGCTGCATATCTAAAAACCGATATTTGATAAAAATCAACCAGAGTTTTATAAAGCCATGTTGAATTGTTCAGGATTTTTGTATAATTAAGTCAAATTCACGCAAAAGTACCCAGAGCGCAATATAACTTATAAATTTCTTTACTTGTCAGTCCCGCACAGTTTCGGCATTTTGGTCCTAATATTTTACAGTTAAATATCAATGATAAATAAGCACTATAGCACAGGTAAGCCATTTTTGCAACAATTAGACAAAAATTTCAAAAAGCATTGACAGATTGAAAAAAATATTGTATACTTAAATAAATAGAGCTACGCAATTACTTATAATTCGTGCTTTGTGGATTACTTTTTACCACTCGAAGGGAGGAAATATTAATGACATTCGAAACAGCTTTCAAGAGATTAAAAGAAAAGTTTTCTAATGTCGACGCAGCTGTTCTGGAAGACATGGCGATCCAGATTACGCTTTCGGACGAGGACTGCGGAGGTACTTTCTACGCCGCCGTAAAGGATCACGTTTTAGCCGTTGAGCCTTACGACTACAAGGACAACGATGCTGTTATTGATGTAACAAGAACCACTCTTGCCGCACTTTTGGATGGAAAAACAACTATTGACAAGGCAATCGAAAAGGGTGACATGTCCGTTATGGGGGATCTGAAAAAGGTTTCTGCGATACGTGAGGCAATAAAGATTCCCGAAAAGAAGCCTGCCGCAAGAAGAACGACTGCTAAGGCAACGGCTGCAAAGACGGCTGCTGCTAAGGAAGCTCCTGCAAAGACAGCCGCGCAAACGACCGCAAAAGCTACAACGGTGAAAAAAACCGCTGCAAAGAAAACAACAAAATAACAAATCCGTATTGACAACATTCGGGCTGCTGCGCTTGTTAAAGGACGCAGCGGCCTTTTGCCTTTTACCGCTTCATGGCGCAGATTATTTTAAAAGGAGCTGACATTTTTATTATGGTCATAGATTTTCATACTCATGTATTCCCCGACAAAATAGCTGAACGTACAATTAAAATTCTTGAAAACAACATCCTTAAAGTACAGGGAAAAGAGGGTCATGCGGTCATCAGAGCAACGCTTGACGATCTGAAAGTCTCAATGCGTGAAAACTCAATCGACTATTCGGTCGTTCTGCCGATAGCAACAGCTCCGAGGCAAACGCCCTCGATAAACAGATTTGCCGCCGAAATAAACGGCAGGGATAATATATTTTCCTTTGGCTCGCTGCACCCTTCACAGGACGACTGGGAGGAAGTCCTTGAAGGAATAAAAGAAGCGGGACTCATGGGGATCAAGCTCCATCCAGAATATCAGCAGATATATGTAGACAGTCCCGAATGCATCCGCATACTCAAAAAATGCGAGGAGCTCGGACTTTATACAGTCCTGCACGCGGGCAACGACATAGGCATCGAACCGCCCGTCCATTGTTCTCCCGAGCGCCTTACGCATGTGCTTGAATACGTAAAAGGCGACATGATAATCGCAGCTCATTTGGGCGCATGGAAAGACTGGGACAACGTCGAAAAATATCTTGTCGGAACTCCGATAATATTCGATACCGCATTTACCGTATTTTTTATAGAGCTGGAACAGCTTATAAGGATAATCAAAAACCACGGCTCGGAAAAGATACTTTTCGCCACTGATTCGCCGTGGGAGCACCAGGGCAAGAGCGCGGAATTTGTTGCCGGCCTGCCGATAGATAAGTCGGATGTCGATAATATACTTTATAAAAACGCAAAAAAAATATTGAATTTACGTTAAACCTATTGAGTTAAAGACTGATTTGTTGTATAATATATAATATACTATAGGTAACCTCTAAAAATTCAGAAAAAAAGTGTTGAAAAAATCGTCAGATTATGGTATAATAAAGATACTTAATAAAGGCGGTAGTAGTGAAATGCAGATCAATCTTTTTGCGGAAGAAACACAATT
>CALXRY010000125.1 GCA_944390955.1 uncultured Clostridia bacterium | reverse complement strand
CAGAAATCACCGGCTGGCAGATTGTTAATGGCGGTCGCCATATCATCAAGTACAGTGCAATAACCGCCGGCAAAAATAATATCCACGCATCAAAATCGTTTTTGAACCGTGACCTTTTTTTCATCTTTTTTCCTAAATTATTTTTATCAACCTGTGAAAATTCCATTTGCAACTACCTTTCTTAAATATGTATCCACATCTCATTCTTACGACTTAACTCTATCTCCTGCAGACAAAAATGCGATTATGCAGGGGCGTCTGTTTGGTCGCCCCTGCAGCGTAATTGAAACTTAATAATCCAAATTGTCGAGGTAATTTTTCTGGAAATCTGATGCTGCTTTCTTCAAAAGTTCAGTACAATCCGCATTTTTATTTACCAATACCTCCTGTATACAGGAATCCAGTACACCATAAAGTTCCTGTGTGCAAACCGGCTCCTCCGCCTGAAGCTCACACTCGCCAAGGTCAGCTGTAAAGTCATTATACAGCTTAACATGATTTATATTCGCATTTGCCTTCTCATCAATCAGTTTATGCGAATACTGAACAG
Organism: uncultured Clostridia bacterium; assembly: GCA_944390955.1. Classification (GTDB taxonomy): domain Bacteria; phylum Bacillota; class Clostridia; order UBA1381; family UBA1381; genus Ornithomonoglobus_A. The sequence goes on along the minus strand of CALXRY010000125.1, from coordinate 13,657 downwards.
ATTCTGTATCGTTTGCCCATATATTCAACGATTTAATACCGATGAGCTGATTTTGTTCAATGGCATTATTCATTGCCGTTTCGGTAATGGTTTTAAACTCGTCCGTTACCACAGGCGTATACTCTCCCTCTAACCAGCGCAGCGCAGCATCAATCTGAGCCTCCGTCGCTTTATTTGAAAGTTCAAATACCGAACCGCCCAACAATGTAACATGACGCTTGGGTCCCGCAGGCATGGCAAACATACCGAATTCATCGGGTTGCATACCATATTCGGTCACATTTCTGGGAAAATCGCCCGCAGAAATCATCATACCTGCATTTGCGGTGCCAAATCCCTTGTAATATTCCGTTCCGTCAATCAGTGTATTTGCAGGCAGAACATCATACTTCCATTTTAAGTCTTTGATCCATTGAAGTGCGGCTGCTGTTTCCGGACTGTCGAAAGTTGCTTTCCACTTGCCGTCGGAATCCTGCTCCATAAATTTAGCACCAAACGACCATGCAAGACATGTAAATATCCATCCGCCGTTGTTATTTGCCGTCGGGAAAATAAAACCGGGCTTTCCTGTTGCTTCCTTAATCTTTACGGCAAACTCCACAACCTCGTCCCAGTTTTTAGGCTGTTTGGGTGTTCCGTCAGCCTCCATCAGACCTGCCGCTTCAAACATTTCTACATTATATGCCATACCAAGCACATATGCTGCAAACGGAAAAGCATAAACCCTGCCGTCCTTGGACACGACATCCAAAATCTGCTTATTAAACTTATCATATAATCCGTGCTTTTTAAGTGCATCTGTAATATCTGCTGAATATCCCGCCGACATAATCTGCGGAACCTCGGTAAAATGGGTGTTATATAAGGTTGGAAGCTGACCGCCCGCAGCCTTTGCAGAAAATGTCTTGATGTCAAACACCCAGTTATCGGGAAGTATAACGACATCACTGTTTGCTTCTTCAAAACGCGCCTTTCTTGCGTCCATCGCTTCCTTTTCGGCGCCCTCCTTGTCCGGCCAGCTTCCAATGGATATGACGGTTCTACCCTGCTCGTCCTTATCCGATGCCTTGTTGCCGCAACCCCCAAGCGCTCCCGTCATCATCGTAACCGCCGCAAACATCGCAAGCAGCCTTTTCCCTGTTTTCCATGTCATTTTTTTCATCTTGATCACTCCTTTATCATAATTTTAATTATTGCTTTGTTCTGTTTGGCATAACCATCTTTTTGAATTTTACCATTCAATCAACTACGGCAATGCTACATATGTGTTATCCTCGGCAGACTCGGCCGCCTTTTCGGCAGCCAATGGTATTCTGACCGCATTAGAAATGGCATTCAGACAGTTGCCGCTTCTAAGTACATATACCTTAATATACGCACCTTTTTCCTTATAGGTTTCCTTCAAGGTCATCCCGATGTTAACTGTCTTATTCTCACCGCTGTTCATCCCAAACCGTTTTCGTGCAAAACTTATCGGGCAGTTATCAGAGCCATAGAGAACCGACAGCGTCATAACATCACAAGCATTAACCATTGTGGATTTTAAATCTACAATGACATTTATATAATCCTGCTCCGCTAAATCTTCTACCTTTTCCCCATTTTTATCCGTAAATCCGGGAACTGTAATCATAATTCCCGATTTATATCCGAAAACATCCCATAATTCTTCATCGGTATATATGTTTTGAAGATCATCCATGCTATACATCTTCTTAATCATTGAGATTACGTTAACACCAATATTATTTAGATCCAGCTTTACCTCTTTAAAGAACTCTTTGTCAAGATAAAATACCGGACGTATTGCAATTCCCTTCCCCGCTGTATCCCATGAAAATATATCTCCAAAGCCATCGAATCCCTCATCGGGAGCATTGTAACGGAAGGATAAGGGGCCGATATAAACATCTCTGAGCATCCAACCGTGCGCAGTATAAACATCTGCATCCTTAATTCCGTCTTCAACACCAATTTTATCCTTATGCTTTAAAACCTCCTCCTGGGAAGGCAAGCATACCCCGCATGTGACCGAATGTGCGGGCGTGTTCTCGCCCGCTTCTATTTTCCACTCGTGATTAGTATCAATATGCTCGATAATGCCATCCGGAAGCTTAAAAGTTTTTCGATTTTCTCCGACAAATCCACTTGAAAGCAATCCATTATTTAGCCAAAATCCAACATTTTTCGTATTGGTCGGATCAAAAACAGGACTTCCGCCCGTATCAAACGGCATATTGCCATAAAAATCTTTGGCAAAAACAAAGAATGTTGATGTGTCGCTGTCGGTTGTTTCAAGCAACACAAATTCCTTATCCGTCCCGTCTATGCTAAATATATTCTCTTTCGGCGAATTTTTGAGCCAATTCCTGTTTGTGCTCGGCTTTACTGCGCCAACGGGTACGGATGTAGCTATCATACAGAGCAGTGCCGCAAAGCACACAAAGCATTTTATTTTTCTTATCATACCGCATCTCCCCCTTACTTCTTTAATAGATGAATATGCTTAAACAAAGACGCATCCTTAGAGTAACCAATACCGCCGCCCCATTCATACCAGCCGTCGCGTCCGTTCATATCATTTTCGACAACAGCAACAGACATGCGTAAATCCTCAACCTTATCCGGGGTTAAAGGATATATGGTGCTCCATGGGATTGCAAGTTCATATACTGTGTGCTTCGTTGTTTCATCACGTTTTATTACACAATTATAAGGATAGTCCCTCCTTGGTGTTGTGCCGTTTGCAACATCACGCCAACATGCCTTTTCCGTCACACCGGAATCCAACAGCGATACGCCAAACTCATAGTAATGTATCTCATCCATTGCCGATGTATCATCTCTATCCGATATCGGCGGATACTTCAGGTCTTCAAACCCATCAGCATAAAATGTGAACTGAATACTATCATTACTCCATATGTTACTCCCTGTTTGCGGGGCGGAATGTATATCATCTATTGCATCCACGCATAGATATAAATTATCATCATCGTAGCACAGCCACGCCTGTGCATTATAGTCCTCGGCGTTTGACAGCGATCCCGGCATCAACGTCGCTTTCTCCATGGATTCCGGCGGGATATATAAACAGTTTTTCAGATTTTCAAGGTTATTGTCAACCTTTCCGTCGATTACCATCTTTCCGCGCGGCATTATATTATAGTCATACTTCCCTTCAAAATCCACAGCTTCGGATTTAGTCCCGTCACATATCAGGCTGAACTGTGCGTCGTAAACCACGCCGGACGTCAGCTTATCAAACGTATGCTGCCATGACATACTCCCTTTTGCCGGAATAACGCCCGAAACATCTATGGTTCCTTCCCGATCGCCAAACTGATATCGGATACCGTTTACGGCTATATCCTCATCCATGTTGTTTTGAACGGTAAAATCAAGATCGCATACAATGTTCATGTCATCCTTCATAGACAAATTTTCCTTCACTGTCAGGTCATAAGGATGTCTGTATTCTACATTCTCATATAGTCTTGCAAACGGCTTGCCATCAGACTTCACCACAGTCACAATTGAAGCCTTTGACTGTTCTTTTAATGCTTCAATCTCACAAACTTCACCGACTCCAAATGTCTCGCCGTTAAACTCTGCGGTAATATTGCCCGCATTGAAGTTATCGTCCACTTCAACACAGAGCTTCGCCGTTGAATCAACGATTAAATTTGACAGCTCTGCCTTAAGCGGCAGCTTTTCCTCTTTTACATTTATCGTTCCTTCAACATACACAGGTTCGGGTTTTAATTCAAGATAGATTTTTCCGTTTACCGGTGTATAAATTTCCTCTTTGCCCATAATATTCGTAATCTTAACCGGTTCATCGGTATACAGCGCAACATCCGCTCCGTTCAGCGCATTAAGCACGCTCAAATCCTTCCCGTCTTCTGTGGTAAACACATGCCGGTATATATTGCCATCCGTTACGGTTTCCTTTACATTGGCTCTCGAAAGCTTTCTTGTCGCCACGCAGTATGCCTGGTAAGCCTCTTTCGGTGCCCAATCTCCGTACTTTCCCTTTTTAGAATAGATAAGTCCGAAATTCTGCTCGTTGATATTCTCATCATGTCCATCGTTCATCAAAGCGTACCATATTACATTCTCAAAACCTGCCGACAGTGCCGTAGCCAGGATACGCGGCACATACTCTGCCTGCTCGCGATATGTAACTCCGGCAGAAAAATTAGCCGTATGACCTCCCGTTTCGTTCATATAAATATGTACCTTGTGTCCGCTTGTATTATACTTATCCACCATGGTCTTTATTTTATCGTATAGCGGCTTAATATCCGTTTCGGGCCCTAAACCGGGTGTATCACCTATTACCATCTTCGGATAACGATGTACCCCCAAATAGTCAAGATAATTAAAAGCACCAAGTTTATAAAATTCTTCGTCCCATTCACTGCCGTATGCGGTAACACCAATTTGTACGTCCGGATGGTTTGGCTTTACAACCTCATAGCAGCGCTTTACAATATTATACAAGGTTTCGGGTTTTTTGCCTCCCGGGCCATTGCTTGTATCCTCAAACTCATTGAGTATGTCAATCCATTTCATTCTACCGTTCCAGCAATCCGCAAGAGCGTTTGCAAAATTTGCCTGTCCGTTTATACCCTCCTCCGTATAAGGCGTCACGCCGCCGTCATAAAATCTATGCGTCTGAACAGTCAAATCCCAAGCTGCCATATTATACTTTTTGGCATATTCCATTGCGTTATTTGCCAGACCGGAGTTATATACTCCTTTTTCCCGCTCAACATTCTCCCACCAGGAGCCGTCACGAAAAATTCTCGCACCCGCAATGTTTGCAAGTTCCAAAAGCTCATGCTCCCAACCCTGCCATGCGTTTTCCAAATGGGTGTTTATGCCGAACTTCGCCGTTTCGGGGTCAATATCCGTAAAATCATACTCATTTATGATGCAGAAAAAGGTTTTGCAAAGCTCCGTTGTCTCATCGTCTGTAGGGCTATATGCCGTGAAGCTGTAATGCCCGATCCCCAAATCGGTAAAATCAAATTTTGCCTTGCCGCCTCTTGCTTTTGCATAGCCTTTTTTGACTATTGTATTATAAAAGTCGCGAACCTCGTAGCGAATCAAGCTGTAGTCCGTTGATACTTCAAATGCAGCCGGTTCTGTTGTATAATATACATTTCCTAATTTATTTTGTATAATCTTTGTAGGTTGAATGCCCTGCTGCCGCTTCGGCTCGCCGAGACAAAGCAGTGCATTCGTGACAAGTTTCGCCGCCTCGCCTCTGGTCAGCGCAACTGTCGGAGAAAGCGTATTAGCTTCCGAAAGCAAGGGGATACGATGTGCCATCGCCTTATCCATTGACGTCCTTGCCCAATCCGAAACGCTGTTATAATCCGTAGGAACAACTTCAACGCCGCTAATCATACTCTCACCGGTGACAGACTCATATGCCTCCACAATCATCTTTACCGCCTCTTCGTGCGTAACGCTGTCGTTCGGTGCAAAAATACCGTCACCCTTACCGTTTAAAATACCCGCTTTTTGCAGTCTGCCCAGCGCTTTTTCGTAATAAGCACCTGCCGGCACATCAGTAAAATCATGCTGTTCTTCTTCGCCAATATCAAACGCTGCCTCTAACATGACCACAAATTCAGCGCGCGTCAAAAGCTCCTTTGGCGCAAAATTTCCGTGTCCATCTCCCTTGACAACTCCCGAATCTGTCAAAAATGCAATTTCTTCGCCATATGGATAATCCTCCGGCACGTCGTTGTAGGCAGCAGCGGAAACTGAAGCAAATATCAGGCTCAACGCCAGTATACACACTGTTACTTTCTTTAACGCCTTCATAGAAATCCCTCCTTACCTCAATTATAAATTACTACGAACGGCGTTAAGCCGCCTAAGTCACCCGTAATTACCTCAGAGCAATTGTCTGAATATTCAAACGGAATGATTTCCGAAGCATCTACAGCTACAAGTTTTCCGCTCCACGAAACATATTTATAGACTGTGGCGTTTGCAATATTAAACACATACGCACTATCCATAACGGAATCTGTAACATTGACCGGCTTTTCACCAGTAAGACGTATATAGGAAGTTCCATTCTGAAGCACATATCCATGGAACAGCTCATTAACTTCCATGTTGCAGTTTACAATTCCTTCTGTTCTGTCATCTCTGATATGCGGCAAATCGCTTGCCCACGTTCCGGTTTCCGCATCATATATGACTTTGGCTTTAACAATCATTTCGGCGACATCAGTTGAAAAGCGAACAAAATCACCTTCGGATATACGGTAGGTATTCGTATCATCCTGCTTGATAGACTCCGCATCTGTTATGCTGCAGTTGCTGTCGACAAACCCTGTTCGGGTACCGCCGCCATACGCATCAATATACGAAATTCTATACGCAGTTCCCCCATCGTTATCCACTGCATATACAACCTCCGTCACCAGACCGTAACGAATCGTTTGACCCTCGGTGCTGTCCTCTGCTGCGTCATAATACTGTATCACAACATCGGCACAAAAATTATCGCGCCCCACTGCCAATGCGTCAACATAATAATACCTTCCGCTAACCCATTCAGACTCGGTGATAAAAAACTTGTCCTTGGCAGTATTCTGTCTCGGCAGCTTCATGAGCGTCGTCCCCTGACCCGCAAAAAATTTTCTGCCAAAATTTTTATTCGCCCAATACATATACTGTATATCCGTTCCATACCCGCGAGTTGTATAGTCGTTGTTATATGACCGCCAGATATACCGCAGACTCTGCTCGGACTCGCCCGCAGCTTCATTATAATATGTCGTGTCAATATTTGAAACCAGACCTTCGGAATTTAATAAATACCGTATCGGCTGATAAACGGATATTCCGGTTACTGATTCCAAAACATTTTTCGCTTCTTCTGCAGTTTTTGTACGATAATTGTCTATTACCACACGATCTATTGCTTCATAAGCCTTTATTTTTCCATCTCTGTCAAAAATTTTCATATAAAGTCTCTCAGGACTTAAATCCTCCAGTACCCCCGCCGACTTTAATATCCCAATCTTATATCCGCTCACATTTACAGCGGAAATGTCCGCCACCTTTCCCCATGAGTCCAAAGCAACAGATACCGGTGTATTTAGATTGGGGCGTTCAGCCTTTGAATCACGATAGTTTTTAGCAACATAATATGTAGTGCCATCAATCTTTATATACTCATCATTTGTGCCTTCCCCGCCTCTTTCGGATATATTTCCGCTTATCTTTTGATTGCTCCGTATAACTTCTATTCTCTTTGAACCCAAGCTTGCGGCAACTGTCAGAACATCGCCAATCTTAAGACTTTCAAAATCAATAATATTTCCATTTGTTTCTGTAAGCTTAACGCTGCTGTCGTCACCAAGCAGGTCAAGATTCCTGTTATTATCCAGTTTGTCGTAAACGATTTTTTTGTCTTTATCTATTGCTCCTACCACATAATTTTCATAGGCTGTTACAATCACTACCGAATTTACACCTTCAAAATTCACTTTATTAATCAACACGGTTCCACAGTCGATATTCAGTGCCTTGTCGCGGTTTTCGTAGTTCACCGCTTCGCCGTTATAAATGATATCGGTAGCCGGAGAAATATTGTACTTTTTGTTTCTGTTCCCGCTTTTAACGATTAAAACATTGTCTTTATATCTCACAATGTCCTCTGCATCTATACTTGTAATTTCGTTTTTGCCGCGCAGCGGAATAACCGATACCAATTCATTTTCCGGCGTTTTATTTCCGCCGTAATAATAGCCCTTAACCGCATATCCCAAAAATTCAGCAGCTTTCACCTGTCCGACGCTGTATATCCCGTCTCCTATTCTGACTGCTTTTTTACCGATTGAATCAACAGAAAGGCTCGCTGTTCCACTTTCAATATTATATAAAATTCCATTTGTCACATATATATCATGCCATGCGCTAAGCGGAGTCTCCCCATTACGATTTGTATATTCAATCTTGTTCGACGAGTATGTCTTGGGTTCAAGAAGGCTGACCTCCAAAGCTGAAAACAGCAAATGTATTACATCGCCGTATGTAAGAGAGTCTTTTTCCCCTTTTCCTGCAAGCTCTATGTCTATTCGCATAGCACAATCGATATATCCATAGGCGTTCACGCCCTTTGCGCTGACATAAGGTTCATAACCGAGTGCCTTAACCAATGCCATAGCCGTATCGGCATATGTAACGGCGCTTCCGGGAAAGAAATTCTTCTTTTCATCAAGAGACATGTATCCCCTATCCAGCATCAGTCTGATTGACGGAGCATATACATACTCATTCTCCACATCCGCTACATCCTCCATAGTAACCGCCGTATCTGTATTGACATTCAGGAACTTTGCAAATACCCCTGCGAATTCCGCTCTCGACATATTCTGTTCGATTTGCATATTTGTATCGATGATACCTAAATCATGCAGAACGCGAGCTTCATATTGTATATAGTCGTTATTCGCGGTTTTTTCCGTTTCCGCATATACGCCAAGTGTAAAATTTGCCGCAAACAACATGATTGTCAATATGCAAGAAACTATTTTGTTGATTTTTTTCATAACTACTCCTCCTGCGCTAATCTATTCCACTATCTGCACGGCTTTGTACAGAAGTTTTGCCGCCTCTGCTCGCGTCGCGGCGTTTCTTGGTCGAAATGTATTATCTTCATATCCGTCAATGATATTTAAATACCGCATCGCATTTACCGCCTCTTTTGCATAGTCTGAAATAGCATTGTTGTCAATAAACGCAGCCGCACTTCCGTTTTCTGCTTTACTCTTAATACCGTTCCACAAAATAACTGCGATGTCCTGTCGCGATATATTCTCGCCCACTCCAAAAGTTCCGTTTCCAAGACCGATCACAAGACCGCTTCCCACAGCCCTGCCAACATACTCTTTGTACCAAGCATCATCTCTTACGTCAGTAAAATCACAGCTTGTGTCCTCTGCCGTAATATTTAGCGCCAGCACAACCATCTTCACAAATTCTTCTCTCGTTACCGTATCATTCGGCGCAAAGATTTTATCTGCCTTTCCGTTGATAACACCCCGTCTTGCCAATGCCTCAATGCTGTCTCTTGCCCACGAAACGCTTTCAATGTCATTGAATACAAAGGAGCTTTCATTGGGCTTATTCGGTGCGGCAACAGCAATGTTTGGAGTCTTGACTCCTCCGCCGGTTCCGCCGCCGCCACCGGAACCGCTTCCCGTTGTTCCGTTAGAGCTATATTTCTCAGCGGAGCTGCTTACGATTTTCTCCAAAGATTCCTTTGTAACATCTTTTCCTGACAGGCTTGTTATGATTTCGGAGCAGACCTTCAGCTGCTTTTCCTTTGAAAGCGCCGTATATTTTGAAATATTCGCCTCTAAAGCGTCTGCGCATTGCGGAAGCACGTCATACAATTCATCATACCCGCGAAGCGCCGCAAGTCTGACCCGTACCGTTTCCAATCCGAATGCGGTATCAACTGCCGCCGGGCTGCCGTAATCTGCTTTTGCGAGATTTGTATAAACATTTTTTTGACTGTCTGCACTTAAACCTTCAAAAATCTGATACGATTTTCCGCTTTTATATGTAAAGTATTTTTTGTATTTTTCCAATACTGCCGCAATATTACTCCCGTCGGCAACGTTCACACATTCAACAGCAAGGTTCTCATTGAATACTGCTTCAAGCAACTCGTATTCGGCAAATACCTTGTTCGGCTGTTTATCACGTTCGTTTAATATTCTCAGTGCCATTGCATCGCAATTTTTCTCAGGCAGCATTTCAAGTGTATCACAATCCAAGCCAAGAATTCCCACACAATTTTTCAGTACATCCGAAATATCATTAGAACCGGCTCTGTTCATCATCTCCATTGCAGTTTCAAACTCACTGTTCGTTGCCGCAACAATACTGCGCTGTTCAATTTCCCCGTTGTTTCCCGTCCGAACGCGGATGACGTGCCGTTCTGAGTCTGCCGGAAATCCAAAGCTGAATTGCCAGGATCCATCATCTGTGCTCAGCGTTTCATCTGCATGCACAAGCATATTGAATCGGTCTTCAGCGTCGGCGGAATCAAACTGTCCGGCAGTCACTCCACCCTTTAGCACCTCTAAAGATATTGACTGCATTTTTGAATCTGCGCTGCCTTTAACAGTCAGAATTTCATTTTCTGTGTCGTATTTTACAGTTTGCACAGATGCTTCTGCTGCAAAACCAATGTTGCATATTAACACGAACACTGTCATAACAGCAATTAAATACCGTTTCATCAAGTTTCCTCCTTAACTTTACTCTTATTGTTTCACTGTGTATCCACCTTCAATATAGATAGGTGCTGAAGATAATTTTAATGTAATATCCTCTCCCGCCGATGCGATTTTCAAAGTTTTCCCCTCGATGTTTTTCACCACTACGCTTTCGTTTGCTGTAATGGTAATGTTCTTTGAAGGTTTCTCCTCGCTTCCATCAAGCACAGCATAATATGCAATCGTGGTCTTGCCGCCGGCGCCTTCAAAATGATAATAATACGCCGCGCCTCCTCCATCGTCTGCCTTATCCAAATTTACAAACCTCTTGTTTGCAAGCTCTCTGGTAATATTCGCATAAGCAACATAGCTTCTCTTGGGCGTATGCGCTCCATATGTCCGGTCAAGTCCATTCCTAATCAACCCATAATTATACTCACCGTTTTTCTTGTGCGACTCACAATCGTCCTCATATATATGGTTTCGATCCCGGTCATTCATGAAATCATACCAATATACTCGCTCCATGCCCTTGGACAGAGCGATTGCAAACCCTCTTACAAGATACTCTGCCTGTTCCTTTTCTGTAATCAGAACCCCCCAGTCAGGTGCTGATACCGATGGCCAGCCAAACTCACTGAGCCAGAATTTCATTTCCTTATTATTGGTATTATATTTTGCAATCATATCCTGCGTTTTGTCTATCGTTACACCCAGTCCGCATTCGGGATTTTCCGGGTCTTCCTTATTCAGCCCATAATTATAGTGATGAATTGCATATCCATCGCAGTAATTCAATCCTCCCAGTTTCAATAGCCCTTCGGAATTTGTTTCCTGCGGATAAACATTCAAAAACATTGTCATATTCGGGTATGCCGTCTTAACTGTTTCATACATCTTTTGGAACACTTTAATATAATTCTCGGGTGACGAGTCCGCAGGACCATCTCCCTTATCTCCGGCGGAAGTGTACCATTCATTGTACATTTCCATATATTTCAGTTTATAATCGCCGTAGTGATAATTGTATAATTCGGTCGCCTTCTTCGCGTAATTCGCAAGCCCCTGTATTCCCTCGTCGGTATACGGTGAAGCCCCGTTGTCATAGAACTTGTTATGCGAGCCTGCCACATAGAGGTAGTCAATACCTGCCTGTCGCAGTCTTGATTGCTCATACGGGAAGAAATTATAGTTCTTGTATTCTCCCTTGACCTCAGATTCCATGCTGTTCCATTCATATCCGTCACGCACGCTTTTCACACCGGCTTTTTTTAGAAGTGAAATCGTTTTTATATCCCAGCCGAGCCAATTCAATTCAAAATGCGTATTGATTCCAAAGGGTGAATCCTTCACCTCCGAAAAATCAAATTCCGGAATAATCGCAAAGGATGTAATCTTTTTCTCGGCACTGTCATCAAAGGTATCGCCGTTCTGAACGGAAAGTTCATAATATCCCACGTCAAGACTGTTGAAATTCAATTCTGCAAAATCATATACCGTATTTGCCGTACCGGATTTTACAAGCTCGCCGTTATAATCTGTAATACGATAACAAACGGCAGGTGACGATGAATTTATTCTTATTTTAGCATCCTCCGCATCGGTGAAAACATTTCCTACAGCAAATGATTCTATTTCTAATGTATTGCCGTCGGTTTCTCCCCTTCGTCTAAATCCGCTTTCTGTCAGCTCCTGCTCCGTATAAATACCTATCAGATCTTCTATACAATATCTTCCGCGCATAACGTCCAAAACGCTTTCTCCTGTCTGAGAAAGGTCAAGTTTTACGGTCTGAAAGAAATCCTTCTTTAAGTAAAATGCGGGGCGCAAAAGACCAAAGGGGTTTTCGGACTGATTTTCAACATATATACATTTGTTCTCATACTTTCCTGTTCCGAATACCGTTACAGCACTATTTCCTCCCCAATTGTTTGTATCTCGAAGGAACAGTACCTCGGCATCTTTAACTTTAGCATCGTTAAATACATCCAACTGTCCGATTCTTTCTGCATATGCTGTAAAATCTGTCCACGAAAGCAATGAAACACCCGTTTTGTATGTGCTTTGCACACCATTTTGCTTTCTGTACTCATTGACAAATCTCCACCACACATGATTTTTGTTTATGTTATCAATAATTCCCTGCGGCAGCTTGTAATAGGTTGTTGTATCATTGCCAAGCGCAGTAAAATTATTTCCCTTTGTTAAAAAATCGCTGTTTAAAAATTCGTCGGATTTATATGCATCGTAGTTAATCTTCTTCCCTACAGGAATTGCTCCATTTGTAATTGTTTGCATATCGCCGTAGGCATCCACAGTTGTCACATAGTAGGTTGACTCGTCATTATCAAAGGTATCAAGCAGCACAAAATCCTTACCTTCAACCGTAAAACGAAACTTATCCGGCGTTTTTTCCGCAAAAGTATCAAGATTAACAGCTTCCGGCGTCTTGATAGCGGGATTTGGAATCCGTACCGATTCTCCGCTAATTACATTTCCGGCTACTGTTGCTGTACAGCGCACCAGTGCTCCGGCTTCCGCAGCACTGACAATGTACTCCGCCGAAGTTTCATCGGCAATATCCGCCCAGCTCGCTCCGTTGTTGCGGCTAACCTGCCACCGGTATGCCGCCCCACTTTTGTTCACACTTGCAATCAAGGTATCGAGAAGTTTGACATCTTCAAGCGACATTCCGCTGCGTACCGTTGTTTTGATACTTAACGGGCGCACAATCCCGAAATAGTCCTCGCACTCTTCCTCGGTGTACAGTTTTTTCAATTCCTCGTCGGTACAAACCTTACGAATAGCTGTTCTAACATTTTCGCCCATAGTCGCAAGGTCGATTTTGGTCGTCTTAAAGAAGTCCTTTTTCAGATAAAACGCCGGTCTCAAAAGTCCGTACTGCCTTACATATTGCCCCCAATGCTTACATTGTTTATCTGCGGCAGAAAACAGTGCTAAAGAAAGATCACCGCCCCAGTTGTTCGTATCGCGGAGAAAATACACATCGGCATTCGCCACATTGGAATTCGAAAATCCGTCTACGGCGCCAAGTTTACCGGCATATGTAGTAAAGTCCATCCACGAAAGGAATGAAACTCCTGCCTGATATGTGCTCTTAACACCTTCTTGTTTTCTGTGGTCATTGACAAATCTCCACCACACATGGTTTTGGTTTATGTTATCAATAATTTTCTGCGGCAGCTTATAATAGGTTGTTTTGTCATTACCAAGTGAAGTAAAGTTATTTCCCTTTGTTAAAAAGTCTCCGTTTAAAAACGCAATGGCATTATAGGCGTCATAGTTAATCTCCTTGCCCTCAAGAATCCACCATTCGCCATCTGTTTTTAGCTTCATATCACCGTAAGCGTCCGTCGTTGTCACATAATAAG
>CALXRY010000124.1 GCA_944390955.1 uncultured Clostridia bacterium | reverse complement strand
ATTTTGTTTCACTCGGACTTCATAAGGGTATAATAGATGCTGATCTTTGGCTGTCTGTACAGCAGATATTTTCACGAAAGAAAGGACATTCAAATTTGGGAACGGGAAGTCTGACATGGCTCCAGGGACTTGTCAGATGTAAATGCGGATATACATATTACGCAAAGCGATTCATGCCGAACAAGTCTAAAAAGGAATATAAATATCTATACTGCCGGGGACGAAAAAACAACGCCTGTCCTTATCCCAAAGTAATGATGAATGTTGACCGTATTGAAATGATAGTTGAGGAAGCGTTGTTTGAACGTCTTGAGGATCTGAAAAGTATAAGAATGAGCGGTATCGTAAAGTATTCTCCCGAAATAAACAGTTTAAAGATAAGACTTGCCGAAACTGATAAGAAGATAAGTAATCTTATGGTCACCCTGTCCGAGGGAACAGAGGTCACAGCCGAATATGTAAACAGATATATAAAGGATCTTGACACTGAAAAAAGGTCTTTGACGGAACAGATAGCGGAGCTTGAACTGAAATCAAGCAGACTTAACGATCCGAGCTTGGATATAGACAATATCCTTAACAATTGGCACAGCTATGACATTGAATTGAAGAAGAAGATAGCAAAAGATGTGATTGATGTCATTATACTTGAAGGGAGCAATATAAATATTAATTTTTTTTAAGGTTGATTTTTCAACTCCAACCGTTTATCGGCAATGACAATGCCCAGATGACACGTATGCCCATCAGCCGCGCAGCGGTAAAGTCTACCCCGCCCGAATTTATTTTTCCGCACAAAAAAACGGATGCCGCATAAAATCACAGCATCCGATCCTTAAATAATCTTTTATCTTGCTATTTATCTTGTCACGATGTCGACCGGAACATTGAATATCTTTGCGACCTTGAGGATCGTATCGATATGTCTGCCGGTAGCTGCCGCGAAGTGGTGCGTCGGTCCGCATTCGCTCCAGCGGTTCACAAACTCTCTTGCGCCGCATGTAAAGCGCGTCCTCATATTCGTATCTCCGAATGAGAGTATCTTTCCTTCCTCGTTTACACCCTCGGCAACGATGAACTTAAAGTGTCCGTCGCCGTCCTGTGTGATGGCCAGATATGTAACGGGTCCCGTGTACGGATAGAACTGCGTCAGATAGCCGCCGCCCGTCTTTCCGTGGAATACCTTCACTATCTTCATCGTGGGCTTCTTATCCGAAATATCGGCGTCGCCCGAGCCGCTGTGCCCTATGATAGCTATATCATCGTTAAAATCTATCGAATACATTTCGGCAAGCTGGCCCGTTCCAGAGATAGTCTTTAAAATACTCATCGCCATAGCGACCTTCATATCGCCCTCAACAGCGCAGGCCGTTCCCTGCTTTATAAGCATCGAGAACGCAGGTATCAGCATGCTGTCGAGCACGCCTGCCTTGCCTGTTGCAAAGCCGTCGTAGTGCGAGGCGATAAGACCGAGCTTTTCGTCCTTTACCCACTGCTCAAAGGCAACGACATACTTTGCCATTTCCCATACCTCTTCGATGCTTCCGCCGCCCTCGATATCGAACGTATCAAGAATATCCTGCGCCTTTGCGCGGATAGCTTCCTCATCTGTGATATCGTCGGCAATAGCCCACATCTTCTCCCAGTCGAACTGCTTTGTGTACAGGTGCATCCTTCTGTAAAGGTTTGATTCGTCTATGTAAAGGTCCATCATTCCCGGATACGGTCTTCCGATCTGTGCGATATTTGTATCTCTGAATCTTCTTCTCGTCTGAGCAGCACGGCACCACTCGTCGATCTCCTTCTGAACTCCAGGATCTCCCCCCTCTACAACTCCGGTGATCACGGCATGGCGCTTTCCGTATCTTTCAAGGTCGGCGACCATTTCACCTACGGCTCCGCAGGCATAGCCCTCGCCGAGCCATGACGCGATATCCGTATGGTCATAATCAAGCGCCTTGAGCTTCTGGAGATTTACAAGTACGACGGGCACGTCAAGGTCCTTAACAGCCGGAAGCATGTTGTATGACGTTGCATACGTAAGCAGCTGCAAAAATACAAGGTCAACGTCAGCCGCACGGAAAAGGTCACCGGCAGCCTGCGACTGCTCCTTTGTCGTTACCATTCCTCCGTCAATGATCTCCACCGTATCGGGCAGTGTCTTTTTGAACGCCTCGTACTGCGCCTCAAATTCCGGCACGAGCGATGGGAACTGAGGCAGGTACGCCCCAAGTGCAATGGAAAATACGCCGATTTTCGCCTTTGTGTTTACTAACATAAATTTTACCCCTTTCATTAATTGCCTCAGCCGGCAATCTGGTTTTCAGACGGATACAAAAGATCAAAGCAGATATACTCTCCCATAAAAATTTGACTTTTTCTCCGCAATATGATATATCCATTATAACACCCAACCCGACTTCAGGTCAATATATTTTTGAAATTTTTTTATTTTTTTCTGCCATGAATTCCGGCCGTAATACGGACATGCCGCACCGCATAAAATCAGGCAGGAGGTATGATATTATGTCCGCAGAAATATTTAATACCGCGCTGTATCTGCGCCTATCACGCGACGACGGCACGGAAAAGGAAAGCGAAAGCATACAGAATCAAAAGGCCTTTTTGATAAGCTACGCAAACGAGCACGGCTTCAGCTTAGCCGGTATTTATATTGATGACGGCTGGAGCGGCACGAGTTACGACAGACCGGATTTTAAGAGGATGCTGTCGGATATAGAGCTGGGCCGCATAAACTGCGTTATAACAAAGGATCTGTCTCGTCTGGGCCGCGACTACATAATGACCGGTCATTACCTTGAGCGCTATTTCCCGCAGCATGACGTGCGGTATATCGCCATAAACGACGGCATAGATACGTATCAGGACAATACCAATAACGATATGACGCCGTTCCGTGCAGTATTTAACGATATGTACGCGAAAGATATTTCAAAAAAGGTGCGGACGGCGCTTAACACAAAGAAGGAAAACGGCATTTTTATCGGCTCCTCGCCGCCCTACGGCTATAAAAAGGACCCGCATGACAAGGGCCGTCTTATAATCGATACGGAAACCGCTCCGGTCGTAAGGCAGATATTTTCTATGTATCTTTCAAGAGCGTCAAAGTGTGCCATAGCCGAAAGCTTATCTCGTGAAGGAATACCTACGCCGTCGGCGGTCAAAAATCTGAAGGCAGCCTGCAGAGCATGGAACGAGGTCACGATAGCACGCATCCTCACAAATCCCACCTATGCTGGCGATCTTACGCAGAATCGTTCAAGAAAAATAAGCTATAAGCTGTCCAAAAAAAGGAACCTGCCACAGGAGCAGTGGATAACGGTCAAAAATACGCATGAGCCGATAATCTCAAGAGAGGATTTCAAGGCGGCTCAGGAGCTGCACCGCCGCCGCAGTGCAAAATAAATTCCGCCCCGCCGGGCTTTGACGACAGGTCTATTATCAGCGCATCGGGCTTTACAGCCTTAAGAAGGGTCTCGTTCAATATCAGTGCGGGAATAGTATTAAAGATAATATCAAATTCATCGATAAAGTTCTTTACCTCGCCGAGCGACAGCGGCTCATAGCCGTGACCCTCGATCATTGCAAGGTCGGCGTATTTCCTCGCCTCGACCCAGACGTTCGCACCCATGCCCTGGAGCATACGCGAAAGTATCTTTCCTATCCTGCCGTAGCCGAGAACAAGGCACTTGCTCCCATGCAGCGTTATCGGAGTTTCCTCGATAGCTATTTTTATCGCGCCCTCCGCCGTGGGCACGGCGTTCCTTATCGCCAGTTCCTCACGTGTCAGGTAGTCGCAGAATTTTATATTTTTTTCGGTAAGCGCCTTTTGCAGATTTGGCTTTATCTGTCCTCCGAAAAGAAGCGCGGATGGGTTTATCGCATCAAGAAATTCATCAAGAGAAAGCGGCGAGGCCGAGTACGGAGAATTTATCGTCCGTCCGTCGAACGTCACCGGAACGGGAAGTATGACGATATCGGAGCAGAGCACGAGGTCAAGATCCTCCTCCTCGTCAAGCTCCGTATCGTCGGCGTATTTGTCAAAGCCGTAAAGGAAAACATGATACCCCTCTTTTTTTAATTCCCGCCCGAGTGTGAGCTGCCTCAGGTCGCCGCCTATTACGGAAACGGTATGAAACATAGACTACACCTCTCTTATTTGATATGAGCGCCGCAGGACATAACGTGCCGCGCGCTCTTGTTGTATGGTGTATTATATGAAAAAAATGCCGTTTTGGTGAGGAATGTTCCCGTATGAGAGCTTGACATCAGATAGAAGGTATGGTATACTCTTGTAAGGGCGCAGAATAAGGTGCGCCGTAAATCAGGCGGGAGGTGAAGCATATATGGCAGCAAAGATAATCGCGGTGATATTGGCGGTTATAGCTCTTCTTCTGACGTTCAGAGGGAAATGGATACTGACCAATATCTTCAAAGTACCCGATCCGTCCGACAAACAGATATTATGGGCTAAGTTTGCGGCATTGGGGCTTGCTGTTATTGCATTTATAACAGTGTTCCGAGTCGGATAGTCAAATGATAAATCAAAAATATTTGTGAAAGGAATCTTGCAAAAATGGAAGACAAAAAAAATATTGCCAAAACATACGATCCTGCCGAATTTGAAGACAGACTGTACAATACATGGGTAGAAAAGGGCTATTTCCACGCGGAGGTAAACCCAGATAAAAAGCCCTATACGATAGTTATACCGCCCCCGAACGTAACGGGGCAGCTGCATATGGGTCACGCGCTTGACGAGACTCTTCAGGATATACTCATACGCTACAAGAGGATGCAGGGCTATGAGGCTCTGTGGGTGCCGGGAACAGATCATGCGGGCATCGCAACGCAGATAAAGGTAGAAGAAAACCTGCGAGTAAACGAAGGTCTGACACGCTATGACCTCGGACGCGAAAAATTTCTTGAGAAGGTATGGGACTGGAAGAAGCAGTACGGCGACAGGATAATCACGCAGCTTAAGAAAATAGGCTCCTCATGCGACTGGGACAGAGAGCGCTTTACAATGGACGAGGGCTGCTCAAAGGCGGTAAGAGAGGTATTCGTTAACCTCTACAACAAGGGGCTCATCTATCAGGGCTCAAGGATAATAAACTGGTGTCCGCACTGCATAACGGCTCTTTCGGACGCTGAGGTAGAGCATACAGAACAGGCCGGACACTTCTGGCATATAAAATATCCCGTCAAGAACAGCGACGACTTCGTAGTGATCGCAACGACACGTCCCGAAACACTGCTCGGCGATACAGCCGTAGCCGTTAATCCGGAGGACGAGCGCTACAAGGACATCATCGGCAAGACGCTTATACTGCCGCTTGTTGGCCGTGAGATACCTGTAATAGCCGACGAATACGTTGACAAGGAATTCGGAACGGGCTGCGTTAAGATAACGCCCGCCCACGACCCGAACGACTTTGAGGTAGGAAAGCGTCATAACCTTGAGCAGATAAAGGTCATGAACGACGACGCTACTATAAATTCATACGGCGGAAAGTACGAGGGCATGGACCGCTATGAGGCAAGAAAGGCCATCGTAAAGGACCTTGAGGAGCTCGGGCTTCTCGTAAAGGTAGAGGACCACTCTCACAACGTAGGGCAGTGCTACCGCTGCGGCACTACAGTCGAGCCAATAATCTCAAAGCAGTGGTTCGTAAAGATGAAGCCGCTTGCAGGTCCCGCAATAGAGGCCGTAAAGAACGGTGACACACAATTTGTCCCTGAAAGATTCTCTAAGACCTATATGAACTGGATGGAGGGTGTATTTGACTGGTGTATCTCACGTCAGCTCTGGTGGGGACACCGCATACCGGCGTTCTACTGCGACGAATGCGGTGAAACGACCGTATCAAAGGAAGACATAACCGTCTGCCCAAAGTGCGGCGGTCACGTTCATCAGGATGAGGACGTGCTCGATACGTGGTTCTCGTCGGCTTTATGGCCGTTCTCGACGCTCGGCTGGCCCGACAAGACTCCGGAGCTCGATTACTTCTATCCGACAAGCACACTTGTAACTGCATATGATATAATATTCTTCTGGGTCGCAAGAATGATCTTCTCCGGTCTGGAGCATACAGGTCAGGTCCCCTTTAAGCGTGTCTTTATGCACGGTCTTGTAAGAGACTCGCAGGGACGGAAGATGTCAAAATCTCTTGGCAACGGAATCGACCCGCTCGAGATAATCGACAAGTACGGCGCCGACGCACTGAGGTTCACTCTTGCAACGGGAAACGCGCCGGGAAACGACATGCGCTTCTACATCGAAAGAGTTGAGGCCGGGCGCAACTTTGCGAACAAGATATGGAACGCGTCAAGATTTACGATGATGAATCTTGAGATCGACGAAAACAAGCTTCCGCCTGTTGACGAGCTGAGGCTTGAGGACAAGTGGATAATCTCAAAATACAACAAAGTAGTCAAGAACGTTACCGACAACCTCGATAAATTCGAGCTGGGCATAGCTCTTGCGAACCTCTACGACTTCATCTGGGAGAGCTTCTGCGACTGGTATATAGAGCTCGTAAAGCCGAGACTGTTCGATAAGAACGACCCTTCGGGAAAGACAGCGCAGTATGTGCTCACATACGTGCTCTCAAACACGATGAAGCTGCTCCACCCGTTCATGCCGTTTATCACAGAGGAGATATGGCAGCACCTGCCGCATGAGGGCGAGAGCATCGTTATAAGCCGATTCCCCGTATACGATGAAGCGCTCGTATTCGAGGACGAGGAAAAGGCGATGGGGCTTATCATGGACGCTATCTCTGCAGTACGCAACAGGCGTGCAGAAATGAACGTTCCGCCCTCAAAGAAGGCAAAGGTAATAATCGTGACGGGAGAAAACGATACCTTTACCAAGGGCGCAGTGTTCTTTGAAAAGCTTGCGTCCGCCTCAGAGGTCGAGATACGCTCCGACAGAAGCGGCATAAACCCGAACGCCGTAAATATCGTCGTTCCCTCGGCGGAGATATTCCTCCCGCTCGACGAGCTCGTTGACAAGGAGGCTGAGCTTAAGCGTCTTAACGGCGAGAAGAAAAAGCTTGAGGGCGAGATAAAGCGCGTTGAGGGCAAGCTCTCAAATCAGGGTTTTGTTTCAAAGGCTCCTCAGAAGGTCGTTGACGAGGAACGTGCCAAGGGCGTAAAATACAAAGAAATGCTCGAAAAGGTGCTCGAGAGCATCAGAGCCATGGAAACGCTCTGATAGCTGCAGACAAACAAATATCCTCCCTGAGGAGATCATTATCGATCTCTGCAGGGAGGATATTTTAAATTTTATTTTCCCGGGATGAGCAGCCTCATTCCCTGTCTGAGCTTTTCGTCGCCAAGCTCATTAAACTCGCTTATCGCTCCGCACGGTACGCCGTAGCGCTTTGCTATCTCCCACAGGCTGTCGCCGCTCTGGACAAAATACACCACTATCTTGCTTTCGGCGCGGCTCTTGCTCTCCCCTGTTTCGGCCGACGTTATAAGCTCTATATCGCGCTTTCTTATCACGTTCGCATTTATGGAAAGTATACATCTTAGCTCTACCTCTCCGGCTGCATTGAGATTATAGCCGGTATGCTTTATCTCTGCCTTCAGCTTCGGCACAAGCCCGTCTCCGTCCGCTTCGCAGTCGAGGCTGTAGCTGAACGGTATATTCTTTTTCACGCTGTAGACGGGGTTCTCCGCACTCTCAGACACATATAATATACACGCCTCTATCCTGCCCTCGCAGATAAGCTTGTTCCGCTCTATCCCCGCCTTTGTTATATGAGGCTTTGTGACGACATTATACACGCTGCTTATCGCCGGTGCGCCCTCGGGTATCTCGACGACCTCTCTTACGGTGTTCTGCATCGAGGGTCTTGCCGCCGACTCCTCAAGCGTCAGCTTTTCGCGCTCAAGGCTCGTTTCCATATACGGCGCGTAGCAGTCGTCTATCATATCTATCTCGAGCGTTTCCGAGGCCTTTACCTGTGCTGTGACGGTGATAGATACTGCCGCCTCCCTGAGGTCGCCGTCGGTATCCTCCTCGACGGACAGGCTGCCTTCGTCAAGCTGATATTCTATATCGCATTCGCAGTCCTCCGTCACGTCCTCCATTTCCCATATCTCCGTAAACGGAAATTCACTTTCGCAAAACTCTATATTTCCGTTCGTATCGGTGTAGAGTATGCATACGCCGACGCAGCCCTTTGCCGTAACGCGTCCTGTCATCGTCTTATATTCCGTATCGCGTATGCAGTAGTCGGCCTTGAGCACCTCTCCAAACGAGCTCTGCCCTGCCGGAACGGATATCCTGTCACGTATCAGAAACGAAAATTCCGACACCCCAGCGCTGTTCTGCATCGTTACCGTCCGCCGCTTTATCTCAAGCTTCTCATCCGTATCCACGGCAATTTCAAGAGGCTTTATCTTGATTATTTCATATTCAAAGCCTACGACGCTCTTTATTCGCAGCTTGCGGCTGTTGATCAGCGAAAATTCCACGCGCTCAACGGAGCTGTTTATGACAGCTGTATCCTCCATGTCTATACGCTTGTTCGCTATTTCCTCCTCAAATTCAAACGACGTGATTATATTTTTTATGCAGCGCTTTTCCGAGTCGGGAATATATAATATCTTAAGGTCAACTCGTCCCTTTATATCAACGCTCCCATCCGATACCTCCTTATCGGTTATGCAGGACACGGCGTCCACCTGCAATATCTTGAGTATATCGGGCTTCGTATCAGGAACTATTATATCGCCCTCGACCATCTTCTGAGTAGATGAATCAAGAACGGCTTCATTCACTCTCATATTTTCCTTTATCAATTCCATATCGGGCTTCATCCTTTCACAAAAAAATCTCATAGTAAATACTATGAGATTTTCCTGTGATATATGATAATTTTATTTAGTCATTTCAATAATTTTCTTCCACTTTTCATAAGCTTCGTCCCACGCCTCGCTGTCCTGCGGCTCGTAGGTCGCTATGTCAAACGAATTGCGGACTACCTTTCTGCCCTCGTTGAGGTTCTTTATAGCTCCCACTGCCATCGCCTGAACGATAACGTTGCCTATGCTTGTCGCCTCGACAGGTCCGGTGCTTACAGTGCGCTTCGTTGCGTTTGCGGTGAACTGGCATATCATCTTATCCTTTATGCCTCCGCCCACGATATTCACAACGTTATACTTATTGCCTGTCACCTTCTCCATTCCTTCTATAGTATAGCGGTATCTGAACGCAAGCGACTGCGCTATGCATCTTATGACTTCGCCCTTCGTCTGCGGAACGGTCTGTCCTGTCATCTCGCAGTATTTCTTTATGCGCTTCGGCATATTTCCGGGCGTCTGGAACTCATGGTAATCAGGATCTATCATGCTCTCGAACGGCTTTGCCTCATTTGCCTGACGCTCAAGCTCGTCAAAGCTGAGCAATTCGCCTTCTCTGTCCCACTGACGTCTCGATTCCTGAACGAGCCACAGTCCCATTATATTCTTAAGGAATCGTATTGTCTTGTCAACGCCGCCCTCGTTTGTAAAGTTATACTCAAGCGCCTCCTTTGTGATGTTGGGCTTATCAAGTTCCACGCCCATCAGGGACCACGTTCCCGACGATATGTATATGAAGTCCTTCTGATCGACCACAGGCACTGACGCTACGGCCGAGCCGGTATCGTGCGATGCTACGGCTATGACCGGTATCTCTCCAACTCCGAGCTCCTCCGCAAGCTCAGGCTTTAGCGTTCCGACCTGTTCGCCTGGGTAAATGACGTCTGTGAGTATATCTGTCGGTATATCAAGCTTTTTAAGCATATCATACGCCCATTCGTGCTTTTCGCTGTCAAACATCTGCGCCGTCGACGCTATCGTATATTCCGTTTTCTTTACTCCTGTAAGGAAGAAATTGAATAAATCAGGCATAAACAGCAGCGTCTTTGCGTTCTCGAGTGCAACGTCGCCCGAAAGCCTTGAGCTGAGAAGCTGGAAAACCGTATTGAACCAGTTGAAAGCTATGCCCGTGCTCTTGAATATCTCCTCCTTGGGCACGCGCTTAAAGGCCTCCTCATACATCCCCTCGGTACGCGTGTCGCGGTAGTGGTACGGATTCCCGAGTAGCTTATCGTTCTTATCAAGCAGTCCGTAGTCTACTCCCCATGTGTCGATGCCGATACAGTCAATGTCGCGGTCGCCTGAATTGGCGCACTTTAAGATCCCCTGCTTGATCTCAAAAAACAGCCTCAGAACATCCCAGTGCAGATCGCCGTTTATATTTACGGGATCGTTTGAAAAACGATGCTTTTCCTCAAGCGTTATCTTTTCGCCGTCGAACTTTGCGAGCATGGCGCGTCCCGATGATGCGCCAAAGTCAAACGCCAGAAACTTGTATACTTTTTCCATGTCTTCTCTCCTTTTCTCTGTCACACCACTTAGGTGCTTGATCTTATAAGCAATTATATAACATAAATGTTGGGAAGTCAAGCGTTTTAGCATATAATTGCATAAATACATTGCCGTTGCACCAATATCATCATGTAAATTTTATAAAAATTCCGTAAGAGCTATTGACAGTAGATAGCCGGATTATATATACTATAGAAAGCAAAAAAACAACCGCCGCACCGCGGCAGCAGGATGGGAATATTGACATGGACTTGAATAAATCAAAAAAACACATAAATAAATATACACATAAAGAGCGCTATTATCTTATAGATACTCTGCGTGGTATTGCGCTGCTGAATATGATCGTATACCATGCGATCTGGGACCTTGTCTATATGTTCGGCGTGGATTGGTCATGGTACAGATCAAATGCCGCATATGTCTGGCAGCAGGGCATATGCTGGACATTTATCCTGCTTTCGGGCTTCTGCATCCCGCTTGGCAGAAGAACGGTAAAAAGAGGGCTTATCGTATTTGCCGCGGGCGCTGTCATTACCGTTGTAACAGCGATCGCCGTTCCACGCGACATAGTCCTTTTCGGTGTGCTGACCCTGATAGGCTCATGCATGCTGATCGTCGCTCCAATAAAGAAGCTGCTTTGCCGCATCGATCCGGTACTCGGGTTTATTGCGTCCTTTGGTCTGTTCTTTCTTACCCGTAATATAAACGAGGGGCATCTGGGATTTGAGAGCCTTAGCTTTGCTGAGCTGCCAGACATCCTTTACAGCAATATAATCACCGCATATCTCGGTTTTCCGCCGCCGGATTTTCACTCCACCGATTACTTTCCTCTGCTGCCATGGATATTTCTATTTATATGCGGATACTTTATTTATTATATCCTTCAAAAATATGGGTTTCTTAAATATCTTACATTAAAGTACAGCAATCCGCTTGAAGCGATAGGACGCAGCACATTATGGATTTACATGATACATCAGCCTATTCTGTATCTGATCTTTTCGCTCATTTTTGCTATGTGACAAATTGGCCATTTTTCGTGATGATTCCGACAATAATATCCTTTGATTATTATATAATTTTCTGATATAATATATGCATGGAAGGTCAGGAGGTGATGCGATGCTAACGATTGCTTTATGCGATGACGAGGAACATCAGAGGCAGAAAATAAAAGACCTGGTTTCGGAGTATTTTGACGGTCACGTAAATTTAAAGACATATAAAGATGGGCAAAAGCTTCTGGATCATATTGAATTTGAGGGCAAGGATTTATTTGATCTGTACATACTTGACGTCATTATGCCTCAGCTGTCAGGAATCGAGCTCGGCAGGAAGCTTCGCAGAATAGGAGTTTGCGCTCCGATCATTTATCTTACCTCCTCAAGAGACTACGCAGTGGAATCATATAATGTAAGAGCATTTCATTATATGGTAAAGCCCATTGAAAAAGAAAAGCTGTTTCCAGTGCTTGCACAGGCAGAGAATGTCATTGCGCAGTCAAAAACAAATTCCGTTACTATAAATACGCCCGGCGGCGCCGTTGTTATAAGAACATCGGAGATATTATATGCGGAACTGTATTCAC
>CALXRY010000123.1 GCA_944390955.1 uncultured Clostridia bacterium | reverse complement strand
TTTCGCTTATAAAACGCACAGGGACCATAGTTTTCGTTTCTCCGCCAACCTCACTTATAAGCTTCGGCACAACAGAATCAGGGATAACCGTCCTTGTGCCGTTTACATATGCTATATTGTTATTTATGTTCAGTCTAACATATGTATCGTTGTCTATGACCTCGACGGTCTGGGTATCACCGTAATAATTCACGGTCGCGCCGACCTCCTCAAACACATCGCGCACAGGAACAAGGGCCCTGTCGTTAAATATGATCGGATCGAGAGCCGGCTCTATTTTTTTATTCCTTACAATAAGGTCATATACAGCCCCATTATACTGGTATATGCCGCCATCATATTCGAGCATCATTGCCCCTGCCATTGTCCCCGACATTCCTATTCCCAAAAATACAAGCATTATAGCCGCCAGAAATTTAATTTTTCGCATTTTTATTTATTACGTTCTCCCTTCGCATTATATTTCCCAATACATATTTACTGCGCAAACGGTATCCCGAAATGATCGTAAGCGGGCTTTGTTGCGATACGTCCCCTCGGAGTTCTCGATATAAACCCAATCTGCAGAAGATACGGCTCATACACGTCCTCTATCGTGTTCGGCTCCTCCCCTATCGTTGCTGCAAGCGTATCGAGCCCCACAGGTCCGCCGCCAAAGCTTTCTATCATCGTAATCAGAAGCTTGCTGTCGATATTGTCAAGCCCAAGCTCGTCTACCTCCATTTTGCGCAAGGCTTTATCTGCTATTTCATAATCAATTTTTCCGTTGCCCACTATCTGGGCAAAATCGCGGACGCGCTTTAAAAATCTATTAGCTATTCTCGGCGTTCCCCGTGAGCGCGACGCTATTTCAAGCGCGCCCTCCTCGTCTATCTCAACGCCCAAAATGCCTGCGCTCCTCATTACTATCTCCTTGAGCTCGTCCACTTCATAAAGCTCCAGACGGCTTATCACCCCAAAACGATCTCTCAGAGGCGCAGACAAAAGCCCTGCCCTTGTCGTCGCACCTATAAGAGTAAACTTCGGAAGGTCGATACGTATCGATTTTGCCGCCGGTCCCTTTCCTATAATTATATCGAGCGCGTAGTCCTCCATCGCCGGATAGAGTATTTCCTCCACGCTTTTTGACATCCTGTGTATCTCGTCGATAAAGAGTATATCATGCTGTGAAAGATTAGTGAGTATCGCTGCAAGATCGCCGGCCTTTTCGATTGCGGGCCCCGACGTGATCCTTATATTTACTCCCATTTCATTTGCGATTATCCCCGCAAGCGTTGTTTTTCCAAGCCCCGGAGGACCATACAGCAACACGTGATCAAGTGCCTCTCGACGCTCCTTTGCCGCTCTTATATAAATTTCAAGATTTTCTTTTGCCTTCTTCTGTCCTATATAATCTTCAAGACTTCTTGGCCGGAGCCCGTTTTCAATTTCAGTATCCTCGCTTATAAAGTCTCCCGTAACAAACCTTTCGTCCTCGTCAAACAATTTTTATCCTCCCGAATATTCAAGCCACATATAAAGCTTTAATTAAAGCAATCTATTTCATGAGCTGCACAAGAGCTCTTTTTATAATTTCCTCAGTACTTCCCGTGGTGCCTGCTTTGCCGACCGCATACTTCGCATCGTTTATGCTGTAGCCGAGCACAACGAGCGCGCTGACAGCCTCGCTGAGACTACTATCCTCCTCAGGCAGTCCGGACACATCAAGTTCCTCTGCAATATCCTCATTTTTCAGCTTATCCTTCAGCTCAAGGATCATCCTCTGAGCCATTTTCGGTCCCACTCCTTGAGCCTTTGTGATCGTCTTTATGTCCTCTGTTATTACGGCCAAAGCCAGCTTTGCCGGTGTTGTAACCGACAAAACCGCCAGAGCCGCTTTCGGTCCTACCCCTGACACCGAGATCAGATTAAGAAACATCTCCCTCTCTTCCTCGGTCACAAACCCATATAAATCAAAAACATCCTCGCGGACGTTTAAATGCGTGTATATCGTAGCGGTGCTTCCCTGTTCTCCGGCAGTGCTCAGGCTGTTTGCTGAAGTGTATATCCTATAGCCGATCCCGCCGTTATCTATGATTATACTGTTTTCGCACTTTTTTGCGATTTTTCCCTTAATATAATAGTACATCTATATCCCCTGTTATTTTAAAATATTACGTAACTGTTACATATATAATACAACAACATTACTCTTATGTCAACCTTTATTTTTAAATTTTTTATAAAGTTTTTATGACGTCAATATGTTGTATAAAGCAAGGCGTCAAGCCACAATTTACGGCCGGTGCTTCGTCAAAATCCACAAATTCCTAAGGTGTGAAAGAAAAAAACTGCTGTAATATACAGCAGTTTTTCAATTTTTATCATATCCTTTTCAGCCCTGATTATTATAGCTGTAGTTAGGAGCTTCCTTAGTTATATAAATATCGTGCGGATGGCTTTCTCTGAGTCCTGCGCCGGTTATCTTTATGAACTTTCCGTTTTCCTTAAGATCCTGGATAGTTCTTGTACCGCAGTAACCCATACCGCTCTTAAGTCCGCCCATCATCTGGAATACCGTATCCGACAGTGGGCCCTTATATGGAACACGTCCCTCTACACCCTCGGGAACGAGCTTCTTTGAGCCGGTCTGGAAGTATCTGTCCTTCGAGCCCTTTTCCATGGCTGCCAGCGAGCCCATGCCCCTATATACCTTGAAGCGTCTGCCCTGATATATCTCAAATTCTCCGGGGCTCTCATCACAGCCCGCAAACAAACTTCCTATCATGCATACATCGGCTCCGGCGGCAATCGCCTTTGTCAGGTCTCCTGAATACTTGATGCCTCCGTCGGCAATAATTGGAATACCGTACTTCTTTGCAACCTGTGCAACGTCATAAATAGCAGTGATCTGAGGAACTCCTATACCGGCCACAACGCGCGTCGTACATATAGAGCCCGGGCCTATCCCGACCTTGAGACAGTCCGCACCCGCCTCAATAAGCGCCTCAGCAGCCTCTCCTGTTGCGATAT
>CALXRY010000122.1 GCA_944390955.1 uncultured Clostridia bacterium | reverse complement strand
GACGGCATCGGATACAGGAGGTTCGAGGAACGCCATCTCCAGCGCGCATGGAGTGAGGATGAGCTTAGAGTCATGCTTAACCGTGCTGGATTTACTAAAGTACATACCTACGGCTATATGACGTTTGATCCGCCTGCGCGTGAATGTGAAAGGATCGTATTTGCTGCGCTCCCTTGATGAGCGGCAAAGATGGAGAATGTGGCATTTATTCAACAAAAAACGCCGTAAAAGCTTGCATTTACGGCGTTTTTGTGGTATAATTATCTTATGAATTTTTATACTGACCCTGTGTGCGCCCGCGGCAGGGACGGAACTCGGACAAAGGATGTATCGTAATATTATATGCGGGCAGAAAGGCTGCGGATATTTTTATGGCAAAAAAATCCAAGGAACTGGAGCTGAATATGGAGGCAATCCGTAATCAGAAAATTATTGATGTTGATCTTAACAGGGAGATGAAGTCATCATATATTAATTATGCGATGAGCGTTATTGTGAGCCGTGCGCTTCCTGACGTACGTGACGGAATGAAGCCGGTGCACAGGCGTATCCTGTATGATATGTATGAGTCGAATCTCCTTTATGAAAATGATTTCAGAAAGTCGGCGACGACCGTCGGAGACGTGCTCGGTAAATACCATCCTCACGGAGACGCGTCGGTCTATGATGCATTGGTGCGTTTGGCTCAGGATTTCTCGCTGCGGTATCCTCTTGTTCAGGGAAAGGGTAATTTCGGCTCGATAGACGGAGACCCTCCAGCTGCTTACCGTTATACAGAGGCAAAGATGTCGAAGATAGCGGCGCTTATGCTTTCCGACATAGAAAAGGAAACCGTTGATTTTGTTCCGAATTTCGACGATAAGCTGAAGGAGCCGGACGTTCTGCCGTCGCGCTTCCCGAATCTGCTCGTAAATGGCTCTTCCGGTATAGCTGTTGGAATGGCAACGAATATTCCTCCGCATAATCTGACGGAGGTAGTGGACGGAATTGTTGCCGTTATTGATGATCCAATGATAACGATCGACGAGCTGATGAATTATATTCCAGGCCCTGACTTCCCGACAGGCGGAGTGATCATGGGTAAGAACGGGATAAGAAACGCATATACTACAGGCCGCGGCAGGGTCATATTGCGAGCAAAGGCAGAGATCGAGGAGGACAGTAAGGGCAAGACGAGGATAGTTGTTTCGGAACTGCCGTATCAGGTAAACAAGGCGCGTCTTGAGAAGCATATAAACGAGCTTGTCCGCGACGGAAAGATAGATGGTATAGCCTCGACTCGTGATGAATCTGCTGAGGAGATACACTTTATAATCGAACTCAAACGCGATGCAAATCCTAATGTTGTGCTGAATAATCTTTATAAGTATACGCAGATGCAGGATACGTTCGGCGTTATACTGATCGCGCTTGTAGACAAGCAGCCGAAGGTGCTGAACCTTCGTGAGATGATAGATTATTATATCGCGCATCAGGAGGACGTTATCCGACGAAGGACTGCCTATGATCTGAAAAAGGCTCAGGAACGCGCACATCTGCTTGAGGGCTACAGGGTAGTTATCGATAACGTCGACGAGGTCGTACGCATAATCAGAAGCTCAAAGAGCATACCCGATGCCAAGGAGCAGCTGGCAATGCGTTTTTCGCTGTCGGACGTTCAGACCACCGCTATAGTTCAGATGCCGTTGGGACGTCTGACAGGCATGGAGCGCGACAAGATCGAAAACGAGTATGAGGAATTACAACTGAAAATTGCGGAATTTGAGGCGATACTTGCCGACGAGGGCAGAGTGCTTCAGATAGTCAAGGACGACCTTATCGAGATAAAGAACAAATACGGCGATAGCCGCCGCACCGATATCGAGATGGTATTTGACGAGTTTGACATGGATGACCTTATCGATGAAGAGGAGTGTATCGTTACGGTGACGCATAACGGATATGTTAAGCGTATGCCTGTTGATACCTACCGCTCGCAGCGACGCGGCGGGCGCGGTATAACCGGTATAACGACGCGTGAGGAGGATTTTGTAAAGCATCTTTTTACAACCTCCACGCATCATAATATACTGTTCTTTACAACAAGAGGCTATGTGTATCAGCTTAAGGGCTACCAGATACCCGAAGCTGCAAGGCAGGCAAAGGGTACGGCGATAGTGAATCTACTGCCGCTTGAGCCCGGAGAAAAGATAAGCGCGATGATCCCGATAGCTGCATTTGAGAGCGGCAATTATCTGACGTTTATCACAAGGAACGGACTTGTCAAGAAGACGGATATAATGGATTACTCAAGAATACGCAGCGGCGGTCTTAGAGCGATAGACATTGTCGAAGGCGACGAACTTATCCAGGTCGCGCTGACCGACGGCGAGAGCGAGATTATGCTTGTTACACATGATGGTCTTGCGATACGCTTTGCGGAAAAGGACGTAAGAGCGATGGGCAGGACAACACGCGGCGTCAAGGGCATATCGCTGAATGACGGCGATTATGTTGTAGGCGCAGTTGCGGGACCTGTTACAGAGGGAGCGTCTCTGCTTGTTGTTACTGAAAACGGCTACGGGAAGAAGACGGAGTTCTCCGAATACAGATTGCAGACGAGAAGCGGAAAAGGCCTTTATACGTATAAGATCACGGAAAAGACCGGAAAAGTCGCCGGGGTAGAGGCTGTTACCGACAGTGACGATATAATGATGATAACCTCGGAGGGCGTCGTTATAAGAATGCATGCCGACGAGATAAGCACCTACGGCCGCCATACGCAGGGCGTAAGGCTTATGCGTCTTGACGATGGAGTGAGCGTAGTTTCGATAGCTCTTACCGAGCGCGACAATGAAACAGAGACGGTAGCACCGGAAAACGAAGTGCCCGAGGACGAGGGTGAGACTCTCGAGGATCCGGAGGAGGTAATCACGGATCCGGATGACTAATTAATAAAAATGAAAGGATCAGATATAATGAAGTTAAAAAAGTTTCTTGGAATAATTTTTACTGCGGCGGCAACGCTTATGATGCTTGCAGCGTGTACGACTACGGAGGCTCCGGAGATAACCGAAGTGCCTGCTACATCCACTCCCACAGAGCAAACGGAAACAAAATCACTCGAAGAGCTTACGCAGAATAAGCATTATGCGGATATTACTGTAAATGTAAACGGAGAGGACAAAGTCATGAAGGCTGAGCTGTATCCGGATGTTGCGCCCGAGACCGTTGCGAATTTTGAAAAGCTTGCATCGGAGGGCTTTTATGAAGGGCTGATCTTTCACCGCGTAATACCTGAATTTATGATCCAGGGCGGCGGCTATGACGAAAACATGAATGAAAAAGCAGCTGAAACAATAAAGGGTGAGTTCGATTCCAACGGCTTTGAAAATCCGCTTAAGCATGAGCGCGGAGTGCTTTCTATGGCGAGGGCAAACGATCCAGACAGCGCGTCGTCGCAGTTCTTTATCATGCACGCAGATGCGCCGCATCTTGATGGCGAGTACGCCGCGTTCGGAAAGGTGATCGAGGGACTCGAGGTTATAGACGAAATTGCGGCTGTTGAGACGACTTCGCTTAACAACGGCATGAGTGATGTTCCGGTAGAACCCGTGACTATAAAGAGCATACTTATATCAATGCCGTAAAAATAAAGGGAGATGATTGGTTATGGAGAAAATCAATATAGAAATAGAAATGGAGAACGGCGGTATAATCAAGGCGGAGCTATATCCGGAGATCGCGCCTATTACCGTTGAGAATTTTGTAAAGCTTATAGAGGATAACTTCTTTGAAGGGCTCATATTCCATAGGGTGATACCGGGTTTTATGATCCAGGGAGGCGGCTTTACCGCAAACGGCTCACATAAGGAAGCTGCTCCAATAAAAGGAGAGTTTGATTCAAACGGGTTTAAGAATGAGCTTAAGCACAAGCGCGGAGTTCTTTCAATGGCACGTACGATGTTCCCGAACAGCGCCTCATCGCAGTTCTTTATAATGCATGAGGATGCACCGCATCTTGACGGGCAGTATGCCGCATTTGGAAGGGTGACGGATGGCATGGATGTTGTCGACGAGATTGCGGAAACTCCCACTGGCTATCAGGACAAGCCTGTTGAGGATCAGATAATAAAGACGATAAGGATTGCCGATTAAAAATAAGGATGCTATGTGGAGAAAGGAATCATATCGATGAGAAAAAAGCTAATATTGGCCGCGGTGCTGGCTGTATCAGCGGTTTTTTGTTCCCTCACCGCGCTTGCGGACGATATAACGGTTGAGGTAAACGGTACGAAGATCATATCTGATGTGCCGGCTATGGTGATAAACGACCGTACTGTTGTTCCGGTAAGAGCCGTTTCAGAGGCGCTTAACTGCGACATTGAGTGGGACGATGCGTCAAAGGGCGTTAATATTTACAGAGATAACTTCCTGTATATGATGTGGCTTGAGCGTCCTACCGCCTTCAAGCTTTCGCCTGTTGCGATAGAGGACTATTACGATATGGATACGCCTCCTGTCGTAATAAATGACAGAACGATGCTCCCGCTGCGGGCGCTGGGCGAGCTGCTCGGTGCGGAGGTCGGCTGGGATCAGGAGTCGCTGACTGCGTCGGTCGAGCTTGATATTGACATTAACGAGGATAATGACGGGTATGCGGAAAAACTCATGTCATATGAGCAGGCAATGTATGATATGTACGATGCATACGACGCATACGTACATGGCCGCAGCAATGTAAAAAGAGCAGTCATAACGCTGGAGGACGGGCGCTCGATAGAGCTTGAGCTATATCCCGACATAGCGCCCCGGACTGTGGCTAATTTTGAAAAGCTTGCATCAGAGGGTTTCTATAATGGACTTATATTTCACCGGGTTATAGAGGATTTTATGATCCAAGGCGGAGGGCTTAATGCAAGCGGAACGCAGCAGCAGGCGGCTGCGATCTACGGAGAATTTGTGTCGAACGGCTATCCTAATTTTATAAAGCATGAGCGCGGAGTTGTATCTATGGCAAGAACGATGCAGAGTGCTGACAGTGCCTCGTCGCAGTTCTTTATCATGCACAGGAATACGGAGAGCCTTAACGGCGATTATGCTGCGTTCGGAAAGGTGACGAGCGGACTTGATGTGGTCGATGAAATTGCCGGAGTTGAAACTGACAGCAACGACAGACCGCTTTCGAATATTGTTATAAGTTCTGTAACGGTTTATTAATAAAATATTGTAACAAAATTGTAAAAAAAGCTTGCAATTCGTTTGTTATTCTGTTATAATAGGTCTATAGTGTTATTCTGTATGGATAATGCTGTATGTTGTGCCTGGCGGAACGACAGAAAGCTTGAAAGGACTGATAGTTATATGAAAAAGATAGCGTCTTTAATGATCGCAGCAGCGGTTGCAGCATCAATGGCTCTTCCGGCGTTTGCGGAAACACCGTCGGTATATCTTAACGGCGAGCAGATGACGTTTGATGCCGATCCGTTTATCGAGAATGACAGAGCACTCGTGCCGGTGCGTGCTATTTTTGAAGCGTGTGGAGCGACCGTAGCGTGGGATCAGGATACGCTGACAGTGATAGGGACGAAGAATGTAACCGATGATAGTGGAAATGATGATCTATCGACGGTAGTGCTTCAGATAGACAATACGACAGCATTTGTCGATGGAGAGCCGGTTGAGCTTGATGTTCCGGCAAAGGTGGTTCAGGACAGAACGTTTGTGCCTTTGAGATTTATTGCAGATTCACTTGGAGCAGAGGTCAACTGGGATCAGGAAGCCTTCAGAGTGGACATAGATATTGCCTTGGAGGAAAATGCTTCCGCTGAGGGAAATGCCGCTGAAGAAGAAAATGCCGTAACAGAGGAGAATACTTCTGAGGAAGAAACAGCTGGCGGCGCGGAGAATGTTACAGAGGAAGAAAATACAGTTACTGAGTAATAAATAATCGGAGATATCGAATTAAGATTGCATAGGGCTGTTCGCTTTTAGCCAAACCCGCTAAAAGCGAACAGCCCTATTATTTATTTTTAAGCATAATTTTTCTATATAGTGCGAACGGTCTGTTTTTGTATATGTCTCTTGAAAGTTTTTGATGTTCGCCGTCTCTGAAGATTATTTCTATCGTATCGCCGGACGCGGCGATTTTTGTCCCGTTAAAATTATATTTCTTTCTGTCAGCGCCGGTGATGCATATTGCTTTGAGAAACTGGAAGAATGCAAATTCCTCATGCGACCGCATATAAAGCTCAGGCATATATTCGCTTTTCTTAATAAGTTCAAGGCTTGTCATCGTAACGATCTGAGCTGTTTCAAGAGGTCTGACGGGATGCTCGAGTGGTATCCAGTCTTCTACATAGAATACAAAATACGGCTCGGGACTGTCCTTTGGTATTTCCGTTATCTGATACCTTGGAATGGAGCGAAGCGACGTGATCTTGCCGTAGCGCAGTATCCCGGCGCTTTCTTTTCCGAATCCGGAAGCGGAGGTGTAGAGTGCGATATATTTTATCGGCATGTCAAGCTCATAAACGAATCTTGCCGGCACGTGGTAAAAATTTTTCGCAAGGTTGACCTCAAGCTGATTCGTATTGCGCACAACTCCCACAAGGCAATCGGCTGTGCCGTCGGAGC
The DNA here is from genome assembly GCA_944390955.1 of uncultured Clostridia bacterium. Taxonomy (GTDB): domain Bacteria; phylum Bacillota; class Clostridia; order UBA1381; family UBA1381; genus Ornithomonoglobus_A. Next base: position 13,284 of record CALXRY010000122.1, on the reverse strand, counting down.
TCACGGGAGATTCGTGGGACAACAGTGTTTTTATAAAGTTAAGGATTTTTATCATAGCATCACATTATATCTTTGAGTTAGGAAAATAATTAAATATTCGTACTTATTATATCGTATTATATCACAAAAAAGCGCTGTGTGCAATATTTTCAGAAGATATATGGTAATAATAAAAATAAAGAAGCTGATCGCGGAATGGTTGATGCCGTAAACGCAGTATTGGCAAAACGAAATATATCCTATATAATACACTGCGGACATCAGGGGAGGCTCGGCGGCTGTTCCAACGCTCTCGTAAAGGGATGTTATGCTATGAGCGAGTACACATTAATTCTTATTATGATATTATTCGCTATGATAGTGATAAAAAAATAATCTTTCATGCTGAACCGTAGGCGGTTATGGGTAGAATTAATTTCTACAAAACATAACTAAATCGCGGAATGGCCGTTAGCTGTTCCCTATAAGTACATTATATCATCAAACTGCGGTTTTGCTATCTTTTGCCTGAATCTAAAAGAAAAATTGTTGTTATCTTGCACAAAAATCCAAATTAAATTTCTGTAATTTTGTCAAATAAAAAATAAAAATATTTTGAAAAAACTCTTGCAAAAAAGGGTAAAATCATGTATAATAAATGCGTTGTGACACTTGGCAAACGATGAAGCGGGAGGTTGCGGCAGGAGGCTGTCGGTTTTTCCGTGGAGAATGTCCGATTCAAGAAACCGGGCGGCAGTCACGCTACAATAGGGTCTCTGTCTTTTACGCGGCGTTTTTACCGGAGCGGCGCGGGTAGGGGATCTTTGCGGCGAAAATTGGCTATTACTGCTCAAATCTTGATGATAGATTTGAGCTTTTTAATTGGGTGAAAGCGAAACACCCGGCAGTGTGTGCAATTTTCAACTGAGCTGTCGTGCTGAAACAACAAAACAATTTTTTAAGGAGGGAAAAACATGGCAGCAAATCAGAAAATCAGAATCAAACTTAAGGCTTATGACCATGTGGTATTGGATCAGTCCGCTGAAAAAATCGTGGAGATCGCAAAGAGAACAGGCGCTAAGGTATCGGGACCCATTCCTCTGCCGACAGACAAAGAGATCATAACGATCCTCAGAGCGGTTCATAAGTATAAGGATTCGCGTGAGCAGTTCGAGAGAAGAACTCACAAGAGATTGATTGATATCGTTGTTCCCGGCGCAAAGACGATGGAGTCGCTCATAAAGATCGACCTCCCCGCAGGCGTTGAGATCGACGTTATTCAAAAATAACTGCCTGTAAGGCGGACCAAAAGTGCAGTAACGCTCCGGCGTTATGATGCAGGTCAAGTTTCCGTTGGCTTTTTGCGGAAACCAATAACTGATAAGGAGGAAAAGTAATGGAAAAAGCAATTTTGGGTACAAAAATCGGTATGACCCAGCTTTTTGCTGAGAACGGCACAGTCGTTCCCGTAACGGTGATCCTTGCGGGTCCGTGCGTTGTAACTCAGAAAAAGACTGTTGAGACTGATGGCTATGAGGCCGTTCAGGTAGGCTTCGGCGACGTTAAGGAAAAGGCGCTGAACAAGCCGCAGAAGGGTCATTTTGCAAAGGCAAACACTGCCAACAAAAAGTACGTCAGAGAGTTCAGGCTGTCGGACTGCTCCGCGCTGAACGTAGGTGACGAGATAAAGGCTGACGTTTTCGCAGCCGGAGATAAGATCGATGTTAGCGGTATCTCAAAGGGTAAGGGCTTTGCAGGTCCGATGAAGCACGGACTGCACAGAGGTCCTATGTCCCACGGTTCAAAGAGTAAGAGAGTCTCCGGTTCAATGGGTATGTGCTCGAACCCCGGACGAGTTCTGAAGGGCAAGGTACTTCCCGGACACATGGGTGTTCAGAAGGTTACAATCCAAAACCTTGAGGTAGTAAAGGTCGACGCTGAGCAGAACCTGATTCTTGTTAAGGGAGCTGTTCCCGGAGCAAAGGGCGGACTTGTAACAGTCAGAAACAGCGTTAAGGCGTGATCGAGGTTATTGGAAAGGAGGAAATATAATGGCTATAGTTGCTTTATATAACATGGAAGGCGTAAAGACCGGAACCATGGAGGTATCCGATGCAGTCTTTGCGGCTGAAGTGAATAAGCCGGTTCTGCATCAGGTAGTTGTAAACTATCTTGCAAACCAGAGACAGGGCACACAGAGCACTAAGACGCGTACGGAAGTCCGCGGCGGCGGCGCAAAGCCCTGGAGACAGAAGGGAACAGGCCGCGCAAGACAGGGCAGCATCAGAGCTCCCCAGTGGACTGGCGGCGGCGTAGCTCTTGGCCCTAAGCCCAGAAGCTACAGATTCAGTATTAATAAGAAGGTAAGAAGAATTGCATTAAGGTCGGCTCTTTCGGCAAAGTACGCAGACTACAAGGTATTCGTAGTAGACGGACTTGAGGTCGATGAGATAAAGACGTCGAAGATCGCGGCTCTCCTGAAGGGACTCGAGGTCTCAAAGGCGCTTATCGTAACTGCGGATGCAGATGAGAAGATTTATAAGTCGGCAAGAAATATAAAGAATGTTACTCCTACTCATGTAGGTACGCTCAACACATACGACGTTCTGAAGCATGACGCGTTCATCGTTTCAAAGGACGCCGTTGCAAAGATCGAGGAGGTGCTCGCATAATGAATTCCTATGATTTGTTAAGACGCCCCATCATAACAGAGAAGTCAATGGCAACATACTTTGACAAAGAGGGCAACGAGATCAAGAGATATACCTTTGAAGTACCCCAGTCCGCAAACAAGATAGAAATAAAGAAGGCCGTAGAGGAAGCGTTCGGCGTTAAGGTCGCTAAGGTCAATACAATGAACGTTCTCGGCAAGGTCAAGAGAATGGGAAGATTCGAGGGCAGAAGACCTTCGTGGAAGAAAGCGGTGGTTACGCTCACAGAAGACAGCAAGACGATCGAGTTCTTTGACATGTAATTAGAGTATTTGAGTAAAGGAGAATAGAGGATCATGGCTATAAAAAAGTATAATCCTACTTCGCCTGCCAGAAGATTTATGACAGTTTCCGACTTTGCGGAAATAACAAAGTCAACGCCGGAGCGTTCGCTGCTTGCCAAGAAGGATAAGCATGCCGGAAGGAACTCCTACGGAAGAATCACTGTTCGTCACAGAGGCGGCGGAAACAGAAGAAAGTACAGAATTATAGATTTCAAGAGAAATAAAGACGGAATGCCGGCTACGGTAATCGGAATCGAATACGATCCCAACAGATCGGCAAATATAGCGCTCCTCCAGTATGAGGACGGAACGAAGGCATATATCATAGCTCCTCTCGGACTTACAGACGGCGACGTTGTAGTTTCGGGCGTAGGTGCAGATATAAAGCCGGGAAATGCGCTTTTCATAAGAGACATTCCCGTAGGTACGCTCATCCACAACATTGAGCTGTATCCCGGAAAGGGCGGACAGCTTGTTCGTTCGGCAGGAAACAGCGCTCAGCTGATGGCTAAGGAAGGCGATTACGCACAGGTAAGACTTCCTTCGGGCGAGGTTAGAATGGTTCGTCTTGACTGCAAGGCTACGATCGGTATCGTAGGTAACCAGCAGCACGAGAACATCTCGATCGGTAAAGCCGGAAGAAAGCGTCACATGGGTTGGAGACCGACAGTTCGAGGCGTTGTAATGAACCCGAACGATCACCCGCACGGCGGTGGTGAGGGTAAGTCGCCTATAGGAAGACCGGCACCGGTTACTCCGTGGGGTAAGCCTGCTCTCGGCTTGAAGACGAGAAAGAAGAAAAACAAGACAAACAAGTTTATCGTAAAGCGCAGAAACGATAAGTAATCGTCATTATCGCATATATTCCTGAAAGGAGGAACATTACAAATGGGTAGATCGCTTAAGAAGGGACCTTTTGTTGAGGAGCGCCTCATGAGCAGAATCGACGCTATGAACGCTGCCAATGAAAAGAAGGTTGTTAAGACTTGGTCAAGAGCTTCCACAATATTCCCTGAGATGGTAGGTCATACGATAGCCGTTCACGACGGCAGAAAGCATGTTCCCGTATTCATTAGTGAAGACATGGTAGGTCACAGGTTGGGCGAATTCGCTCCGACAAGAACCTATAAGGGACACGCAGGAGCCAAGACATCCAAGTAATTCCGTACGGTTTCCGCACCGCTTGGCTGCGGAAACACCGGACTGAATAAAACCGGGTCTGGCATCAATAAAGAATTTCAGAGCTTACAAAGATATAACAATATATCGGAAGGAGGATTTTCGACATGGAAGCACGCGCAGTATTGAAATACGCTCGTATCTCACCGAGAAAGGTGAAGATAGTGCTTGATCTGATCAGAAACAAGCCCGCAAAGGTTGCTATGGGTATCCTTGAGAACACTCCCAAATCCGCAAGCGAGTATTTGAAGAAGCTCCTTGCATCGGCAATGGCCAATGCGGAAAACAATCATAATATGGATAAGAACAGACTGTATGTTGCAGAATGCTATGCATCACAGGGTCCTACTTTAAAGAGAATTCAGCCTCATGCACGGGGCAGGGCATTCAAGATATTAAAGAGAACCAGCCATATTACTCTTGTATTAAAGGAAATGGAAGACTAATAGAAAAGGAGGTTAACTAATGGGACAGAAGGTTAATCCGCACGGCCTTAGAGTCGGAGTCATAAAGGATTGGGACTCTAAGTGGTTTGCCGGAAAGAAAGAGTTCGGAGACCAGCTGGTCGAGGACTATAATATAAGAAAGTTTATAAAGAAGGCTTGCTATGATGCAGGTGTTGCCAAGATAGCTATCGACAGAAAGCAGAACAGGATATTTATTACTATCCATGCCGCAAAGCCCGGTATCATAATCGGTAAGGGCGGAGCTGAGATCGATAAGCTTAAGGCTCAGATAGAGAAGCTTACCTCAAAGACAGTTAACGTAAATATCATGGAGGTAAGGAACCCCGACACAAACGCGCAGCTCGTTGCAGAGAATATTGCTGCTCAGCTTGAGAAGAGAATCTCATTCAGACGTGCTATGAAGCAGGTTATGGGCAGAGCCATGAGAATGGGCGTTAAGGGTATAAAGACAGCTGTTGCCGGACGTGTAGGCGGAGCTGAAATTGCAAGAACAGAACAGTATCACGAGGGAACAATTCCTCTTCAGACCTTAAGAGCAGACATTGATTACGGCTTTGCTGAGGCAAAGACAACCTACGGTATACTCGGCGTTAAGGTTTGGATATACAAGGGCGAGATCCTGAACGTTGCAGAGGGCAGGAGAAAGGAAGCCGCTGCCAACTCCTCTGAAAAGAGAGAGAGAAGACAGAGAAGACCGAAGGGAGGCAGACAATAATGCTATTGCCTAAGAGAGTTAAATATAGACGTGTTATGCGCGGTAGAATGAAGGGAAAGGCAACACGCGGCAACGTTGTTTCAAACGGCGAGTACGGCCTTCAGGCTCTTGAGCCTGCCTGGATAACCTCGAGACAGATCGAGGCAGCCCGTATAGCTATGACAAGATATACAAGACGTGGCGGTCAGGTTTGGATAAAGATATTCCCCGACAAGCCCGTGACAAGAAAGCCTGCCGAAACTCGAATGGGTTCAGGTAAGGGATCACCGGAGTACTGGGTAGCAGTAGTAAAGCCCGGCAGAGTTCTCTTTGAGATGGCCGGAGTTTCAGAGGAAGTAGCAAGAGAGGCTATGCGTCTTGCTATGCACAAGCTGCCTATCAAGTGTAAGTTTGTTAAGCGTGAAGCAGAGGATGGTGAATAAGAATGAAAATAAATGAGCTAAGAGAGTTATCAACCGCTGAGCTGGAGGAGAAGCTGGCCTCATACAAGCAGGAGCTTTTCAACCTGAGATTTCAGAACGCTATTAATCAGCTTGAAAATCCCCAAAGAATTGGTGACGTTAAAAAGACTATCGCTCGTATTTTAACCATCATTCATGAAAGAGAACTGCAGGGCAGCGCACTGTAATAAGCGCTATCGATCATGGTAATTAATAGAGTTCGTCTTGAAAGGAGGACACTTCAGTGGAAGAAAGAAACAGACGTAAGGTCAAGATCGGTAAGGTCGTAAGCAATAAGATGGATAAGACCGTTGTTGTTGCTATAGAAGAGAATAAGAAGCACCCCTTATACGGCAAGATCGTAAAGAGCACATACAAGCTTAAGGCTCACGACGAGCAGAACGAGTGCTCGGTAGGCGATAAGATAAAGGTTATGGAAACAAGACCTCTCTCAAAGGATAAGAGATGGAGACTTGTTGAGATTGTTGAGAAGGTTAAGTAATTAAGCCCGGAAGGAGGAAGTTTGAATGATTCAGCAGCAGACGCTTTTGAAGGTGGCTGACAACACAGGCGCCAAGGAAGTTATGTGTATCAGAGTTATGGGCGGATCAAGAAAGAGATACGCTCAGGTCGGAGATGAGATCATTTGCAGCGTTAAAAAGGCAACACCGGGCGGCGTTGTTAAGAAGGGTGACGTTGTGAAAGCCGTTGTTGTAAGAACGGTTAATAGGTCAAAGCGTGCCGACGGCTCATATATAAGATTTGACGAAAACGCAGCAGTTATCGTAAGAGATGATAAGAACCCCAGAGGTACCCGTATCTTCGGTCCTGTTGCCAGAGAGCTGAGAGATAAAGAGTACATGAAGATCTTATCATTGGCTCCGGAAGTTCTTTAATGGGAGGATCGAAACACGATGAAAAAGATGCATGTAAAGCGCGGCGATATGGTAAAGGTTATCGCTGGTAAGGATAAGGGCATGGAGGGTAAGGTAATTACCGCTATGCCTAACAAGGGCAAGGTAATCGTTGAGGGCGTTGCGATCGTGTCGAAGCACCAGAAGGCAAGAAGACAGGGTCAGGAGAGCGGCATACTCAAGATGGAGGCTCCCATTGACGCTTCAAACGTAATGAGAATATGCTCAAAGTGCGGCAAGGCCGCAAGAACAGGTATCAAGATCCTTGAGGATGGCTCAAAGGTAAGATACTGTAAAAAATGCAATGAGACATTTAACGATTAATTTTCGAGAGGAGGTAAATTCTAACGATGAGTAGAATGCAAGATAAGTATATAAAAGAAGTTGCTCCTGCGCTGATGGAGAAGTTCGGTTATAAGTCAACAATGCAAATACCAAAGCTTGAAAAGATCGTGATTAACATTGGTATGGGCGAAGCCAAGGATAATCCCAAGGCAATTGACGCAGCATGCGGAGATCTGGCAAAGATAACAGGTCAGAAGCCTATCGTAACAAAGGCAAGAAAGTCGGTGGCTAACTTCAAGCTCAGAGAGGGCATGAACATCGGCTGCAAGGTTACTTTGAGAGCAGACAGAATGTATGAATTCATGGACAGACTGTTTAATGTGGCTCTTCCGCGAGTAAGAGACTTCAGAGGTATCAATCCTAATGGCTTCGACGGCAGAGGTAATTATTCCTTAGGTGTAAGGGAACAGCTTATTTTCCCTGAGATCGACTATGACCAGATCGACAAGATCAGAGGTATGGACATAAACTTTGTCACTACCGCAGCCACAGACGAGGAAGCACGCGAAATGCTGAGACTTTTCGGCGCTCCCTTCCGTTCATAGTTTTTAAGGAGGAAAAAATCATGGCAAGAAAAGCAATGGTTATAAAACAGCAAAGAAAGCCGAAGTATTCGACACAGGCTTACACAAGATGTAAGATCTGCGGCAGACCTCATGCATATCTGAGAAAGTTCGGCATATGCCGTATCTGCTTCAGAGAGCTTGCTTACAAGGGACAGATCCCCGGCGTTAAGAAGGCTTCCTGGTAAAGAGGGCTTCCTTGCAATCGGAAGGATATACACAACTTGATATAGAGTACGAATTCTGTATAGATTTCGGAAGGAGGTAAATTAAATGCAAATAACCGATCCTATCGCGGACCTGCTTACAAGAATAAGAAACGCTAATTCTTCAAAGCACGATACGGTCGACGTTCCCGCTTCCAACATTAAAAAGGCTATTGTAGATATTCTTGACAAGGAAGGCTACATCAAAAGCTATAAGGTGATCGAGGACGGCAAGCAGGGCGTTATCAGAATCAATTTAAAGTACGGACCCAACCATGAAAAGGTAATAAGCGGTCTGAAGAGAGTATCAAAGCCCGGTTTGAGATTTTATGCCGGCGCAGACGAGCTCCCGAGAGTTTTAAAGGGACTCGGAATAGCGATCATTTCAACATCGCGCGGTATCATGACCGATAAGCAGGCCAGAAAGGCCAATATCGGCGGCGAAGTTCTTGCTTTTATTTGGTAATTAATCGTAACGCAAGAAACTGAAAACCTGTTCCGATGCAGCGGAGCAGAGAGAATTTAAGTTAAGGAGGAAAAATCCTATGTCAAGAATAGGTAGACTGCCTATCACTGTTCCTGCCGGAGTAGACGTCAAGATCAGTGATACGAACGAGATCACAGTTAAGGGTAAGAACGGCACATTGACAAGACAGCTCCATCCGGACATGATAGTAAAAATGGACGGCGGAGTTATTACGGTCGAGAGACCTTCTGAAGATAAAATGCACAAGTCGCTTCACGGTCTTACAAGAACCCTTGTAAACAATATGGTGGTTGGAGTGACCGACGGCTTTTCAAAGGAGCTTGAGATCAACGGCGTTGGTTACAGAGCTCAGCTGCAGGGCAAGAAGCTTGTGCTTTCGCTGGGATATTCGCATCCCGTAGAGTACACTCCGGAAGAGGGTATAACCCTTGAGGTGCCTGCACCTAACAAGATCATTGTAAAGGGCGCAAACAAAGAAGTTGTCGGCGCCACGGCAGCAAAGATCAGAGAGTACAGAATGCCTGAACCGTATAAGGGCAAGGGTATCAAATACGTTGATGAGCGCATCAGACGTAAAGAAGGTAAAGCAGGCGGCAAGAAGAAATAATTGAAAGGAGTGTTCTATAATGATAAAAAAGAAAAGTGCTAATGCTGCAAGAATAAAGCGTCATCAGAGAGTAAGAAAGAACATCTCCGGAACGGCGGAGAAGCCTCGTCTGAACGTATTCAGAAGCTTGAATCACATATACGCACAGGTTATCGACGACACAAAGGGCGTTACACTCGTAAGCGCGTCCTCAATGGATAAGGGCTTCGAAGGTAAAGGCGGCAACATCGAGGGAGCTAAGGCTGTCGGTAAGGCAGTAGCAGAAAAGGCTCTTGCCGCAGGCATCAAGAAGGTCGTTTTTGACAGAGGCGGATATGTATACCACGGCAGAGTTGCAGCTCTTGCGGAAGGCGCAAGAGAGGGCGGCCTGGAATTCTAAGAGAAGGAGGACGAGTTAAGTGGCACAGAAAATTGACGCATCAGTATTAGAGTTAGAAGAAAACGTAGTAGCGATAAATCGTGTTGCCAAGACCGTTAAGGGCGGCCGTACAATGAGATTCAGCGCGCTGGTAGTAGTCGGCGACGGAAATGGTCACGTAGGCTGCGGTCAGGGCAAGGCTGCTGAAATTCCCGATGCGATAAGAAAGGGAATCGACGCTGCAAAGAAGAATCTCATCGAGGTTCCTCTGGTAGGTACCACAATACCTCACGAGGTAATCGGTGTACACGGCGCAGGAAAGATATTGCTGAAGCCCGCTTCACAGGGTACCGGCGTTATCGCAGGCGGAGCTGCACGTGCAGTCCTTGAGCTTGCGGGAATAAAGGATATAAGAACAAAGTGCCTGCGTTCCAATAACAAGAGAAACGTAGTCAGCGCTACGATACAGGGCTTATCGGAGCTTAAGCAGATCGAGGATGTTGCAAGGCTCCGCGGCAAGACAGTTGAGCAGATCAGAGGCTAAGGAGGGCGCATAGATGGCTAAGCTTAAAATAACATTGGTCAGAAGCACGATCGGCAGAAAGAAGGACCAGATCGCTACTGTCGAGGCTCTTGGCCTTCATAAGATCAGGTCGGTTGTTGAAAAAGAGGACACACCGCAGATCAGAGGAATGATAAACAAGGTATCCCACCTTGTTGAAGTTACAGAACTTTAATCGATAGACAAGGAGGTGCAGCAAATGAGATTAGATGAACTGCAGCCGGCAGCCGGCTCAAAGTTCGCTTCCAAGAGAGTGGGCAGAGGAATCGGCTCTGGCAACGGAAAGACCTCAGGTAAGGGTCATAAGGGCCAGAACGCAAGAAGCGGCGGTGGAGTAAGACCCGGCTTTGAGGGCGGTCAGATGCCTTTATACAGACGTCTGCCGAAGCGTGGCTTCAATAATATATTTGCAAAACAGTATATGGCCGTGAACGTCGAGGAGCTCAATAGGCTTGAGGATGGCACGGAGGTAACTGCCGAGACTTTGAAGGAAAACGGAATAATCAGTAAGACACTTGACGGTGTAAAGATATTGGGCAGAGGCGAGCTCACAAAGAAGCTTACCGTTAAGGTGGCGAAATACAGTGCATCCGCCAAAGAAAAGATAGAAAAGGCAGGCGGAAAGGCTGAGGTGATGTAAAATGTTCGAGACTTTCAGAAATGCATGGAAGATCCCAAGTCTTAGAGCAAGAATGCTGTTCACACTTATGATGCTTATCGTGTTCAGATTCGGAGCGCATATACCTGTTCCGTATCTGAGCAGTGAAGCAATGCAGGCATTCCTCGGCGCCGGCGGAACCGACCTGTTCAGTTTGTTTGATGTATTTACAGGTGGAGCGTTTTCGAGTGCAACAGTGCTGGCGCTCGGTGTTTCGCCGTACATCAATGCATCGATCATCATACAGCTTTTGACCGTTGCGATACCAGCTCTTGAGCGGCTTGCCAAGGAAGGTGTCGAGGGCAGGAAGAAGCTTAATAAGATCACAAGATATGTGGCTGTCGTTCTGGCATTCGTACAGGGTGCGGGTCTCTATGTAACGCTTTACAACATGAGCGTTACAGCGGGCATCGACGCTATACAGAATCCGGGCGTACTGACATTCTTTGTGATCGTACTAACCTTCACTGCAGGTACAGCATTTATGGTTTGGATAGGCGAGCTCATTACTGAGAAGGGCCTCGGAAACGGCGTTTCAATGCTTATCTTTGCCGGTATCGTTTCCGGCATACCTTCGGCTATTGTTACGATATACAACCAGTTCTTGGGAACAGGTGTGACTGCAGGCGGCTTAGTAGCTGTTATACTGATTGTTGTAATCGCTATTGCGGCAGTTGCGTTTGTTGTATTCTTCTCGGATGCAGAGCGCAGAATTCCTGTTCAGTATGCAAAGAGAGTTGTAGGACGAAAGCTGTATGGCGGACAGAGCACAAATATTCCTATTAAGGTAGCAATGGGCGGTGTTATGCCGATAATCTTCGCTTCGTCGATTATGGCATTCCCTGCTACTATCGTAAGACTTGTGACAGGCGGCAACATGCCTACTGAAGGCTGGGGCTATTACGTTCTCGGCTGTTTGTCGGCCGGCTACAGTACAGCATGGTGGACCAGCGTTGTATATGCGGTAATATACTTCCTGCTGATAATCTTCTTCACATATTTCTATTCGTCGATCCAGTTCAATCCGATTGAGCTGTCGAACAATATGAAGAAGAGCGGAGGCTTTATACCGGGCATAAGACCGGGCAAGCCTACAAGCGATTATATAGGAAAGATTTCATCAAGACTTAATCTTGTCGGAGCGTTCTTCCTGGGCGCAGTTGCGATACTTCCGGTAATAATCGGTGCGGTATTCAATATTCCGTCACTGCAGATAGGTGGTACATCGCTTCTGATCATGGAAGGAGTTGCGCTTGAGACTGTAAGACAGATTGAGTCACAGATGACAATGCGTCACTATAAGGGTTTCTTGGAGTAAGAAAGGCGGCAGTGCTATGAATTTAGTATTAATGGGACCTCCGGGAGCAGGCAAAGGCACCCAGGGTGAGATTTTGTCAAAGAGATTAGGCATAGATACTATATCTACAGGCGTCATGCTCCGTTCCGCAATTAAAGAAGGAACAGAGGTTGGGAAGCTTGCCGATCAGTATATAAACGACGGGAAGCTTGTTCCTGACGACGTGATTGTAAGCATAGTAAAAGAAAGACTTTCAAAGCCTGACTGTGCGAATGGATTTATCCTTGACGGATTCCCGCGTACGATAGCTCAGGCAAAGGCTCTTACGGAGTCGGGAGTGAAGATAGACAAGGTACTTTCGCTTGAGGTAGAGGATGAAAAGATAGTCGAGAGACTTTCCTCAAGGCGCGAGTGCTCAAAATGCGGCGCTCCTTACAATATTATATCAAATAAGCCTGCAGAGGACGGCAAATGCGATAAATGTGGAGGAGAGCTGATACAGCGCGCTGACGACAATCCCGAGACGATCCAGAACAGACTGAATGTCTATCATGATCAAACGGAGCCCATAAAGGACTATTACGCTGCCGAAGGACTTCTCGTTACCGCAAAGGGTGAGGAGAAGCTTGAGGATACAACGAAAAACGTGGCCGAAGCTCTTGGCCTTGAGGAGCAGGGCTGCGTATGATAACAATTAAATCAGCAAAGCAGATAGAGAAAATGCGCAAAGCGTGTGCTATAACGAAAGAGGCGCTGGATGTTATAGAGAAAAATATACGTCCCGGCGTCTCTACAAAGCAACTTGATAAGATCGCGCATGATTTCATAATATCAAAGGGCGGAAAGCCCAATTTTCTGAACTACAACGGTTTCCCGGGAAGCATATGTGCCTCGGTAAACGACGAGGTGGTTCACGGTATCCCTGATAAGCACACCGTCCTTAAGGAGGGTGACATCATAAGTATTGATATGGGCACGGTCCTTGACGGCTGGCACAGCGATGCGGCAAGGACGTTCCCTGTGGGAAAGATCAGCGATGAGGCTCAGAAGCTTATCGATGTAACTAGAGAGTGCTTTTTTGAGGGAGTAAAGCATATAAAGCATGGTGCCAAATTAGGTGATGTGTCCGCAGCGATACAGCAGCATGCTGAAGCGCATGGCTACGGAGTTGTCCGAGACCTTGTCGGTCACGGAGTAGGGCAGGCACTCCATGAGGATCCAAGTGTTCCGAATTTTGGAAAGGCCGGACATGGAGTAAGGCTTGCGGCAGGAATGACGCTTGCTATCGAGCCCATGATAAACGAGGGCACGTATAAGGTAGAGCTTCTTGATAATGACTGGACCGTAGTTACGGCGGACGGAAAGCTGTCGGCCCATTACGAGAATACTGTTCTTGTGACAAGAGACGGCTATGAGATACTGACACTGTGAGGTGTACGGTATGGAAATAGCGGTTGGGTCGGTAGTGCGCTCCAAGGCGGGGCGCGATAAGGGCGGCTGCTTCATAGTTCT
>CALXRY010000121.1 GCA_944390955.1 uncultured Clostridia bacterium | reverse complement strand
ACCGTCTGATAGCGGTTCTTATCCTTCAGCTTTTCCGTTATATACGGCGGAACGGGCATCTCTCCGAGCCTATCGAGCACCTCCTCAAATACGCCCTCGTAGCTGAACTTTACTATCCTGCTGCCCTCGTTTGCTATCTCCTGCACCTCAGCTCTCAGCTCGCCGTTTCCGAATACGAATCTTGCTCCGGGCTTGGCGCGGCGTCCGGGTCTCAGTATAACCTCCCACGTATCGAGAGACTTTTTATGCAGCAGCAAAAATTCAATAGCTCCTCCCGTGTCCTCGCGCACGCCGTAGAGCCTTGCGGGAAGCACCTTCGTATCGTTAAGTATAAGCGCGTCGCCCTCGTCAAGGTAATCGACTATATCAAAAAAATGCTTATGCTCTATCGCTCCGCTTTCCTTGTCGAGGACCATAAGCCGCGACGCGCTCCTGTCCTCGAGCGGCGTCTGAGCTATGAGCTCCTTCGGAAGGTCGTAATAAAAATCAGATGTTTTCAAGATCATGTCTCCTGTTCGTATTTCAATATGAAATATTATACCACACTTCTGTCCAGAAAAAAAGCCCTAAATTGTTTTTTATGCAAAAAATCGACCTGTTCATCAATGCATACATTTCATTTTACAAAGCGTCCATGACCGGCAAATAAAAAGCTTCCGAGCCGCTAAAGGCTTAGAAGCTTTTTATTTATATTAAGGCAGCAGCCTCATCATACCGGATAGGTCTTATTCTCCATATCCACCAGATCAGCGTCTATCTTATACTTCTGAGCGCGTCTGTACTCAAAGAACTTAACTGCCACCTGACCGAACAGCGCATATGACAGCACGTCCTCCGGCTGCTCTATCCATTCGGCGCATTCCTTCGTCAGCTTGTCAAGCTCGTTGTCTATAAGATCTGCAGGACGGCAGGTTATTCTCTCCTCGTCGCCTATTATCTTCTTTACTATATCGGGTGCTATCTCAACGGGGCACTTACCGTACTCGCCCTTTACGATACCCTTGGTTTCCTTCGATACCATCTTGTATCTCTCGCCCATCAGGACGTTGAGCACGGCCTGAGTTCCGACTATCTGCGACGAAGGCGTAACAAGAGGCGGATATCCCATATCCTTTCTTACGCGCGGCACTTCCTTAAGCACCTCCTCGTAAGCGTCCTCTCTGCCCTGCTGCTTGAGCTGCGAAACGAGGTTCGACAGCATTCCGCCCGGCACCTGATACTTAAGCGTATTTACGTCAACGCCCATTACCTTCGGGTTCATAAGTCCCGAGGCAAGATACTTTTCTCTGAGCGGCTTGAAGTAATCGCATATCTCAACAAGCTTGTCAAGGTCATAGCCTGTATCGTACGGCGTACCCTGGAGCGCCGCAACGATAGGCTCCGTCGGCGGCTGGGACGTGCCCATCGCCATCGGCGACATTGCGCAGTCGATAACGTCAACGCCGGCTTCTATCGCCTTCAGATAAACCATCGACGCCTCGCCGCTCGTATAATGCGTATGCAGCTGGATCGGTATCTTTACCGTTTCCTTCATAGCCTTTACAAGGTCATATGCCGTATACGGCAGGAGCAGTCCCGCCATATCCTTTATGCATATCGAATCGGCGCCCATTTCCTCAAGCTGCTTTGCCATAGTCGTCAACGTCTCTATCGTATGCACGGGGCTTATCGTATAGCACACCGTAGCCTGAACGTGACCCTTCTCCTTCTTGCAGGCGTTGATGGCGCATTCGAGGTTCCTTACGTCGTTCAATGCGTCGAATATCCTCAGGATATCGATACCGTTTGCTATCGACTTCTGAACGAAATATTCAACAACGTCGTCCGCATAATGCCTGTAGCCGAGGATATTCTGTCCTCTGAAAAGCATCTGCAGCGGAGTTTTCTTCGCTCTGTCCTTTATCTTTCTGAGTCTCTCCCAGGGATCCTCGTTAAGGAAGCGGAGACACGCGTCAAACGTAGCGCCTCCCCACGCCTCAAGCGAATGATAGCCTATATCGTCAAGCTTTGAAACTATCGGCAGCATGTCTTCAGTAGTCATTCTCGTAGCTATCAGCGACTGGTGAGCGTCTCTTAAAACTGTTTCTGTAATTTTAACAGGCTTCGCCATGGTATATTCACTCCTTCTATCAAAATCAAATATTTGTAAACATCGACAGGAATACGCCCGCCGCTACTGCGGAGCCTATTACACCTGCGACGTTCGGGCCCATGGCATGCATGAGCAGGAAGTTCGACGGATTTTCCTTCTGTCCGACTACCTGAGATACACGGGCAGCCATCGGAACGGCCGAAACGCCCGCCGAGCCGATAAGCGGATTTACCTTGCCCTTTGTTACCCAGTACATGATATCGCCGAGGAAGAGTCCACCAACTGTTGAGAAGCAGAACGCAATAAGTCCGAGCGCAATTATACCGAGCGTCTGAGTATTCAGGAAGCTCTCGGCAGTGGCCGTTGCGCCTACTGTGATCCCGAGGAATATCGTGATTATATTCATAAGCTCATTCTGAGCCGTCTTTGAAAGCCTGTCGACAACTCCCGATTCCTTCAGGATATTTCCAAGCATCAAACAGCCGACAAGCGAAACCGCGTCGGGGATTATAAGTCCGACTACGATCGTAACTATTATCGGGAACAATATTTTCTCCGTCTTGCTTACGGGGCGGAGCTGCTCCATAACAACGCCTCTCATTTTCTTTGTCGTCATCAGCTTCATGATAGGCGGCTGAATAACAGGTATAAGCGCCATATACGAATACGCCGCGATCGCTATCGCCGGCAGCAGCGCCGGAGCAAGGCTCTTCGTAACGTAAATGGCCGTAGGTCCGTCAGCTCCTCCTATGATACCTATCGAGGACGCCTCCTTAACGCCGAAGTTGATCGACGGGATAAGCGCACTGAGCACAAGCGCTCCGAGGAACGTGAAAAATACACCGAACTGAGCCGCAGCACCGAGAAGGATACTCTTCGGATTTGCGATAAGCGGACCGAAATCCGTCATACAGCCGATACCAACGAAGATAAGCGGCGGATATATACCGAGCTTAACTCCGAGATAAAGCATGTCGAGCAGGCCTCCGGAGGATACCACTCTCTGTATATCCACCTGACCGTCTATCATATAGTCCGGGTCTGTAAAGAACTCCGTATGCATCATAATTGCATTTGAATCCTTAAGCATCGGCAGATTGCTCAGAAGCATACCGAAAGCTATAGGAAGCAGCAGCAGCGGCTCAAACTTTTTAACTATAGCAAGATACAGAAGCAGGCACGCTATCGCAAGCATGATCGGGGTTCCGGCAACCTGAAGGAAATTCCCTCCGGAAGCAAGCGCATCCTGCGCATTCTGGAGCATAGCCGCAACGCCGGTACTCTGTAAAAAGCTCAATAAACTTTCTAACACGTCTTTGTCACCACTTTCTTGATTCTATAAAACCTTAATTTATGGATACTATAACATCGCCGCTGTTTACGCTCTCGCCGGCGCTTACGCTGATACCGGCAACAGTGCCTTCAACACCCGCAAATATCTCGTTTTCCATCTTCATAGCCTCAAGAACAGCCACAAGCGTGTCTTTGGAAACCTTGTCGCCCACATTTACCTTTACCGAAACGATCGTTCCCGGCATCGGTGATTTTACCTGCTTAGCTCCCGCAACGGGCGCAGCCTTCGGAGCTGCCGGAGCCGAGGCAGCCTTCGGGGCTGCCGCAGGAGCTACTGTCTGAGCGGGCGCCGGAGCCGCCGCAGGCGCTCCGCCGATCTCCTCTACGTCTACCTCATATGTTTTTCCGTTTACCGTTATGTTAAACTTTCTCATTGATCTATACCTCCTCAGAATACTCGATTATTGATAGTTTCCGTAACTCCTGCCTTATTCCAAGCAGGTACGTTATTGTTTACGCGTCTGTATGATTTGATCCTCAGGTTATATGTTGATGTGTTAAGGCTTGCAGCCACTGCCGCTGTGAGCACGGCTATGAGCTCTTCATCGCCCATATCATTCTCCGGCTCCTGCCTTACGGAGCTCACCGGAGCGGGAGTCTCCGGCACGTCAGCAGCCGCCACAGCCTCCTTCTTCGGTTCCTTATAAAATATAACCTTAAACAGACACAGCACGATCATCAGTATTATAAGAACGGAAAATACTATACCCATTCCCAAGCCTGTGACCTTGAGACCCTCGCCGAAGGCCTCGCCAAGAGTGATCCCTTGACCTGTAATCATTGCCTGTGATAATTCCATAGCCTAATTCCCCTTTCCGTTATTACACCGGAAGATTTCCGTGCTTTTTGGCAGGCAGCGAATCACGCTTTGACATGAGCATCTCAAGCGCAGCGATTATTCTCGGTCTTGTTGAATCCGGCTCTATAACGTCGTCTACATAGCCTCTTGCAGCCGCAACGTAAGGCGATGCAAATTTATTTCTGTAATCCTGTATCTTTTCAGCTCTCGTCGCAATAGGATCCGAGCTATTCGCTATATCCTTTTTAAATATGATATTTGCCGCGCCGTCGGGACCCATAACCGCAATCTCTGCCGTCGGCCATGCCATAACGATGTCTGCGCCCACGTGTTTTGAGCTCATTGCGATATACGCCCCGCCGTATGCCTTTCTCAGAATAACATTGATCTTCGGCACCGTAGCCTCACTATATGCATAAAGCAGCTTTGCTCCGTGGCGTATGATACCTCCCTGCTCCTGATCCACACCAGGGAAATAGCCCGGCACGTCCGTGAGCGTTACGAGCGGGATATTGAAGCTGTCACAGAAGCGTATGAATCTTGCGGCCTTGTCCGATGAATTTATATCGAGCGAACCCGCCATGAACTTAGGCTGGTTTGCTATTATACCGACCGATATGCCGTTCATTCTTGCAAAACCAACAACTATGTTCTTTGCAAATTCCTCCTGGACCTCAAGGAAATCCCCGCCGTCCACTATCTGCTCTATTACCGTTTTAACATCATATGCCTTTCCGGAATCATCAGGAACTATCGTGGTAAGGCTTTCTGAAAGTCTGTTTATCTCATCTGTCGGATCAGAAACAGGCGTGCCCTCAAGATTATTCGACGGCAAGAATGAAAGCAGCCTCTTTATCTGCGCTATGCACTCCTCGTCCGACTGCGCCGTAAAATGCGCCACACCGGATTTTTCGGCGTGTACTTTTGCACCGCCGAGGTCATCGGCAGTAACGTCCTCGCCCGTGACAGACTTTATTACCTGCGGTCCGGTTATGAACATCTGCGACGTCTTGTCGACCATAAATATAAAATCCGTGATAGCCGGCGAATAAACAGCTCCGCCCGCACACGGTCCCATTATCACGCTTATCTGCGGGATAACTCCCGAGTTCCTGGTATTTCTGAAGAATATCTCTCCGAAGCCCGAAAGAGCGTCTATGCCCTCTTGTATCCTTGCGCCGCCGGAATCGTTCATCCCTATTATTGGAGCGCCCATCTTTGCGGCCATATCCATTACCTTGCATATCTTTTTTGCGTGCATCTCACCGAGCGAGCCGCCTATTACCGTGAAATCCTGCGCATAAACATAAGTAAGACGTCCGTCGACAGTACCGTAGCCTGTAACTACTCCTTCTCCCGGTGCCTCCACGCGGTCCATGCCGAACTCCGTGCAGCGGTGCGTCACAAACGCATCTATTTCCACAAAGCTGCCCTCGTCAAGGAGCATGTTAATCCTCTCGCGGGCCGTCAGCTTATTGGCGTCATGCTGCTTTTTGATCTTCGCCTCACCGCCGCCTTTTTCAATTTGGCTTCTGCGGTATTGCAGCTCAGTCAATTTATCAACTGTTCCCATGATCCAACCTCCATTTTTGTTTGTTAAAATGTTTTTATATTCAATATATAAAAATATTCCTATCTTATATTATATCGTATTTATGAATTTTTTTCAATCTTTTTTTTAATATTTCTAACATTAAAAAATCGTTAAATTTTTATCGGCTTTTGGATACTTTATACAAATATCCCTAAGGATTTTTCGGTTCGTATAAGCTAACAGCACGGTTTTTGTATTTTTTATGCAAAAAACTGCCGCGTATATCACGCGGCAGTCTTAAAATCTATATCTATTCTTATATGCGTGCTACGCCGCTATCCTTTGCGGCCTGCGCAACTGCCCTTGCAACTGCATCGGCAACACGCTTGTCGAATGCGTCTGGGATAACGTACTCGGGCTTGAGCTCATCCTCCGAAATAAGACCTGCAATCGCCTTTGCGGCAGCTATCTTCATCTCATCGTTTATGTCGCTTGCACGAACCGAAAGAGCGCCCTTGAATATACCCGGGAATGCAAGAACGTTATTTATCTGGTTCGGGAAGTCGCTTCTTCCTGTTCCCATGATGCTTACGCCTGCCTCGGCAGCCTCATCGGGCATGATCTCAGGAACGGGATTTGCCATAGCAAATATGATGGGATCCTTTGCCATCGTCTGTACCATTTCCTTGGTAAGAGTATTCGGAGCCGATACGCCGATGAATACGTCTGCGCCTGCAAGCACGTCCTTCAGCGACCCCTTCTTCATTGCCTTGTTTGATATCTTGGCCATCTCTGCCTTTTCCTTGTTCAGGTTTTCGCGTCCCTCATATATCGCTCCTGTTCTGTCGCAGAGGATAACGTTCTTTAGACCCATTGACATAAGCAGCTTTGTGATAGCAATACCGGCAGCGCCCGAGCCGTTTACAACAGCCTCTATCTCTTCTATCTTCTTGTTTACGAGCTTCAGAGCGTTCAGCATAGCCGCAAGAACAACTACCGCCGTTCCATGCTGGTCATCGTGGAATACGGGGATATCGCACTCTTCCTTAAGACGCTTTTCTATCTCAAAGCAGCGCGGAGCCGATATATCCTCGAGGTTTATGCCGCCGAAGCTTCCTGCTATCATCTTGACCGTATTCACGATCTCGTCAACGTCCTTTGAGCGAACGCAGAGCGGGAACGCGTCAACGTCTCCGAATGTCTTGAACAGTGCGCACTTGCCCTCCATAACGGGCATTCCAGCCTCGGGACCTATGTCGCCGAGTCCAAGAACGGCCGTACCGTCCGTTATTACCGCTACAAGATTTCCGCGGCGCGTATATTTGTACGACAAGTCAACGTCCTTTGATATCTCAAGACACGGCTCGGCAACTCCCGGCGTATAAGCAGTTGCCAGCTCTTCCCTTGTTGTGATCGGAGCACGAGAGATGACCTCGATCTTTCCCCGCCATTCCTCATGCATTTTCAGTGCGTATTCTTTCTTGTCCATTATTTTATTCCTCCATATTTTTATTATACTAAATCACCGGTTCACATTACACCGTCGATTATCTCTTTCAGAGTATTTGCCGAAAGATCCATAAGCTCCTTTTCCTTGTCGCTCAGCTTCAGCGGTATGACTCTGCTTATTCCGTCGGCATTCAATATGCACGGCAGGCCTATCGAAAGTCCCGACAAGCCGTAGGTCTCACAATTTACCGTACTGAGTGTCAGGATGGCATGCTCATTTTTTATTATGGCATCAACTATTCTGCATACGCTCGAAGCAATAGCATAATATGTGGCATGCTTACGCTTTATTACCTCTGCGCCCGAATTCTTGACCTTCTCGGTTATAGCATTTATATCTACCGACTTTCCGTTTGCCTTGCAGTATTCGTCAAGCGGCTGTCCGGCAATATTTATTGAGCTCATCACCGGGAACTGCGTATCGCCGTGCTCGCCTATAACGTAACCGTGAACGTTATTGATGCACAGCTCCAGCTCCTCGCTGAGGTAATACTTAAATCTTGCAGTGTCGAGCGTTGTTCCCGTCCCGAAGATCTTATTGCTCGGTATATCCAGCTCCTGCGCCATTACGTATGTCAATATATCCACGGGATTTGCGACCATCAGGATAAGCGCATCGTTATAATACGGCTTTATATTTTCCGCAACAGACTTTATGATATTTACGTTGTTGCGCGCAAGGTCAAGCCTTGTGTCGCCGGGCTTTCTGCCCACTCCCGAAGCTACTATGATAATATCACAGTCCCTAACATCGGAATAATCTCCGCAGTAAATATCAATAGGGCTGAAATTGACCATGCCGTGGTTGATGTCCATGACCTCGCCCTCAGCCTTGTCTCTGTTTATGTCGATCAGCACCATATGAGATACGGAAGATCTTATTGACATCGCATAGGCGATCGTCGCTCCGACTGCTCCGCAGCCGATAATGGCCACCTTATTATAAAATTTACCCATAAGCTTTACATTACCTCTTTCTGTATATATTCAAAACCTTTACGTTTTTTATGTATTTTCGGGCAAAGAAAGTTTGTTAAATTTTTCACCCACTATATATTATACACTTATATATTTTTAGTCAAGAGGGAACTTTATAATTTTACAAAAAATTTACCTTTCAAACAAACCTCAGCCGAAAATCGTTATTTTTTTGTCAATTTTGACTGTCTAAGTTAGCCGCATAAAACAACCGTATTTTTATGTTTTGCCTGTCTCTGTTTTATAAGTAATTTTTATCCGACATCTTAAAAAGGCCGCCGTTTCCGGGACGTACACAGCTACGCTTATTCAATAGAATCCGGGTGCTCAAAAAATTCAAAATACCGCAGAAATTACATGGTTTGCAAACATGCTTTAAAGCAGACAATATATCTGCGCAATCTATTTATTAATAAAAGAGGATTATCTTATGAAGCTTATCTTAATATCATTTTGTTTGTTTTTTTACGGAGTGTATACCGATGCAGTTTTTGTATATTTCAACAGGCTCACAGCGGCGCGCATAGCGTCCGGCAGGCAGCTCACCTCGCCCGGACTTATCTTCCTTTCAAAAAAATGCTCGCACGTGATGATAAAATTCGGACAACTCGAGAAAATATTTTATTCAGAGATTGAAAAACGGCGCGGAATATAGTATAATATATCATACGCAATATCATACGCAGTTTAAACTCAATATGAAAGGACGATAAAATGAGTATCAATACAAAGCAATCGCTGCCCTGCCCCAAGTGCGGGCAGCTCACGGAAACTACTATCTGGAACGTCATAACGGTGAAGGACAGCCCGGACCTAAAAAAGGACCTTTTGGCGGGCAAGGTGAATTTCTTTGTCTGCGGCTCCTGCGGCTACAGAGCTCTGATGCCAAACGCCATGCTCTATCATGACGCTGACAAAAAGCTCTTGTTTTCATTTTCACCGTGCAATTCTCCTGCAAAGGCTCAGGAGCTCTTTGACAAGGTAAAGGAAAACGCTGAGCAGTCGGGCGAGCTGAAAAAACTTGAAGGCTACAACCTCAGATTCATAACCGACATAAACGACCTAATGGAAAAGATCATCGCCTTCGATCTCAGACTCAACGATAAGGTCACTGAGGTCATAAAGCTCATGATCCTTGCCCGCGAGCAAGAAAAATCCGCTCAGCGCGACTGCCGCCTCGGAAAACAAGACGGCGACAGGCTTGAATTTATGATACGC
>CALXRY010000120.1 GCA_944390955.1 uncultured Clostridia bacterium | reverse complement strand
GTAGCCGTATCCTGTCGAGAGGTAAAAGCCAATAGTATTATTGACAAGTCATGTTAAGCTTATACCTGTAATTTTCACCTTGTCGAGGTTTGTCAGATATTGCTTACACATCTTTTTCCGCGGACCCGCATCAGGACTTACGCAGCCCCTAACCCCGCGCCCAAGGGTGTTAGTGCGAACACCCTTGGGAATCCCCGCACAAACTTTTCACAAAAGTTTGACAAAACTTCGGCTCGGGCATTTGCGCGCTACCGCCATTTAAACTATACAAGCCGATAAATATCGTGGCGTGCGCGCGCAAAAACTCGCTATAAGGTAAGTTTCGCTCCGCGAAACAAATTTAAACAACACGGCTATGGACAGCAATTTGCCGTTATTTTTTATAGTGTCATAGGGGCCTGCGCCAAAGGGTGTTTTATTCTTCTCTTACCAGAAAGCCCTTTTCGTCAAGAGCCCTTTCGACCTTATCGAGTGTCTCCTCGCTGTCCGCTTCTATCGTATGGTAATGATATTCGTAGGTGACCTTCTTGAGCGGTCTTGAGCGTCCGCTCCTGAGGCTTTCGATATATTCCGCAACGTCCATCATGCTCCTTATCACAAGCGGTGCTTCTATCTTGCCGTATATCTTGTGCCATACAAATACGTCCTTTACACGCCCGCCGTTTTTCACTACGGCCGAGAGCTCTTCCTCTATTTCCTCGTCGCTGTGGATAAGCTTAAGGACGCGGGTGACAGCAGCCGGTCTTGACAGGATATATCCCCTGCTTGTAGCGATTATATCGTGCTTTTCCTTGAGCGCGGCCACGTCCGAAACTATTATCTGCCGCGAAACGCCGCACTCCTTAGCCAGTGCCGAGCCGGAAACAGGTGCATCGCTGTGCGATATGATATCAAATATTTTTTCGCGGCGCTCCGATGTGTTCATTCCGCAATCATTAACTCCTTTCGCAGCTTACAGATATCATTCGATCGGGTGAAGGTTCTTGAGCGACAGATCCATTATCGGCGCCGAATGCGTCAGCGCTCCGCTTGAGATATAGTCCACTCCTATATCGACGAGTCTTGCTATATTTTTCCTTGTCACATTTCCGCTGCACTCCGTTTCGGCACGTCCCTTCGCCATCTCAACGGCCTCGCGCATTTGCTCAGGCGGCATATTATCGAGCATCACTATATCCGCTCCTGCGTCAAGCGCTTCTCTCAGCATTTCAAGGCTTTCGACCTCGACCTCTATCTTCCTTACGAACGGCGCGTATTCCTTCGCCATCCTCACAGCCTCCGCGACGCCGCCCGCCGCGCCTATGTGATTGTCCTTCAGAAGTATGCCGTCGCTCAGGTTATAGCGGTGGTTATAGCCGCCGCCGGCCTTTACTGCGTACTTTTCAAACACGCGCATATTCGGAGTCGTCTTTCTCGTATCGAGCAGCTTTGTGCCGGAGCCCTCAAGGAGCCTTGCTATCTCGTTCGTATACGTAGCGATGCCGCTCATACGCTGGAGATAATTGAGCGCCGTGCGCTCACCGGAGAGCAGCACTCTTATATCGCCGCGTATCTTGCCTATCAGCTTTCCGTTCTCGACACGGTCGCCGTCCTTATTGTACAGCTCAAATTCCGTTTCCGGGTCAAGCAGCTCAAACACGCGCTTAAAAACCTCAAGCCCGGCGATAATCCCGTCCTGCTTGCAGATAAGCTCTACCTCGCCCTTTTTATATTCGCGCATCACCGCGTTCGTCGTTATGTCCTCGCTCGTTATATCCTCTCTCAAGGCCGACATTATAAGCTCGTCGGCATTAAGCGCCATCGTTATGCTGTTCATGCTCCCTCTTGCTCCTTTCGATCTCTTTCCGTATTATTTCTTTGTAGTCCTTTCCGCAGCCGCGGCAGCTTTCAGGGTCAACATCGCCTGTAGCTGCAACCTCGGAATATGTGCTCCCTATCTCGAGAGCGGCTCTTTTTGCAAACACAAGGCTCTCAAGCAGCGAATTGCTCGCAAGCCTGTTTTTCCCGTGGACGCCGTTGCAGGCGGTTTCGCCCGTGGCATAAAGCCTTTCCATCGTCGTCCTTGAGCTGCCGTTGACCTTTATTCCGCCCATAAAATAATGCTGCGCAGGCACGACCGGTATGCACTCCTTTGTGACGTCATAGCCCTCCTCAAGGCAGTGCCTGTATATATTCGGGAAATGCGTCTTTATCTGCTCCTCCGGTATCGGCCTCATCGACAGCCAGACGTACGGCTTTTTATCCTTTTCCATCTGCTCGTATATCGCGTTTGCGACTATGTCGCGCGGCAGGAGCTCGTTTACAAAACGCTCCATTTTAGCGTTGAACAGCACGGCCCCCTCGCCCCTGACGGATTCGGATATCAGGAACCTGCGCCCCGGCTTTGTCGAATAGAGCGTCGTCGGGTGTATCTGTATGTAATCGACATTCAAAAGCTCCACGCCGTGCTTCGCCGCTATCGCAAGAGCGTCTCCGGTCAGATGCGGAAAATTCGTTGAATGCTTGTATATACCTCCGATGCCGCCGGTGGCAAGCACCGTATAATCGGCAAGCACCGCCGTCATCATTCCGTTGTCGTGCATTCCGACGACCCCGCGGCATTCGCCGTCCCTTTCGATTATATCGACGACAGTAAAATATTCCATTATTTTTATGTTCCTGCGGCGCTTTACCTCGGCAAGCAGCTTGCTTGTGATCTCTTTGCCCGTGATATCCTCATGGAACAGTATCCTCGGCGTGGAATGCGCGCCCTCACGCGTATAGACAAATTTTCCGTCCTGCTTTTCAAATTCCACTCCGTAATCAACAAGATCGTTTATTATACCGCGCGAAGAGCGTATCATTATATCGACCGATTCAGGATTGTTTTCGTAATGACCCGCGCGCATCGTATCTTCAAAATAGCTGTCATAGTCGCTTTCGTCCTTTAGCACGCATATCCCGCCCTGGGCAAGGAACGAGTCGCTCTCCTCGAGCCCCGCCTTGGTAAGGAGCAGTATCTCTTTGTCCGGAGGAAGGTTCAGCGCGCAGAAAAGTCCGCCGACGCCCGTTCCGGCTATGACGACGTCAGTTTTTATGTTCATATATATCCTCATCTCCATCCTGCCGTTTGTGTCAGCATAAGTGATAACGCGGAAAAGAAGCTTTTCATCACTTTTGCTTTGCAAAAGCCGCCTTCGGCGTCCGCCCTTCTTGGCGGTGAGCGCAGATTGCCCTTTTGAGGGATGCCGACGTACTAAATGTACTTCAAGTCCCGATAAAAGGTGAGATGCGCCGCTTATTTTTTGCGTTATCTATTTGGCCAGCTCGAGCATCCTGTTCAATGGCTTCAGCGCCGCTTCTCTTACGTCCTCGTCTATATGCACCTCGCCGCTGCCGTTTTCAAGACATGACACAAGCTTTTCAAGCGTATTGAGCTTCATATCGGCACAGATAAGCTCGTCCGAGGCAAAATAAAATTTCTTTCCCGGACACCGGCTCCGCAGCTCAAAGCCGACTCCCTGCTCTGTACAGACTATAAATTCCTCTGCATCCGATTTTTCAGCATATGCTATTATGCCTGAGGTGGAGCCGATATAATCAGCTTTTTCGAGCAGCTCGGCGCGGCATTCAGGATGTGCCAGTACCTCGGCGTCGGGATGCTCGGCTTTGCACTTATCGAGTGCGCTTACCGGAAGGAAATTATGTATCGGGCAATAGCCGTCATTTAATATGATGTTCTTTTCTGGCACCTGCTCCTTAACGAATCTGCCGAGATTCCCGTCGGGGATAAAGAATATATTTTTGTTCGGCAGCTTTTTTACGATATTTACGGCGTTTGCCGACGTTACGCACACATCGCTCAGCGTTTTCAGCCTTGCAGTCGAATTTATATAGCACACGACCGCAACGTCGTCATGCTTCTCCCTTACCTCGCGTATTTTTTCTTCCGTGACCATATGCGCCATCGGGCAGTCCGCGGACCGGTCGGGCATGAGCACCGTCTTTTCCGGGTTCAGGAGCTTTGCGCTCTCGCCCATGAACTCCACTCCGCAGAACACGATAACGTCCGCGTCGGTATCACGCGCCTTTTTTGCCAGATAGTACGAGTCGCCTATATGGTCGGCAGCCCGCTGTACCTCGTCCGGAGCATAATAATGCGCCAGAACGACGGCGTTTTTCTCCTTTTTCAGCCTTTTTATCTTTTCATACATACCTTCCGAGTACACTCCTTTTTGTTTATTAGCGTCTATTATACAGCAAAACTTTACACCTGTCAAGACAAGTGTAAAGTTTTGTTGAAAAGTATGCGGCTGTATGTATGTTTCTGTTATTTATCTGTTGATTTTTTATCACCGGACCCGAATGCCGTCTCCACATCATACTGCATAGGCTTAAAGACGATGAGCTCATAATACGGCGCTTCGCCCTTGGGCGATGAATTGGTGCAGGACGAAAAATATATGATAAGAGCCGACAGCTCAATTGCCGCCAGAAATATCAATCCCACAATATTAAATATATACGATACCTCCTCAAACCCCAGTCTGGTACTCATGCTCCAAAAACCCGCAAGGCCAAGCGCAATTACTGCCGCCATGCTTATAACGATCCCCGCAGCCCCTCCGATAGCTACCTCCGCCGCATCGGCTGCCAACATTTTGAACCTGCATCTTTTCAACAGCTTTTTGTTTACGATCGCAAAAATGATCATCAGCGGCGTCAGCTTAGAAAATGTCGTGTAATTGTTTGACGTAAGCATCTCGAGAACTAAAGGATATGTCATGCATATCAAAAACGCGTACAGCGCCGCCCACAGGAACAGGCCGTAGCGGGAGTTAAACGGCATTCTGTGATATTTATTGAACATATTCCCTATCTCCTCGGGACTTCCCATATACTTCACCGCCTCATCAAGAGAGCAGCCGAGTTCCTCCGCCGTTTCGTAGATATGCGTTGAGAGCTCCTCCCTCACCTCGCGGTGTATGCTCCTGTATTTTATCCCTGCGCATACCGCGTCAAGATAATCACTTACCGTCATATTTCTTCACCCCCTATGACCTTGTTCACAGCCGCAACATAATCCGTCCACTCCGACCTCCTGTCCTTCAGCATCATCCTTCCGGCGTCCGTCAGCCTGTAATATTTTCTGCGCCTCCCCTCGCTCGTGTCCTTCCAGTACGATGCAACGGCTCCGTCGCCCTCGAGCGCATGGAGCAGCGGATATATCGTCCCCTCCTTGAGCTCAAAAACATTTCCAGAAATGAGCTTGAGCTCCTGTATCATCTGATAACCGTACATATCGCCGCGGCTGAGCAGAGAGAGCAGCATTATCTGCGTGCTGCCCTTAAGCAGCTCCTTATTGATCTTCACGTTATCACCTCCCTAAATACATAGTTATCCTATGTATATAGTATCACAATATATTATAAATGTCAATACTTATTTTTTGCTTGTTAAATTGACCATAATATATACCCTGCCTCAAGGATTTTTCGGCACAAATTAATCGGCAAAAGTTATTGACTTTTGGATAATAGATGGTATAATTCCATCTATATGAGACGGAGTAAAGGACGGTGATATATCATGGCAAAAACCATAGATATGACAAGGGGCAGCGCTTCGAAAAGCATAATCCTTTTTGCGCTGCCGATGCTTATAGGAAACATATTTCAGCAGCTTTATAACGTTGTGGACTCGACGGTAGTCGGTAAATTCGTCGGTGCGGAGGCGCTTGCTGCGGTCGGCGCAACATCGTCGTGCTCGATGCTGCTTTTGACGCTTGTGAACGGTCTTGCGGCGGGTGCAGGGATAATAATCGCTCAATGCATAGGCGCGAGGGATTTCAGGCAGATGAGGAACGCAGTAACGGCTCTTATATATATCGATATAGTAATGGGTATTGTCATCACCATTACGGGAACGCTCCTTGCCGAGCCGATACTTCGGCTTATGAACACTCCCGAGGAGATAATCGGTGATTCCGTGACGTATATGAAAATAAATTTTGCCGGAACGATAGGGCTGCTTGCATATAACTCAGGAGCAGTGATACTCAGGAGCTTCGGTGACAGCAAAACCTCCCTTTATATATTGATACTTTCGTCGCTTGTGAATGTGGTCCTCGACCTTTTATTCGTGCTCGGCTTCGGAATGGGAGTCGCCGGAGCCGCATATGCTACCGTCATAGCGACATTCGTATCTGCAGCAGCCTGCATAGGCTATTTATATTTCCGCAGGCATATACTTTTTCTTGACGGAATGGAGCTCAAATTCGACGTTGCCATGTTCAAGGAGATAGTAAAAACAGGGATCCCCTCGGGACTGCAGAGCTCGATGATCTCCATAGGAAATATGTGCGTCCAGGGGCTGATAAACTCCTTCGGGACTATGACAGTCGCCGCGTATACGGCAGCCGGAAAGATCGACTCTGTAGTGATACAGATCGTGATGTCGATCGCCATGTCGCTCTCTGTCTACAGCGGTCAGAACGTAGGCGCGGGAAACATAGAGAGAGTGCGCATAGGCCTGCGCGGCACGCTTAAGATAATGCTCACCGTATGCGTCTCGATAGCGGTACTGATACTTATATTCAAGCGTCAGCTGCTCGGTATATTCCTTTCGGAATCGGATGCCGCCGAAGCGATAAATATAGGCTGCACATATCTCAGCATAATGGGCATCGCATATATCATATGCGGAGTTATGCAGAGCTTCCAGAATCTGATTAAGGGCGCAGGTGATGTAAATGCAGCCATGGCGGCCGGATTTGTAGAGCTTTCGACAAGAGTCGCCGCATCATACCTGCTCGTACATTTCTTCGGCGTGACCGGACTGTGGCTTGCGATACCCGTATCCTGGGGCTCTGCATGCCTTATCCCGCTGCTCAGATATATGAGCGGAAAATGGATAAATAAAAGAGCTGCAGTCCTCAAGACCGCAGAGGGCTGATATGCCTTCGCAAAAATCCCGAATAATTTGCGTTTTTATGAAAAGTTCTTGACTTTTAGGGTAAAATATATTACAATAGAAATATATGTTCATAATAATTACTTAGGAGGATTAATATATGATTACAGCAGGTGATTTCAGAAACGGCCGTACCTTTGAATATGAAGGCAACGTATACCAGATAGTTGAGTTCCAGCACGTTAAGCCGGGAAAGGGCGCTGCATTTGTAAGAACAAAGCTCAAGAATATCATAAACGGCGGAGTGGTTGAAAAGACCTTCAGACCTACCGAAAAATTTGAAGAGGCACATATAGACAGAAAGGACATGTCCTACTCCTACGGAGACGATGATTTCTATCATTTCATGGATAACGAGACATTCGATATGCTTGACATTGCAAAATCGGAGATCGAGGAGCAGATGAAGTTCGTAAAGGAGAACGACGTATGCCGCGTAATGTCCTACAAGGGCAAAGTATTCGGCGTTGAGCCTCCCACATTCGTTGAGCTTGCGATCGCCGAGACAGAGCCGGGCTTTGCCGGAAATACGGCTACAGGCGCCACAAAGCCCGCAACGCTTGAAACAGGCGCAGTTATTCAGGTCCCGCTGTTTGTCGACGGCTCGGATATCATACGCGTTGATACGAGAACCGGCGAATACATGGAAAGAGTAAACAAATAATTATTTTCCGTATCATACGGTAAAAGGAGGCTGCGAGCTATGGAAAACCAGGACTTGATAAAAAAGATATCCTATATACAGGGTCTTGCTGACGGGATAAAGCTTTCTGAAAAGAGCGACGAGGGCCGGATCATATCTCAGCTCATAGATATCATCGACGCTATCGTTGACGATATTACAAATATCAAAAGCGATATTGGAGATCTGTGCGATAATGTCGACGAACTGGACGACAGCATAGTTGCGCTGTCTGACGAGCTGGACGGGCTTTACGACTCGGATAGCTTCGAAGTCGGAGATATGGAGGATTCCGATGATTTTGGTTATGACGATGATTATGACGACATGGACTATGATGAGGATGACGAGGACGAAGACAGCGAGCTGTTTGAGCTTGAATGTCCCAACTGCGGCGAGGATGTTATGGTCGATTTTGACATGATAGATGAGGACAGCTCAATAATATGTCCCAACTGCCATAAGGAGATCGAGCTTGAGATCGACTATGACTGCGACTGCGGCTGCCATGACCATGAGGACGATGAGGAATAAAAATGGATCTTGACTTGCGGCACTCACCAATACCGCGCATCCATAGGCTGTCGGCTGCGGCAGCCTGCAAATTTTCTATTCGTATATAAATTCAAAGGGGTTTGATACGCAGCCCCTTTGAATCCCCCACAAGCTTTTAAAGGCTTGGCAGATTACAATTTATACACCCATCATACCTTTCTTCGCGAGCTTCGCGATTTTTTTGTTGTTTAAAATCATCACGAACATGCGGCCTGACGGTGTTCTCCGCAGTTTTTCATTAAATCAATTACGATAGCAAACGGAAATTTCAGCAAAAACCGTTGTATCCATAAAATACGGCAGCCTCCGAGCCGCCGTTTACAGGAATAAATTCATAGGTATATTTATCAAGTTCCAATACTGTTTATTCAACGACGCCAGCAATTAATTTTTCTGCATAATAGCAGAGAATAGCAATTGAATTTTTATTTTACTCATCATCTGTCACCGCATATACATAAAGCACATCCTTTGCAGATTTCATTTTATCAACCTCAACAAGCTTTTTTATACATATCCTTAAGCGTTTTGAGAGCTGTTGTTGTTATAAAACAGACCTCCGCATTTTTTCTTGTCAGCCCCTCAATAGCTGTTATATACCCAAATTTTTGTTCTCTTTCATAATAGCTCGGCGCATGAAAATTATGGTGCTGATTAATCGTTCAATATTCCGTCATATGTCGTAAAAACATAGCCGGCGCATGAAATAAAGCAGATAATCGGTACGTTTGCAACACCCGTCACCTCCCTATATTTTAAATTAACAGCATAAATATGAGAGCATAAAAAACAAGCGGCGATAAACATATGGAAAATCGCCGCTTATTCAAGCTGTTTTGTCGTCCTGTTAAACAGTCAAGATCTTCGCTGTACCGTCTTATATCATACCGGCGAAGATGTTTTTATATATTTGTGTTTACTGCCGTTTCGGTCTCATGAGACCTGAACGCAGCCTCCATGACCTTCATGACGCGAAGCGCCTGCTCCGCCGTTATTTTAAGAGGCGCCCTCTCCTCTATCGCGTCCATAAACTGGTCATATACCGGAAGCATGTCGTTATATGGCTCGCCGCTTTCGTCTTCTATCACTATAGTTTTGGTCGAATTCTTGCTGCGCGGCGCCATGGTCTTTGTCGGCCCGGCCTTTGTGTATACTATCTCCTCCTCCCAGATATCTTCCTTTTCGGTATTTCTTACGATTTTCCCTTTGCAGTCCCAATCATCTATCTGCAGCGTTCCCGTTCTGCCGAGCACATACCAGCGCGGATGCGTTATATAATTATTTGTCGAGACCTCTATATGCGCGGTAAGACCCGTGTCGAACAGCAGCGTAAGCCTGAAATTATCGTCGACCTCCGGATACTGTATGCTGTACATCCTGCAATAAACGTTTGTTACTTTGCCGTTGACCATATGCATGAGCTGATCTATCAGATGAACGCCCCAGTCGAGCATCATTCCGCCGCCGAGCGCCTTTATCGTACGCCAGCCTGTAGGCATGCCGCGCGAGCCCTCAACTCTCGATTCTATAACATACGGCTCGCCTATCGTTCCATTCTCGGCATATTTCCGCATCAGCAGGAAATCGGGGTTTGTCCGCCTGTTCTGGTCTATCGTAAAAATCTTCCCGTATTTTTTTGATGCGTCAATAATTTCCTCAAGCTCCGCAGAGCTTATGGTAACGGGCTTTTCGCATATAACGTGCTTTCCCGCCTTCATGGCGTCTATTGCAAGCTCCTTATGCACCTCGTTTGTCGTCGCTATGAGCACAAACTCTATCTCGTCATCGGCAAGCAGCGCTTCCTTTGACGGATATGCCGTCATACCCTCGCTCTCGGCCGCCTCAAGGCGCTTTTTATCAACGTCGTAAACTCCTTTGAACCGGCAGCGTTCGTATCCTTCAAGAGATCTGACATGATGCCCCGCCATTCCGCCGTAGCCTATGATCGCTCCTGTATGCTTCATATCAATTCACCTCCTGATGTTTATATGCTGCTTATGCCCACCACATTTCTCCGGGATTTTCGTATATGAGTACATTCTTAAGGAATGCAACGGCCTTTTCAAGCCCCTCCTTCGGTGACATAAGCCCGTCCTCATGCTCGATGCTTATCGCTCCGTCATAGCCCGCCGCCTTGAGTGCGCTTATGATATTGTTCCATACGTCTGCGCCGTGGCCGTAGCCGACAGTCCTGAATACCCAGCTTCTGTCTGAAATATCACCGTAGCCGCCTGTATCGAGAACTCCGTTTACTGCAGTATTGTATTGGTCTATCTTTGTATCCTTTGCATGGAAATGATATATTGCCTTTCCGAGGTATTTTATCGCCGCGCACGGATCTATCCCCTGCCAGAAAAGATGACTCGGGTCAAAATTCGCGCCTATGATATCGCCCACCGCCTCCCTCAGACGCATAAGCGTTGAAGGATTGTATACGCAGAAGCCAGGATGCATCTCAAATGCGATCTTCTTTATTCCTATCTCCTCTGCAAGCGCGGCCGTCTCCTTCCAGTACGGGATCAACACCTCGTTCCACTGCCACTCAAGAATTTCCTTATAATCATCGGGCCACGAGCACGTTACCCAGTTCGGTCTCTTTGATGCTTCGCAGTCGCCGGGGCAGCCCGAAAAGCCTATTATAGTATCACAGCCCATAGCAACAGCGAGCTTCATACCGGCAACAAAATCATCATGATACATCTTTGCCGTTTCCTTATTCGGATGAACAGGATTGCCGTGGCAGGCGATCGCCGAAAGCTTTAAATTATATTTTTCAAGAAGATTTTTAAAATTCTCTATTTTTTCGGGATGCGCAATGTAATCTATAGCATCAACATGCGCCTTTCCCGGGGTACCTCCCGCGCCCATCTCCACAGAATCAACGCCGAGGCTGCTGAGATATGCAAGAGCCTCCTCAAGTCCCATTTTGTTAAGCACCGGAGACATTACACTAAGATTCATATTTTTTCATTCCTTTCCTCTTTTATTAATCCTCAAAAACTATTTCCTTGCCTGTTTTTGCGCTCTCATATATCGCCTCAAGAATGCGCGTAACGACTATAGCCTGCTCCGGCTTTACGGTCGGCTCTGTATCGTTTAAAACTGCGTCTATCCACTGTCTTGCCTCGATGTCCTCAGGCTTTCCCGAGCTTCCCTCAAAGAAGTCAACTCCGCCCGCCGCAAGCTCCGGCTTTATGGTGGTGAGTTTCCCCAAATGAGCGGTATTTATCCTGAGAGAATCCTCCATATCTGCGCCCGCCTTCGTCCCGCAGAGAGTGCATTTTGCTTCCTTGACGTCAAGCGTATTCAGCGCCCAGCTGCTTTCGAGCACTATAACAGCACCGTTTTCCATCGTGATGAATCCGAATGCCGAATCCTCCACCGTATACTCTTCAGGATCCCAGTCTCCCCATGCGTTGCCAGTTTCCTTCTGGTCTCCGAGCTTCTTGAATACCGCTCCCTTGACCGACTTCGGCTTGTAATTATCCATCGTCCAGAGCGTCAGATCAAGAGCATGAGTTCCGATGTCTATAAGCGGACCGCCGCCCTGCTCCTCCTCGTTGAGGAACACTCCCCATGTCGGCACCGCTCTGCGCCTTACGGCATGAGCCTTCGCATAATAAATATCGCCGAGCTCGCCTGCCTCGCATACCTTCTTAAGATACAGGCTGTCCTGACGGAAGCGGTTCTGGTAGCCTATCGTGAGCTTCTTCCCCGTTCTCTTTGCCGCGTCAAGCATCTTCTTTGCATCCTCGTACGTCTTTGCCATAGGCTTTTCGCACATTACATGGCAGTCATGCTCAAGCGCATATACGCTTATCGGCGAATGCGACTTGTTCGGAGTGAGTACGTATACGATGTCAAGCTCCTCTTTATCTATCATTTCCTTATAATCTGTATATACCCTTGCACCCGCTGCGCCGTACTCCTTGGCCGCCTTTACGGCTCTTTCCTCGATGAGATCGCAGCACGCCGTGATCTCTACCTCCTTCAGCTTGCTGATCGCCGGAAGATGCTTTCCGTTTGCGATCCCTCCGCAGCCTACTATTCCTGCCTTCAATATCTTTTCCATATAATTTCTCCTTCCATAAATCTATTAATATCCCTTTGAACGCAGAAAATCTCTGCTTTTCTTCACGTTATCGAATGGGTCGGCGCCGTAATGATGATCCTGCTCGACTATCAGGCATTCTGCTCCGGCACGCTCCGCGGCTTCGAGTATCGCGTCCCAGTCCTGACAGCCGCTTCCGACAGGACGCATTTCAAAGCCGTTCTCCTCCTGTGATTTTTCAGGGTCTATCTCCCCGATAAAATCCTTTAAATGAACAACCGGTACTCTGCCCGAGTATTTCATTATATAATCCACAGGCGATGCGCCGCCATACTTTATCCAGCACACATCCGGCTCGGGTGAGATATTTTCCTCTCCGACCGACTCCATAAGCCAGTCGTTCAAGTATTTCCCCTCATACGTTCTGAATTCAAAATCATGATTATGATACAGAAGCTTCATCCCGTATTTCTTTACATTCTCAGCCGCCTTTTTGTATACATCAATACGCTCGTCATAGCCGTCCGTTCCCTTATGCAGCTCAGGCCCCATATACGGCACCGCTGCGTATTTTATTCCTATTTCCCGGCACATCTCAAGAATGCCGCCTGTATTTTCCGCAAGCTCCTCATAGCCTATATGCGCACTTACCGCCTCAAGCCCATACTTTTCAAGCATCGCCTTTATCTCATCCGCGCTCTTCCCAAAAAAGCCCGCAAATTCCACGCTGTCATATCCCGCGCGGCTTACCGCGCCGAGAGCCGCGTCCATATCCTTCTCCATTGTATCTCTTACAGAATAAAGCTGCAGTCCTATTTTCACTCTGCTCACCGCTCCTTTCGATCGTTCAGGACCACGTTCCGCGCCGTGATCCTCTCTATAGCTTGAGTATACCACCGCCTTTAGCTCAATTATACTCAAAACAGGCTTATTTATTGCATTTTTTTGCTGTATTCAAATAATTCCTGCTTTCATGAGATAAAGAAAATATTAAATATTTTATGTGAATTTTATACAATAAAATAAATATCTATTTGTATATTTCATCTATTTTGCGGATATTTTCAATTAAAATATAGAAATTCTTTTGCTTCTGTGATATAATAAATTTATAAAAAAATTATACTTTTTTGTTCGGAGGTCTGTATGAACAAAGCTATCATGGAGCCGAAGCCCCAGCAAAACGGGATCACTCCCAAAATATTATGCCATTATCAAAAATCAGACGGAATCGGAGAATGCTGCATGTCTCATTACCATACTTATATAGAGCTCCTCTACTGCATCGGCGGCACGTTCAGCGTATGGCTTAACAGCAAGAATTATATTTTCCGCACCGGCGATCTTCTTATTATAAACTCCAACGAGGTGCATATTATCCAGTCCGTCTCCAAGGACGGAGGAGAATATATCGTGCTGCGGTTTGAGCCGGAAATACTATACGACTCGTCTCAGGATATATTTGAGGTCAAGTACGTTCTTCCGTTTATAATGAACAACGCCACGCCGCAGAAGGTTTTTCCCTACTCGGAAATATACGCCACCGACATACCTGCGCTTATGCACGACGCGCTCAATGAATACATTGAGCAGCGCAGCGGCTTTGAGCTTGCGCTCCGCTCAGATATATACCGCATATTTGTATGGATACTGCGTTACTGGAACAGTAACGGTATATCACTGCCCGATGCGGGCGCGCTTACCTCAGAATATATAAAAACCATATATTCGGTCCTCGACTATATATCGGAACACTACAGCGAGGAAATTTCGGCGGAGTCGATGGCAAGGTTTTGCAATATGAGCTACAGCTATTTTTCGCGTATCTTCAAGCGCGTGATGAATAAAAGCTTTAACGACTATCTCAATTTTGTCAGGATAACGGAAGCGGAAAAGCTCCTCGCCGCCACAAATATGAACATAACTGAAATAGCGTATGCGACTGGCTTTTCCTCAAGCAGCTATTTCATAAAGATATTCAGCAAATATAAAAACGTATCACCGAGCCGTTTCAGGAAACGTTTTTTGAGCGAAATTTCGGGGTCCTGAGATATAAAGACTGTATAACACACTAAGTTCACTGATTTTTTATGTAAATATTTAATTTTTGTTATTGTAATTGACGCAATAATGTGGTATAATAATGTAAACAAAGAGAGAGGATGTGAACAAATTGGTACAGGGTATCGAGCATGTCGCTATT
>CALXRY010000119.1 GCA_944390955.1 uncultured Clostridia bacterium | reverse complement strand
GACGTAATCTATGACCATCTGGCGTTTTTCCGGCGCAAAATCTATGTCTATATCCGGCATCGAAACACGCTCCGGATTTAAGAACCTCTCGAAGATCAGCGTATATTTTATCGGATCTATGCTCGTTATCTCAAGGCAATACGAAACAAGGCTTCCCGCGGCGCTTCCGCGTCCGGGGCCTACCATTACTCCATTGCTCTTTGCAAAATGTATAAAATCCCATACTATGAGAAAATAATCGACAAAGCCCATCCCGTTTATTACGCCAAGCTCATAATCAAGTCGCTCCCTGAGCTCGTCAGTGACGTTTTCATAACGCTGCTGCAATCCGCTTTCGCAGAGCTCCCTCAAATACCCAAACGCAGTCTTGCCCTCCGGGACCTCATACGCCGGCAAATGCCGTGTGTTAAAATCAAAATCCACATTGCACATCTGAGCTATTTTTTCTGTATTCTCGACCGCCTCGGGAACATATGAAAACAGCTCCGACATTTCCTCTGGTGATTTTATATAAAACTCATCGGTCTCGAACTTCATTCTGTTCGGATCGTCCACTGTTTTTTCCATCTGGATACACATAAGGACGTCCTGATACCTTGCATCCGACTTTGATATATAATGCGCGTCATTCGTCGCGGCAAGCCCCACGCCCAGCTCTCCGGCCAGCTTTATGAGCTGCGGCAGTATCTTTTTCTGGTCGGCAAGGCCGTGATCCTGTATCTCTATATAATAATTTTCTTTTCCTAAAATATCTATATATCTCTGCGCGGCACTTTTTGCTCCCTCGTAATCATCTGCCAAAAGCCGCTTCGGCACCTCACCGGCAATACACGCCGAAAGCGCGATGATCCCATCGCTGTGTTCCTTTAAAAGCTCAAGGTCTATCCTCGGCTTATAATAAAAGCCTTCGATATGTCCCATGCTGACAAGATATATAAGGTTTTTATAACCCGTCTGATTCTTGGCAAGCAGGATCAAATGGCTCGTCTTGTTATCAACTCCGTAAACCTTATCGAACCTGCTTCCGGGCGCAACATAGACCTCGCAGCCGATGACGGGGTGTATCCCCTCGTCCTTGCAGGCGCGGTAAAAATCCACCGCACCGTACATATTGCCGTGGTCTGTTATTGCGCAGGAGGTCATGCCGAGCTCCTTTACTCGCTTTACGAGCTTCTTTATATCAGATGCTCCGTCAAGCAGACTATATTCAGTATGTGTATGAAGATGACAAAATCCCATCGGCCCCTCCTTTCCGCCGCATACGCGCAGCTATATATTATCCGCAAAGCTTTTCAGCCTATTAAGCCTGTGATTTACGCCCGACTTCCCTATCGGCGGATCAAGACGCTCGCCTAGCTCCTTGAGGCTTTCCTCAGGGAATTCGCACCTCAGGTCGCCTATCTCCCTGAGCGTATCGGGCAGGCTGTCCCATTTTCCCGCCGCCTTTATTTTTTCCGCAGCTATTATATGCTTTGACGCCGCACGCGCCATTTTATCCGCATTCGCGCTTTCACAGTTCACACGGCGGTTAATATTATTGCGCATTTCCTTCTCCACCTGAACGGAAAACAGCTCAAGCGCCGCCGACGGCGCGCCTATATATCCCAGGAAATCAGCTATGTCCTCGCAGCCCTTAAGGTATACGACAAAGCTGCCCTTGCGCTCCGTTATTCTTGCATGAAGCTCCTTCGGCAGCATACTGCGCAGAAACTCCGCCTCGCCCTCGCTTCGGACGCATATTTCAAGATGGTAATTTTTTATCGGGTCGGAAACCGAGCCGCCACCAAGGAACGCTCCGCGGGCGTATGCCGTACGGCAGCACCCGAACGGTGCAGGATCCCCGAATATCATTCCCTTTATGTTTTCTGTGTCAAAGCCCTCCCTGACGGCTACGCTTCTGTTCTTCGAGCCGCCGTCAATAACAGCATTTATCCCAAAACCTTCTTTTATATCATAAGCGGCCCTTTCCGCAACAGCGGAATTTTCCGTCGTAAACCTCAGCGCACTGTCGGCAGATCTCATAACGGTCCTGAATATTCCCGCCGTTTCCGCCGCGGCACAGCGTGTACATTTAAATTCCGACTTGCAGAGCCTTTCTTTTATTTCCGATGAAAAGGACATTTTATCCTCATATCCCTTCTGACCGTAATCAATATTAAATACCATATCCTTCGGCGCCGTATGCTCACGCCTATGCTCTGCCTCGGTAAGCATTCATGATAACTCTTGACAAACGGCTGAAATTATGCCTTACCTGCCCGTCCTGTATAAGCATAAGATTCCCTAGCATAAGATTGGAGCGCGTCATGACTTTTTCCGCATCGACGTGCACCGGGTGTGCGTATTGGAGCGAATATTTCTGCTTTAATTCCTCAGGCACCTCGGCGCTGTTCGCGATCACTGTATCGGCAATGCCTCGGTAGGAGTGCTTTTCTATCGCCTCAAGATGGTCGTTTACGCTGTAGCCCTCTGTCTCGCCCTCCTGCTCCATAAGATTGCATACATATATCTTGACCGCGGAGCTTTTATGTATCGCATCGACCACTCCGCCTACGAGCAGATTCGGTATTATACTTGTATACAAGCTGCCCGGTCCAAGAACTATTATATGCGCCCGTTCTATCGCCTTTATAACGTCCTCAACAGCATTCGCCTCCGGCGTCAGAAAAACGCGGTC
Organism: uncultured Clostridia bacterium; assembly: GCA_944390955.1. Classification (GTDB taxonomy): domain Bacteria; phylum Bacillota; class Clostridia; order UBA1381; family UBA1381; genus Ornithomonoglobus_A. The sequence goes on along the minus strand of CALXRY010000119.1, from coordinate 19,032 downwards.
AATAGGCTGATTGCTTCTGTGCCTTCCTATATTGCTCTCTCCCGTTATTACTGTCCCGTCGCTCAGACGGGCACTGAGGACCACATTTTCATTTGTTACGGGGTATACCCTGCCGGTGACTCCCACCATTTTGCTGAAGCGCTTTACCGCGTCCTCAAATGTCGGTGAAAGTTCGTTTATCGCAGCAAGGATTATATTTCCGAGGCTGTGCCCGCTGAGCGCGCCTTCCTTAAATCGGAAGTTCAGTATCTCGCCAAGCTCTGGATCTACGTCGGTCAACGCGCTTACGCAGTTCCTGACGTCTCCCGGCGGCAGCATACCGTAATCTGTGCGCAGCACGCCCGAAGAGCCGCCGTCATCGGCAACAGTCACCACAGCCGTAATGTTATGTGTATGGAGCTTAAGCCCCTTAAGCATAGTCGAAAGCCCCGTGCCCCCGCCTATAGCAACAATGCGCTCGTCCATATCAAACTCCATTCCGCCGCAAAGGCGGCATAAATATAATAAATGCGATGTTCGCAGTTTATATTGTGCATTATTCCCGTCCTATGTCACGGTTGCTTATATTCACCTCATAACCCATGTCCCTTATGCGCTCACCGAGCTTATTTGCCATGGTCACGCTTCTGTGCTTTCCGCCTGTGCAGCCTATAGCAACAGTCAAAGATATCTTTCCCTCCTCTATGTAAAGAGGTATCATAAACTCCATCATATCACTGAGCTTATTCATGAACTCCACCGCCGTCGGAAAGCTCATGACGTAATCCTGCACCTCGATATCATTGCCTGTTTTCCTCTTCAGCTCGTCAATATAAAACGGATTCGGGAAGCACCGCACGTCAAAAACAAGGTCTGCATCAAGCGGTATCCCGTATTTAAAGCCAAAGGACATTACGTTTATCTCAATGTTTCTCGATTCTCTTGATACGAATATCTCCTTTATCTCATCAAGGAGCTCCGTATTTGTCATATCAGATGTATCTATAACATAATCCGCTTCCGTAAGAAGCTTTGACAGTCTCTTTCTTTCCTCACGGATAGACGCAAGCAGTCCGTTGGGATTCTCCAAAGGATGCGAACGGCGGCTCTCCTTATAGCGCTTTACAAGTGTCTCGTCGTCTGCATTAAGAAACAGTATTGACGCGTCATATCCCTTTTTCTTCAGCTCATTGACCTGCTCTATGAGCTGGTTTATCATATCTCCGACACGCATATCGACAACAAGCGCTACATTATTGAATTTTCCGCCTGCGGACGTCAGCATCTCCGAAAACATCGGTATAAGCACCGGCGGCATATTGTCTATGCAAAAATAGCCCATATCCTCCAGATAGCGTATCACCCGTGTTTTTCCGGAGCCGGACATCCCCGTTACTATTGTAAATTTCATAATTGTCACTTCCCAAACGTCCGCGGTTTTCATTCCGCGGTTTATTGTTCACCAGTCAATCTTACCTCCGGCTCAAGACGCACTCCGAATTTTTCCTCGACCGTATCCTGCACGAGCCTTATAAGCTCCAGAACATCGGCAGCGGTGGCGCCGCCCTTGTTTACTATAAAGCCCGCATGTTTTTCGCTAACCTGCGCCCCGCCGACGGAACGTCCCACAAGCCCGCTGTCCTGGATCAGCTTCCCCGCAAAATACCCCTCGGGTCTTTTAAAGGTGCTGCCCGCGGACGGCATCGAAATCGGCTGCTTGTCGCTGCGCCGTTTATTGTAATCCTGCATAGCCGCCTTTATCTCAGCGCCTACTCCCCTTTTCAGCCTGAGCAAACATGAGAGTATCACGCAGCTGCGCGTTTCAAACATGCTGTGCCGGTACGAAAAATCAAGATCCTTGTTTTCCGCAGTTATTATATCTCCGTTTTCATCGATATACGTCACCGTTTCTATAACGTCCTTTAGCTCCCCGCCGTAAGCGCCGGCGTTCATGTATATCCCGCCGCCTATCGTTCCGGGTATCCCCGAAAGCGTCTCAAAGCCCGAAAGCTCAGCCTTGAGCGCCGCCGAAGCAACCGCCGACATAAGCGCTCCTGCTCCGGCAGTTATTCTTTCACCGTTGGTTTCAATGCCGCTCATCCGCCTGCCTACCTGAATAACGGCTCCCCTTATACCTTTGTCTCCGACAAGCATATTCGAGCCGTTGCCCATTATCATATACGGAACGGAGCGTTCCCTGCAATAGCCGATAACACGCTTTATCTCCTCCGCGCTTTCAGCCTCTATAAAAACGTCGGCTGGTCCGCCAATCCTAAAGGTCGTGTGTGCGCTCATCGGCTCGTCAAACGCTACATTTGCGGCAAGCCTACGGAATGCTGCCATATCTGTCATAAAAATATGCGTCCTTTCATAGTATAGATCATATTTACATTTGCCACCTGAAAAGCGGTTTTCCCTTTTCCTCAAAAAATTCCTCGAGTGTTTTCAGGCTTCTGTTCATTATAAGCTCCTCCGGAAAGTCTATTTCCTCGAGCATATCAAGAGCTTTTGTATAATCGCCGAGATCAAAGCATATATGCGCGTCTGACGTTACGACTATGCCCGTACTATACTCCTTGCACAGCTCCGCGATCCTGCGGCAGTTCGGAATGCTGCTTTTCCTTACGGCAAATGAGTGATTATTTATCTCTATCAGTTTATTGTTTTTCTTTGCAAGCTTTACTATCCTCTCATAATCATACGGATACGTCGCCGTTCCGCTGTGACATATGATATCGACAAACGGATTGTTTACAATACTCAGATACGCGCTCGTATGGTCATCCCCCGTGCCGCTGTAGCACGGTGAATGAATGCTTGCGTTTACAATATCAAGACGTTTATATATTTCCTCCTCAAGCGGGTCTATATTCCCGTCAAGATCAAGAATATTTGCCTCTATACCGTACAGTATCTTCACTCCGCAAATCTCTCTCGGTATATTCTTCAGATTGTGGAAATGCCACGAATGAGGAGCATCCGGCAGCCTCATGCCGTGATCCGTCACCGCGATCGCCTCAAGCCCCGCGTCAGCTGCGGCTCTTGCCATTTCAATAACCGTGCTGTAAGCATGTGTGCTGGCTATCGTATGAGTATGCGTGTCTGCAAGAATCTTCATTATTATATTACACTTCCCCGTTATAAATTAAGCTGCTCCTCCATCTGCTGCATAAGCCTCTTGTTCAGCTCTACCGCCGCATTATAGCCCATGCGCTTCTGCCTGTTGTTCATCGCAGCCACCTCAACTATTACGGCAAGGTTTCTGCCAAGCTTGACAGGGATCGTCAGCGATGGGACGTTTATCCCCATTATATTCGTATATTCGTCGACCATGCCGAGCCTGTCATACTGGCGTCCGTCCTCCCACGGCTCAAGGTGTATTATCATATTTATATTTTCCGTATCCTTTATTGCTCCTATACCAAAAATCTCTTTTACGTCGATTATCCCTATTCCCCTGAGCTCCACAAAGTGACGGATTATCGCGGGGGACGAGCCCACAAGCGTCTTATTTGACACACGCTTTATCTCAACAGCGTCATCCGCAACTAGCCGATGTCCGCGCTTAACAAGCTCTATGGCCGTCTCGCTCTTGCCGACGCCGCTTTCACCCATTATGAGTATTCCCTCGCCGTAAACCTCCACAAGCACTCCATGACGCGTACGCCTCGGAGCAATCTGAACATTCAGATAAGAAATTATCGCGCTCATAAACGACGACGTTATATCCTCGCTCCTCAGAAGCGGAACATTATACTTCTCGGCAAACTCCACCATTTCAGGGAAAACCTGCTGCCCGCGAGTTATTACAAGCGCAGGAAACCCCAAAGCAAAGAACTTATCAAGCTTCTCCTCACGCTCGTCCACACTGAACTGCTCAAGATAGGTAAACTCCACTCTGCCCATTATCTGTATACGGTCTTTGTCAAAATGGTCAAAAAAACCTATCATCTGCAAGCCCGGACGGTTTATGTCCGCACAAGAGATAAGCACCGTTTCAATATCGTTCGGCTCGTATATTTTTTCAAGCTCAAATTCCTCTATTATTTTTGTTAAAGGTATAGTAAATCCGCTTTCCGTCATCGTAGGTCCGCCTTTCCATTCGGTTTTTTCATACGCGCTCCGCGCGTACAAGCTCTCCTAATTATATATTATAGCGTAAACGTTGTAATTTTTCAATATTTTTATTGAAAATTAACGCATATTATATGTCGAAATTTATAATCTTTAAAAAAAACTTAAAAAATCATAAAAAAAACGTTAAAAACCCTTGCAAAATTAAATCAATTGTGGTAGAATAACTCTTGGTGTTTCATTAATATGTCAAGGAGGTGTATTTTAGAATGGCTAAATGTGAAATTTGCGGCAAGGGCGTTTCCTTCGGTATAAAGGTATCTCACTCACACAGAAGATCTAACAGGACATGGAAGCCCAATATCAAAAAGGTCAGAGCTGTTGTAAACGGTTCTGTAAAATCAGTTAACGTATGCACCCGCTGCCTTCGTTCGGGAAAGGTTCAGCGTGCGGTTTGATTTACTGAATGACTTGTAACAGCTTGCATATTCCGCAGGCTGTTTTTTTCATCGGACGGCTATAACCGGCACGTTGGAAATACGCAAACATTACAACTTTATTAAATTTTATCTTTTTGTAATATTTGTTTTGCTTTTTGTACTTATTTTTGATATAATATAGCTGTAATTTACTACGAAAGGGTGCATCGGTTTTGGAGAAACTCTTAATCAGGGGCGGAAACAAGCTTAAGGGTTCTGTTACGATCAGCGGCGCGAAGAATGCAGCGGTGGCAATTTTGCCTGCATGTCTTCTCGTAAATGCAAAGTGCCGTATCGAAAACCTTCCGGATATAAAGGATGTTAAATTATATATACGGATACTTGAAAATCTCGGGGCCGCTATAGATACGATAGACTCAAACACAATAGAAATAGACTGTTCCAACGTTAAATCATGGGAGCCTGTTGGTGATCTGACAAGAAAGATGCGCGGCTCAAGCTATCTGATGGGCGCGCTTCTCGGACGGTTCCGCAAATTCAGCGTTGATCCTCCCGGAGGCTGCGACTTCGGCACAAGACCGATAGATCAGCATATAAAGAGCTTTGAGGCTCTCGGCGCGGAAATCGATTTTGACAGAGGAATGATAAACGGTAGCGCGGAAAACCTTGTCGGCGCAAACATTTTTTTTGATGTTGTAACGGTGGGCGCAACGATAAACGCAATACTTGCGGCTGTTCTTGCGGAAAATACCACCATAATAGAAAATGCTGCAAAAGAGCCGCATATAGTTGATCTTGCAAACTTCCTAAACGCCATGGGAGCCAATATACGCGGAGCAGGTACCGATACGATAAAGGTCAGAGGCGTAAAGGAACTCCATGGCGGAACATACACGATCATTCCCGACCAAATAGAAGCAGGAACCTTTATGATCGCCGCAGCGGCAACTCGCGGGGACGTTGTACTTAATAATGTAATTCCACGCCACCTTGACATAATAAGCGCAAAGCTGATTGAAGCCGGCGTAAAGGTCGAGGAAGGGACAGACAGCGTAAGAGTATGGGTAGACGATGAATCGAAGCTCAAGCGTATAAGCTTCATCGCACTGCCGTATCCGGGCTTCCCGACAGACATGCAGCCGCAGCTTGTGACATTCCTGACGACCATACCCGGAACCTCTACAGCACGTGAAGGAGTTTGGGAAAACAGATTCAGGTATACTAATGAGCTCAAGCGCATGGGAGCGCACATACGCGTTGAGGGCAAGCTTGCCATTATCGACGGCGTAGACAAGCTCCGCGGCTCACGCGTGAGGGCTACGGACCTCAGAGCCGGAGCAGCTATGATAATCGCAGGACTTATGGCAGAGGGCACAACGGAAATAACAGATATATACCATATAGACCGCGGCTATGAAAATTTTGAAGAGAAATTTATAGGCCTCGGCGGCGATATTCAGCGCATTCAATTCACCGAGGACGTATATTAAGCGAAAACCGGAAGATTTGCCGGAGATATTAGACGCCGTATTTGCGGCGTCTTTTTATCTTATAGACAATTTCACAGTGTAAGCAATTTTGCAAAAACGAAACGCAGCTGTGAAGCAGTTTTTTACTAAAAAAATAACAATAAGGATCAGATCAGTATGGCAGAATTTATTTCACTTATAAGCGGCTCGTCCGGAAATTCATCTTTGATTTCAGACGGAAAAACAAATATTCTTATCGACTGCGGCATGAGCGGCAAGCGGCTTACAGAGCTTCTCAGCTCCATCGGCATCGCCCCGAACCGCATAGACGCACTCCTGATAACTCATGAGCATATCGATCACGTCCGCGGCGCGGGAATAATCGCCCGCCGCTATGGGATCCCTATTTATGCCACGCAAGGCACACATTCGGCAATGGAGATAGGAAACGTAAGCGATGATATCCGTCATACGGTGAGTGCGGACAAAAGCTTTGAGATAGGTACTATCGGCATATGTCCGTTTTCAATTCCACATGATGCCGCCGAGCCCGTCGGCTACAGCCTTTTCTGCGGAAATACGAAATTTTCGCTCGCTACCGACATTGGAAAAATGGATGAATATATAATGGGCGCGATACGCGGCAGCGAGGCCGTTATACTTGAATCGAACCACGATGTTGAAATGCTTAAGCTCGGCTCATATCCGTTTCCTCTGAAGCAGAGGATCTTAAGCGATTACGGTCATCTTTCAAATGAACGTGCATCCGAAGCGGCGCTTGAGCTCGTAAAAAGCGGAACACGCCAGCTGATGCTCGGTCACCTGAGCAAGGAAAACAACCGACCCGAGATTGCATTGCTTGAAACGTACAACACGCTCACTCAGGCTGGAGTTGAGATCGGCTCGGACGCAACGATACGCGTTGCGGACAGATACGGAATAACAAGGTTCGGAGAAATAACATGACTATAACAATCATATGTGCAGGGAAGATCAAGGAAAAATATTTTTCTGCTGCTATAGACGAATACAAAAAACGGCTTTCACGCTTTGCGAAGCTTGAGATTGCTGAAATACCCGATGAAAAGATACCTGAAAACGCCTCTCCACGCGAGGAGGAAAAGATAAAAGAAAAAGAGGGCAAAGCGATGCTCTCCAAAATAAAGCCAGATACATATGTGGTCGCGATGTGCATAGAGGGCACGGAGCTTTCAAGTCCTGAGCTTGCCGAAAAGCTTACTTCGGTCTCCATGCACTCAAGCAGGATCACTTTTGTTATCGGCGGCTCTTTGGGGCTCAGCGATGAGGTAAAGCGCCGCGCGGATATGCGCCTCAGCTTCGGCAGGATAACGCTCCCGCATCAGCTTATGCGCGTGGTTCTGCTTGAGCAGATATACCGCGCGTTTAAAATAAACAATAACGAGAGTTATCATAAGTGATAGGCGCATTCTAAAATTCTTTCCCTATCAGCTCGCGTATCTCTTTTTCGGCCTGCTCGACCTCGGACTTGAATTCGTTTGCCGAGACTCTTACGGCGCCGCTGCCGAGGATTATGAGCTGCTCGAGAGCATCGGAGGTCGCCACGCGCACACGGCGCTTTCTGCCGAGCTCGTGCGCCGTTTTTTCTATATACATATCCGCCGTTTCGGCTTCCTTTGTATATACGACGCTTATGTTATCTATCTTCTCTACCTCTCCCCTGTTTCCTTTTACCTTGTATGCGTCAAATACGAGTATAAGCTCGCATTTTTTATATCCCTGATAATTCGACAGTCTGCTTATCAGCAGCTCCCGCGCTGTTTCAAGGCTTTCCCTTGCCGCATCCTTCAGCTCGTCCCATGCAAAAATTATATTATATCCGTCAACAAGCAGATATTCCGGCCCCTGCGGCAGCGGAGCGGCTTTTTTGTATTTTTTCTCTCCCGAGGTAGCCTTCCTCGTTTTCATCGCCGTATACGGATCCCTTCGCACAGCACCGTAGGTCTGCTCGAATATCCGCATAAGCTCCTTATCGTCTGCGTCTCCCGAATATCTGCGTTGCTCCGGAGCCTGTTCCTCCTGCTCCTCATCCTCGCCGTACGGATCAAATCCCGTATCTATATGCATATAATTGCGTACCTCGTCCCATTTTACGACAAAGCCAGCTCCATGAGAGCAGAATACGGAATCGGCAGTATTTTCAATATCGGTGTCGCTGTCATAGCCTATTTCCTCAATGACCTGCTCAGCATTATGACACGGCTCATAGCCCTTCAGGATACACACCAGCCTTCCTCTGCCGCGCGTATACCCTGTCACCTCGGACTGATAATCAGTCATCTCGGAGACCGGAGCGGTTCCCGTTATCACAGCCGTCTCACCTATTGTTTCTGGCGGATCAAAGCTCCCGCTCATACGCTGAATGTCCGTCATTGCGCGTCCCACGCAGTCCTGAGGCACCTCAAGCTTGAATTCATACCACGGCTCAAGCAATATGCTCTCGGCACATTTAAGACCGTGGCGCACCGCCCTGTAGGTCGCCTGACGGAAATCTCCACCCTCCGTATGCTTCTGATGCGCGCGTCCGGCTATGAGCGTTATATTCATATCGGTTATCGGGGAACCCGTCAGCACGCCGATATGCTCCTTTTCCTCAAGATGCGTCAGTATCAGACGCTGCCAGTTCCTGTCCAGAGCATCCTCGCTGCAGTCACTGTAAAAATGCAGGCCGCTCCCGCGCTCCGCCGGCTCAAGCAGCAAATGCACCTCTGCATAATGCCTGAGCGGCTCGTAATGTCCTACTCCCTCGGACGGCGCAGCTATTGTCTCCTTATACGCTATGCTCCCGCGCCCGAATGACACCTCCATGTCGAGACGCTCCGGAATGATCCTTTCAAGTATCTCAAGCTGCACCTCGCCCATAACCTGAACATGTATCTCCTTAAGCCGCTCATTCCACATTATGTGCAGCTGCGGATCCTCCTCCTCAAGCTTCCGCAGCTCAGCCATAGCTTTTGAAACATCCGAGCCATCGGGCAGCTCTATTTTATATGACAGCACCGGCTCGAGCACCGCAGACGGCGAATCGGGCTCTGCGCCAAGGCCCTCGCCCGCGTAGGTTTCGGTAAGACCTGTCACCGCGCATACCGTTCCTGGCAGCGCCTCGTCGGCCGCCGTGAATTTCTCTCCGGAATATATCCTTATCCCTGTGACCTTTTCCGCCCACTTGTCCCTGCCGTTTTTTGTACCGCACAGCGCATCACGGACCTTCAGGCTCCCGCCCGTGATCTTCATATGCGTAAGACGTTTCCCCTGCTCGTCAGTCGTGATCTTAAATATCTTCGCCCCGAAACTCTCGCCGTAAATCGGCGCTTTCGTGTATTCCTCAAGTCCGCGCATAAATTCCGCCACGCCCTCATTTTTAAGAGCTGAACCAAACCAGCATGGAAAAATACGGCGCGCCTTGATCGCATCACGCAGCTCTCTTAGCCCGACGGAGCCGTTTTCGATAAACGCGTTCATCGCCGCCTCGTCGCACATTGCAGCCTCCTCCATAAACACCTCGCCGTGCTCCGCACCAAAATCGATGCAACCGTCGCCAAGACGCCGCTTGAGGCTTTCCATAAGCTCACCGCGGTTGAATGCGGATATATCCATCTTATTTACGAAAATAAAAACGGGGACTCCATACCTTGCAAGCAGTCCCCAAAGCGTTTCCGTATGCGGCTGTACGCCGTCGGTACCGCTTATAACGAGCACCGCATAATCAAGCACCTGCAAGGTGCGCTCGGCCTCTGCCGAAAAATCGACGTGTCCGGGAGTATCAAGCAGCGTAAGCTCCGTATTTTTGAGCTTCATGACCGCCTGCTTTGAGAAAATCGTTATCCCCCGCTCACGCTCAAGCTCATTCGTATCAAGAAACGCGTCCTTGTGGTCGACACGTCCCAGCCTGCGTATTTCACCTGCGGTATACAGCATCGCCTCCGACAGCGTCGTCTTGCCGGAATCGACATGTGCAAGTATCCCCGTTACAAGCCTTTTCATAAAGACATCCTTCCCATTTTGTTTGATTTGATTATACCATAATATGCGCTGCTTTACAACACCGAAGTTAAATAAATCAGGGGCAAAGCCCTGCCCTTGCCCCTAAAAATAAACACATTTTTAATTATAAAGCTGCTCGAGTTTTTTAGCCGTTCTCTCGTAAATTTCATCAGCCAGCACTATCATTCTGTCGATCTCACTCTTGTCAAATTCATCAAGCACCGAGCTTAAAAAGCTCGTCAGGTCATTTTCGCATGCTGAAAGCACCCGTCGCCCTTCATCGGTTAGAAACAGCTTCGTGTTTCGCCTGTCTTTTTTATCGGTCTCCCTTATGACAAGGTCCCTGCTTTCGCATATCTTAAGATACTTTGACACCGCCTGTGCAGACATTGAGAAAAGATGCGCGACGTCCGACACATAAACAACGTCGTTCTTTGCTCCTATGCGTTCTATTCCGTTCAGAATCGTAAATTCCGGCATGGAGAGCTTTTCCCTAAATACCAAAGAAAAGTCCATGCGCTTCCATTTCCGCATTGCATCTATAATTTTTAAAATACTACTGGATTCCTCCGGTTCCATTTTTTTAATCACCCAAATTATTAACTTAGTTAAATTTTAAACTAGTATACCACATTGTTCGGTGATTGTCAAGAACTTTTTTGAAACTTTACATTCTTTTAAGCCGCATTATTACGGTTGAAAAATCACATTTTGCATACGGAGGTTCAATACCGCAGTGCATAAGCTCATCACCGCCATATATATTTCCTGTCTCCGTGTCAATATAATCGGACGATGGATCAAGGCCCTTAAGCCTGAGCTTTTCCTCTGCTGTGCTTGCAACGGAAAGTATACGGCATGCCATGAGAAATGCCTCTGAGCCGTCCTTTGCGGACATTTCCCACGCACAGTAATTTGTCTCATACGGATTTTTAAGCCTGTAGAAATCCCCGCTGAGCATAAGCCCGCGAAGCTCCTTGCAACGCGCGATCTGCTGCTTTACCTCCTCAAGCTCATCATCATTCATTTTTGTTATGTCAAGCTCATAGCCGAAAACACCAGCATACGCCACATCGGCTCTTGTTTTGAGCGGCGTGATCCGTCCGTTCTGGTGATTCGGCACTGCCGTAACGTGTGCGGAGATCGCCGAAACCGGGTAGCCCATGGACGTCGAATACTGTATCCTGAGCCTTGCCACGGCATCCGAATTATCGCTCGTCCATATCTGCGGCATATAAGCAAGTACTCCCGCGTCGAACCGTCCTCCTCCGCCGCTGCAGCCCTCAAAAAGCACGTCGGGGAACGCTCCCGTTATGGCGTCCATTATTTTATAGAAGCCGAGCGTATACTCGTGGTTATACCCGACAAACGGCATATCGGTCATCGGGCGGTTCATATCCCATTTGACATAACCGATATTCGCTCCGGACAGTACATCGCTTATCGCTTTTATTATGTAATCGCACACCTCTTGGCGGCTCAGGTCAAGAATAAGCTGATTACGGCTTAGCGACGGTTCTCTTCCCGGGATCTGTATCGCCCAGTCGGGATGCTCCCTATATAAATCAGAATCCGGATTCACCATCTCCGGCTCTATCCAGATGCCGAATTTAAGTCCTATATCGTTTATCTTCTCGGCAAGCCCGTCTATGCCCGATGGCAATTTCTTCTTGTTTACAAACCAATCTCCAAGACCTCGCGTATCGTCATTTCTCTTTCCGAACCAGCCGTCGTCGAGTACGAAGAGCTCTATCCCCACTTCCTTTGCCTTTTCGGCTATCGCAACGAGCTTGTCCTCGTTGAAATCAAAATACGTTGCTTCCCAGTTATTTATCAATATCGGACGCTCCGTGTGTGCCCACTTGCTTCGGCAGAGGTTGGAGCGGTAAACGTCGTTAAGTTCTCTTGAAAGTCCTCCAATACCGTTTTCGCTGTAACAGAGCACGCACTGCGGAGTTTGAAAGCTCTCTCCCTTATCGAGCGTCCACATAAAACCAAACGGATTTATCCCCTGCTGGACTCTTATATTCCCGAACTGGTCACACTCCACCATCGACGAATGATTGCCGCTGTATACAAGCGAAAAGCCGTAAACACCGCCGCGCTCCTCGTTTGCATCATGCTCAGCAAGCATGATAAATGGATTTATGCAGTGACCGCTTCCTCCTCTTGCATTGGAAATATCTGTTTTTAACCCCTGCAGCACCGGCTGCCTGAAAAGCTCGCGCTCCCGCGCCCAGCTTCCCGAAAAATATATCAGGTCATAATCGCCTTTTGCAATATCAATACTTGCGCTGTATGCCGACTCGACTGCCATAAAGCCATCGGAAACGTTTCTTAATACCGTGCTCCGCAGGATAACGTTATACTCGTCAAATACCGTATATAACAACACAGCCTCAAGCCCCGTAATATCATCCTTAAGGGTGATCTCAAGCGTCTGCACCGATCTGTCTCCGGCAAACAGGCTCGGCATGCCGTCGATTTTCGGAGCATAATTTCCCTTTATCTCATAGCTCTTATATTTCAGCTGGTTTACGTTATTTGACTCGGCATTATTTACGATATATGCCGGATGCCGCAGATCCGTATGCCCATAGGACGGGTATTCCTGCCTGCATATCTCCAGCGTCCTGTTGTCATCGGCATACGCCGCCCAGTCCGTCCAGCCCTTCTTTAGCTTTGAGTAATCCTTGTCCCTTAACTTTTTCCCGTAGTGCACATGAAGCAGATTTCCCGCCTCGTCCACTGCCATTATATAGCTTACGTTCCTGCCCATGAGGTGGAAGGTATTATTGTTTTTTACTATCATAGCCGTACTCCTTTGGTGTTTTTGTTTTATTATATTATAGCGGTACAGGCAAGTCAAGTATAATATTTGCGCATTTTATGAGATATTTTTATCAGTATAGAAATGAAAGAAGCTGTTGCATTAAAAATCGCTATATGGCTGCTCAATTTTAGATGTAGAACAAACAAAACAAAAATGCGGCAAATTGCCGCATTTTGTTGTCCCGATGGCGTACGCGCACCGCACAATAAGGCGCGGACAAACCAAAGGTCTGGCTTTTGCAAATCAAAAGTGCTGAATCCTACGGTTTTGCTTTGCAAAACTTGACTTCGGCAACTCCCGCATTGCAGGAGCGTAAGACTCCTAGTGGTGCGTTTTGTTCATAACCAGAGGCTAAAAGCCTCTGTGGCGAACTTACACTGCGTGTAAGTCGCCGCTGTCTGCACTAAAAGCGACAGTCTTCTGTAAATATTAATTTTCTGTCATATATTGTTCTTGAAATAAATCCTCAGGTTCTCTGAAGCAAGCACCTCATCCGATCCGTCAATAGTAACGGTTACCGTATCACCACAGTTTACGCCCATACCGGTGACGTTAAAAAGTCCTTTTGCGTTAGCTGTATGACGGCCGTCCGAAATTGTGATATACGACTTATACTTCTTTGCTTCCGAAACAAGGTTCCCCGCAGGTCTTGCATGTATCCCTACCGAATCTCTTACTGTGTGAGTAAATGTTGTCATTCTTACTTCCTCCTTTTCGCCTATAAAGCATTTCCGAAAGTATGGAAAAATGCGTTTTGCGCCTTTTCCCATGTAAATACTATGTCTTCAGTATTTGTTCTTAATATATCATCAAAAATAAATTTTGTCAACGATTTTAATATTTTATTAATAATCATCTGCGTTTTACCGTAATTCGCCATTTATCAAATTTCTATTTTTATTTATTTTGACAAGTTTAAAATATAATTTTTATGGCTATTAATATATTTTTTACATTAATAAAAATTACAAAACAAAGCAAGCATGGTTCATATGATACCTATTCTCTTATATATACAATGCTTCTAGGCATAAGAAGTCAGCCATCTTATACCGCATGGGACTGCTGCAGATAACATGAGTAATATTTTGGAGGAACTCGGACTTGTAGAGCTCTGTTTTTGGGGATTATCGGGTTGCAATTATATATTGGATATGTTATAATTGGATTGATAAATCAAAAGAAGGAGATATTATCATGAAAAAGCATTTTTGCTTATTGCTTATACTGGTCTTATCAGCCTTCAGCAGCCTGAATATTGCATATGCAAACGAGGATACACGGTTTTCATTTGACAGCAACGATTATGATATGGTCAATATCAGTTATTCTCATGGGCAGGGATTCCTTTATCTGCTCACGCGACCCAATTACAATTATTTGACAACCGATACCGAGGCGATTAAAAATATTGTTGACTGCCTGAACTCTTTCAGTGTTTCCCCATCAGACAGCAGCGGAACAAGTAGCGACGGCATATATTTGACTGTCAGCCTAAGAGGTCAAAAAACAGATACCATTCATTTTGACTTACTTCCTATGACCGCACACCACAGCGGTATAGATGCTGCATATAGCTTCACAGCTGATGATTACAATAGATTAACAGACCTGATATACTCGCTCAAGTATAAGGACAGCATAAAAATATACTTTGACAACACAGAATTAAAGCCCGACATCGCACCGCAAATGGAAAGCGGAAGGACCTTGATCCCGGCACAGCCGTTAGCCGACGCAATGGGCGCCGACGTAATATGGGATATTGAAAACAGCTCTGTTACTATTAGCAAGGACGGAATAAGCGTATGCTGTGAAGCTGATAAGGATTACATTGTTGTAAACGATAATAATGTTCCCGTTGACATAGGAGCAAAGATATATGATCACGCTCTTTTATTGCCGATACGCAGCGTATGCGAGGCTTTCGGATATACGGTTGATTGGGAAAACAACAGCGTATATATCAATTCGAATTTAGATAATGAATAGAGTATAATTTGAATTAAAGACAGCACTTCGGCTTAGGCTGAGGTGTTGTTTTTTGTTGATTAAATTTGGGGTTGAATCGGGGACATGAATATGCTATAATTGATGTGTAGATTAATAGGAAGTTGTAAAAGTAATATGAGGCGGAAAATGATTACATACTCTATTCTGGAAAATATACCTTACGATATTTTATATAAATCTTTTGTTCAGGCTTTTGCAGATTTCCCTATTTCCTCTGAAGCCACGTATGAAACATTCTGCAAAATGCTCAGAGATTGCGGCTACGATCCCTCGATTTCAATAGGTGCATTTGATTCTGAGACATGTGAGCTCGTGAGTTTTGTATTAAACAGCATAGTAAAAAGCGATACATCAACAGCTTATGATATACTTACCGGTACCATTCCTAATTATCGTAGGCATGGGATTTCAAAAACAATCTTTACCAAAATAAAGACTCTATTGAGGCAGAAAGAAATAAAGTTATATACAACCGAAGTAAAAAAAGACAACTATATCGCTTTGAATCTATATAAAGCATTAGGTTTTGAAATAAAAGATGAGATTATAACTGTTGTTAACGCGGCAAACGAAAACAGAAATATCAGTCAATACAAAATAGCTATGAGAATATAAATCATTTATTCCGGTTTATGCGATATAGAATCCCAGATAATATTAAAAGTGCGTCCGCATGTATTAGCAAAATCAATTTACGTTCTTGCATAATTACTGAAAAGTTTAACTTGTTCGTGATTAAAGAAATTTTATTTTGAATAAGTCTTTTATATTTGGGGGAACATTGTTTGAAATGAAAAGCGGACGAATTCCAGTTGATGGGATGCAAAACCTTAGTGTTAAATATTCTTATAACTATTCTACAACTAACAGCATAGAAAAATTACATAGCTTCTAATAATGATGAAAGGAGAATTAATTTGATAAATGTAATATTCATCTGCCACGGCAATATATGCAGATCGCCGATGGCGGAGTTTCTGTTTAAGGATATGGTAAAGAAAAAAGGCGTTGAGGACAAGTTCTTTATCGCCTCAGCTGCTACGAGCACTGAGGAGATAGGCAACGGCGTCCATTACGGCACGCGCCGCAGGCTCGCCGCGGTGGATATCAGTGTCGACGGGAAGCGCGCCGTCCGCCTTACAAAGGGTGATTACGCAAAATACGATTATATCCTCGGCATGGAGCAGGTCAACGTCAGGAATATCCTGCGCATAACAGGCGGCGACCCGCAGGTCAAAGTATCCCGTCTGCTCGATTTTTCGGACAGACCTCGTGATATTGCCGATCCGTGGTACACGGGTGATTTCGACACTACATACGACGATATAATGGAAGGCCTTGAGGCATTCTATGATCATCTTATATCGGAAAAGCTCATATGATAAAAGCCGCCGGCAAACAGCCGGCGGCTTATTAAATTTCAATTATTTATTCGGTTTGAAGAACGAGGGTACATCTATATTGCTCATTCCGCCCGGTCTTCTTCTCATGAATATTGAGTCATCATCGTCCGAAACCGACGAAGAAAAGCTTGAGGGCGTTCTTCTTTCCTGTCTCGGCGTACTGCTGCTTCCGCTGTCAGCAGCCGTAAACTTCGGAACATTTCTTCTGAATTCATCCATTATGGATTCCTTCTGACGTGTTGATCCATTCTCAAGACCTGTTGCTATAAGCGTGACCTTGATCTCATCCTTAAGAGCATCATCCATGGCTGTTCCGACGATAATATTAGCCTCCTCGGATACCATCTCGCGGACAATACCCGAAACCTCGCCCATATCAACAAGCGAGAACTCGCTTCCGCCTGTTATGTTCAGAAGTACGTTCGTCGCACCTTCGATGCTCGTTTCAAGCAGCGGACTCTCGATAGCGGCACGTACTGCGTCCTGAGCAGCACTTTCACCCTTACCTATACCGATACCCATATGCGCTACTCCGCTGTCCTTCATGATCGTTCTTACATCGGCAAAGTCACAGTTCATTATACCTCTCTGAGTAATAACTTCTATAATACCCTGTACGCCCTGACGCAGCACATCATCAGCAAGCTTGAAGGAATCGTTTATCGTTACCTTCTTGTCCGCTATCTTCAAAAGCAGATCGTTCGGGATCGTCACGATAGCATCAACTCTTTCCGCAAGCTGCTTTATTCCCTCCTCGGCATTTCTCATTCTCTGAGGGCCCTCGAAGAAAAACGGCTTTGTAACGACCGCAACAGTAAGGATACCTAATGACTTTGCAGCCTCGGCTATAATAGGAGCAGCGCCTGTTCCCGTTCCGCCGCCCATACCGGCAGTTACGAATATCATGTCGGCGTCTTTTACAATATTCTTTATCTCATCCTTTGTCTCTTCGGCCGCCTGTCTGCCGATCTCGGGCTTTGCACCTGCACCCAGCCCATTAGTCAGCTTCGTTCCTATCTGGAGCACCGTAGGAGCTTTAACGCTCGACAGCTGCTGCGCATCCGTATTTACACAGATAAATTCCGCTTTTGTAACTCCGGCCTCAATCATTCTGTCAACAGCATTGTTACCGCCGCCGCCAACGCCTATTACCTTAATTCTTGCGCCTTCTATTGTATTATTTTCCTCTAAATCTATAGGCATACTCATCTATATATCCTCCTTCGTGGTTTTCCAACCCCTCGAGCCTATGAGGGTATTATACATATATAATATTTTACTATGTTTTTGCTTTTAATTCAATAGTTTTTTGAAAACTAATTTAAGAAAATGTGAAAAATATTGCATTGATTTTTAGGGATTTTACACAAATATCGTCCATTTATCTTATATTACTGTGGTATATATACAGACCGTTCGGGGTCACTCAGATCCATCTCGCCGCGCGCATTTTCATCGAGCGAGCCGCTCGTCATAACAGCATTGAACATCCTGAGCTTTTTGTCAAGCTCAAGCGCACTTCCGCATGAAACGTCTATCATCCCCTTATAGCTGAACCTTAAATCGGTAATGCTTGAAAGATCGATATACAAAATATCACTGAGCTGCCCCGTATCGGACATTGTCTTTAGGAATATCGACAGCGCCGACTGCTTTTCCGAATCCTCAAGCTCAAACAGACGCCCTACAGTATAGCCTGTCGGCTCTATGCCCCTTATAAGCGGTACACCATCGATAGGGAATGTATTTGAATCGTCAAGCACCTTCAGATCAGTATTCAAGATTACCTGCTTCCCCTCGTATTCAAAATACGCCGCCGTTTCACATTCCGTAATATTGACATAGAGCGTCGGCGGGATCAGCTTTTTACTGACCTCCGCCTCATCTATGTATGCAATCGTTCTAAGCCGCCTCTCGACTGTTGAGCTCCATGTGGCAAACAGGTTTTTGCCCACAACATCACCTATACAGGCGTTTATCTGATCGAGCGTCACAACGTTGTTGCCGGCTACGGATATACTTCTTATATTAAATATCGGCGTAACAAATAAAAGCACAAGAACCAGAACAACAGCCAAGACAAATACAGCCGCCGCCCGTATGCGCATCATCCTAAGACGCCGCTTCTTCCGCTCGTATCTGCTGCGTCCGCTGTTTTTCGTATTCATGATCAACGCATCACTCACTAACTCTTCTTATTATTCCTCCACAGGACGAAATATATTTTTCGATCTCCTCATATCCACGGTCTATATACTCCGTTCCCGTTACCTCGCTCTGCCCGTTTGCGGCAAGAGCCGCTATGACAAGCGCCGCACCGCCTCTTAATTCATGCGCGACAAGCCTCGCCCCCGAGAGCCGCTTTACGCCTCTTACAACGGCGCTCCTGCCCTCGACCTTTATATCAGCGCCCATACGCACAAGCTCGTCGACATGCCGAAAGCGGTTTTCAAAGATCGTCTCCGTAAAAACACTCGTACCGTCGGCAAGCGCCGCCATTGACATAAACGGTGACTGGATATCCGTCGGAAAACCGGGATACGGCATCGTTCTAAGCGCATGTATGCCCCTGAGCCGTCCTCTTGATCTCAGACGTACCGTATCACCGACAGCTCGGACCTCCGCACCCATATCACGCAGAACATGCAGCATCGCCTCCATATGCCTCGGCTCCGCTCCACGCAGAAAGATCTCTCCGCCCGTCGCCGCTCCGGCGGCAAGATACGTCGCCGCGGCTATCCTGTCGGGCATGACCGTATACTCCGCTCCTCTGAGCTGCGTTTTTACGCCCTCTATTT
>CALXRY010000118.1 GCA_944390955.1 uncultured Clostridia bacterium | reverse complement strand
GGTCAGATAAAAAAGGGCTTTGAATACCCCGATATAAAATTCGTTCTCGTATCTGACAACGAGATATTCGAGCAGAGAAAAAGCCGCAGAAAGCGCCGTGAAGACAACGCCGCAAGGATACGCTCATATAACGATATCTCACCGGGCGACTATGTTGTGCATTCGGCGCACGGCATAGGCGAATACAAGGGCACGCAGAAGATGAACGTCGGCGGCGTACTGAAAGACTATCTCAAGATACAGTACAAGGGCACGGACTGCCTTTACGTTCCGATCGACCAGATGAACCAGCTCTATAAATATATCGGCAACAGCGCCGACAAGCAGGTCAAGCTGAACCGTCTCGGCGGAAACGAATGGAACAAGACAAAGGCAAGGGTAAAGGCCTCGACCGACGAGCTTGCAAAAAAGCTCATCGCTCTCTATGCCGAGCGTGAAAACGCAAAGGGCTACGCATTCAGTCCTGATACACCGTGGCAAAAAGATTTTGAGGACACCTTCCCTTATCAAGAGACCGAGGACCAGCTCCGCTCTATAGAAGAGGTCAAGGAGGATATGGAAAAGCCCAAGCCGATGGATAGGCTGCTATGCGGGGACGTCGGCTTCGGTAAAACCGAGGTTGCCTTAAGAGCCG
The DNA here is from genome assembly GCA_944390955.1 of uncultured Clostridia bacterium. Classification (GTDB taxonomy): domain Bacteria; phylum Bacillota; class Clostridia; order UBA1381; family UBA1381; genus Ornithomonoglobus_A. The sequence goes on along the minus strand of CALXRY010000118.1, from coordinate 7,037 downwards.
CGTTCAAAGCGGTGAACGACTCAAAGCAGGTAGCGTATCTGTGCCCGACCACGGTGCTTGCCATGCAGCATTACGAAACGTTTTTAAAGCGCATGGACGGCTTCCCGATACGCATCGAGATGCTTTCACGCTTCAGAACTGCCGCCCAGCAAAAGAAGATACTAAAGCAGCTGAAAACAGGAGAGATAGATGTCGTTATCGGCACGCACAGGCTGCTCTCAAACGATGTGAAATTCAAGGACCTCGGCCTACTCATTGTCGATGAGGAGCAGCGCTTCGGAGTTGCGCACAAGGAACGGCTAAAAGAAATCAAAAAGAATGTGGACGTACTGACTATGACGGCAACACCGATACCGAGAACGCTGCATATGGCAATGACAAGCGTCAGGGACATGAGCGTGCTGACCGAGCCTCCCGAGAACCGCTATCCTGTCCAGACATATGTGCTTGAGGATAATCCGGCCGTTATTCTGGACGCGATACGGAACGAGCTTTCCCGCGGCGGGCAGGTGTTCTATCTGTATAACCGCGTCCAGGGCATCCACCGCAAAGCGGCATGGCTGCAGGAAAATTTCCCTGACAAGACCGTTGCCGTCGGTCACGGAAAAATGCGCGAGGATGAGCTTGAGGAGATAATGTTCCACATGTCTGAGGGCGACACCGATATCCTCGTATGCACAACTATAATAGAAACCGGTCTCGACATTCCGAACGCCAATACGATAATAATAGAAAATGCCGATAAAATGGGTCTGGCCCAGCTTTATCAGCTTCGCGGACGCGTCGGACGCTCAAACCGCGCCGCATACGCATATCTGACCTATACGCGCGACAGCATACTGTCGGAGGTAGCCTCAAAGCGTCTTAAGGCGGTAAAGGAATTTACCGAGTTCGGCTCGGGCTTTAAGATCGCGATGCGCGACCTTGAGATACGCGGCGCCGGGAACATCCTCGGTCCCGAGCAGCACGGGCATATGGACAGCGTCGGCTACGATATGTACTGCAAGATACTCAGCGAAAGCATCAGCAGCGCAAAAGGCGAAAAGCCGCAGGAGGAGAATGATGTATCTATCGATATCGAGATAAACGCATATCTTCCCGAATCATATATTGCAAGTCCAAATCAGCGCATTGACATGTACAAGAAGATAGCAGCCATAGAAAATGAAGATGATAAATTCCAGATAGAGGATGAGCTTATCGACCGCTACGGAGATATCCCGAAGGCGGTGCAGAATATAATCGAGGTGGCTGCGCTTAAAATAACGGCAAAGGAGGCGGGAATCACCGAGATAACCCAGCACGGCACGTCGCTTACTTTGAGGTTTGCCGACGGGCGGCTCACTCCGGAGATCATTATGGCCCTCGACAAGGCGTATCCGATGCGGATAAAGGTAATGTCACAGACCGAGCCTGCGGTGAACGTAAAGCTTAAGGCTCAGAACATTCTGCAAATTGTAAACGATTTGTTAAATGTCATTACAGGTCTTGACTAAAATAATAAAGAATAGTATACTTAAGTATTGATGAATACTATTATATGAGCCGCTGCCTTCGGCGCAGACTGCTTTGTATAATTTAAGAAAGGAAGCACAAAACAAAATGAAAAAATTCACAGCAATAACCTCGGCTGCCCTTACAGCCTCGATCATTATATCAGGCTGCAGCGGCAGCTCTGCAACTGCTATGCAGATAGGGGACATTTCGGTTTCACAGGGCGATATAGAAGTAGTCACCGACGCATATATGATGAATATAGGTGACTATGATGCCGCAAAGAAGCTTGCCGCTGAGGTCATGGAGGAGGCCATCACCGCATATGCTGTCGCACAGGCAAAAGGTCTGACGCTCACAGAAGATGAGGAAATGAGCGTTACCCAGGGGAAAGCGAATTTTGCAACAGTATTTGGCTCGGCAAGTGATTATAAAAAAGAGCTCAGATCCAAAGGCGGCAACGATAAAATAATAGAAGCCTTTATCGCGCAGCCCTTATACGAGGCTAAGCTTGAAGAAGAAGCGGCAATAGCCGAGCCCACCGACGACGAGGCAAAAGAATATTTTAAGGAAAACTACCGCAGAGCAAAGCACGTTCTTCTAAGAACAGATACGGGTGAAGATAAGGATTTTGTAAAATCCCGCGCAGAGAATATTCTTGAGAGAGCACAGAATGGCGAAAACTTTGATGATCTTGTAACTAACTTCTCTGAGGATCCCGGAAGCTCGTCGAATCCCGACGGCTATATCTTTACCGACGGCGAAATGGTCGACGAATTTGACGAAGCTGTAAAATCGATTCAGCCCGGTGAGTTTACGATGTGCGAAAGCTCCTATGGCTATCACATAATCCAGAGGCTTCCGCTTGACGAAAGTGATCCTCAGTTCAACGAATTTTTTGAGCAGTATAAAGAATCGGTAAAAAGCGCAAAAAAGAACAGCGACCTTAAGGCGGCGATACAGTCAATGGCCGAGGAAGCAGGCATAACTATCGAGGTATTCGACGATGTGATAAACGCAATACCGTCACCGACTCCTCAGGTCACCGAAGAGCCTGACAGCTCGGCCAATACTACAGAACCAGCATCAAGTGAGACCGCTCAAAGCGAATAACAGATCAAAAAAAGCAGCGCATGACTTAAGCGCTGCTTTTTATCTGTCTGTTTTTTAGTCATCATACGTATCATACGCCGCATCGAACTCCGCGTCGTAATAGCCTTCTTCATATGTCAGATTATCATTATATGTGCCATATTCGTATTGACTGCTATCTACTCCGATTCCGCCGTCCGGCGCTTCAACCGTTATATTTGTAGCGTCATATCCAAACTCAGTACTCACAAGCGTACGTATTTCTTCAAGATTAGGCACCCATACGGAACCGTTAACACTATCATTCGCATCAGTTCCAGGCAGCTGGAAGCTCGACATATTAGACGAGCTGAAACCTGAAAGATACCTTGAGTATTTTATAACATCCGCAACTGTTATATTCGTTTCTATCTCTGATGATATATCATTAAATATAGCCGGTATTTTTAATATCAAAGAAGCATTCACCTTCTGGTCGACAAACGCCTTAAGAAAGTCCTGCAAAAGCGCTATCCTGTCGCGGTCACCGTTCAGGTAGCTTTCACCATAGTTATTTTTCCGGTATCTGAGCATCTGAACGACCTGTGAACCGTCAAGGTCATACGTCCCGGGAGGGAGATTTATATGAAGACCCTGGACCGGATCGTCGTAAACCATTCCTTCGCCGTCGCCATGCACATCAGGTATCGTAAAGGTAACAGGTCCGACATCATTTACCACATGCGCCACAGCATCAAACGTAAATCCTATATAATAATTTATCGGTATACCGGTGAGTCTCGTCACCGCCTCGCATGTGGCCTCGGCTCCTCCTATCTCTCCATCCTCGCCGACATACGCATGTGCCGCATTTATCTTCTGGTAACGGTTACCCACAAAAAGCCTTGTATCTCTGGGGATCGACAGCATCTTTATGCTGTTCGCCGCAGTATCATACTGCGCAAGCATGATAGAGTCTGTTCTCAGTCCGTCTATATCAACGCACATTATAAGTACGTTTATTTTATCGTCTGCGGCTTCCACGACCGCGCCATTATCTTCTGTTCCGGTCTGAGGGTTCATCAGTGAAGAAAAATCAACGCCCATACCCACTACAACCGCTGCTATTATTACAACAAGTGATATTCCGAGAACCTGAAAGTATCTTTTAACATTAAATTTCATTCCGAAGTTTTCTTCCTTCCATCATCAAGTGCCTATAAATCACGATAATATTATATACTGCGGTTTAATATAAGTCAAGCACTTAATTCTTAATATTTTTGAAACAAAGGATTACAATTATATTACACAACCCCCGATTTTATTATACACTGCAGGCAAATATCATATGAAATATATTCAGCATAAAAAATTTTTATAAAATTCAAAAAAGCTCTTGACAAATTAGTATTACTGTTGTAAGATATAACTGTACTACACGTGTAATATTATTTTATAGGAGGAATATCTCATGAATAACAGAATAAGCGATACGGAGCTCGAGGTCATGCAGACGCTTTGGGAAGCCGGAAAACCGATGTCCGTTCAGGACGTATGCGATGCGTTAAAAAACAATAAGTGGAAATACAGGACCGTTGCCACGCTTCTTATAAGAATGGAGCAGAAGGGCGCTGTTGTTTCGCAAAAGCAGGGCAGGCTCAACCTCTATTCGTCTGTGCTTGATGAGGAAGAATACAAAAAGGCGCAGACAAAGCGTTTTATCGGAAAGCTGTATAAAGGCTCTGTAAAGGACCTTGCGGTATCGCTTTTTAAAAGCGATGATATGACAGAAGAGGATATTGAGGAAATACGAAGAATGTTTGATCTGTGATCAGCTGAACGGAGGATCATTATGACGGAAATTTTTATGCGGGTAATTGTTATGTCTGCTACAGGCGGAACGCTCGGACTGCTGCTTATACTGCTGAGACCTGCCACGTCAAAGGCATTCGGTCCTGTGTGGCAGTATTACATATGGCTTTCAACGCTGCTTGTATTTCTGCTTCCGGTCTCATTTTCGACCCCGAAGACAATGCCGAAAAACCTCCCTATTTCACCGCCGGTGCATACCGACGTTCAGTTGACCGAGTTCTCGAATGCCAAGCCCGACAATATCGCTGAGGAAGCGGCTCCGGAGGAAAGCACGCCTGTTTTCTCTGCTGTGGATATTGTGAATATCCTTGGATTTGTCTGGCTTTTTACTGCCGCAGCTCTTTTTGCTGTCAGGGTCATGAAATACATGATATTTTCGAGAGCCGCCTTCAATAGCTCATCGCCCTGCGATACGGGATATAATCTTCCAAAAAGACTGCTTACAAGGAAATCCGGCGTGCTCGATTCTCCGCTGCTTATGGGAGTACTTCGTCCGGTAATATATCTCCCCAACACCGGGATCACAGAAGAAAATATGAGGTATATACTTCTTCATGAACTCACTCATTACAGAAGAAAAGATGTTTTATACAAATGGATAGCAATGGCCGCGCTGTGCGTTCACTGGTTCAATCCCTTAGCGTACATGATAGTACGCCGTATCGACGAGGACTGCGAGATGTCCTGCGACTATACAGCAGTGCGGCAGCTTTACACCACGGAACACAAAACATATATGCGCGTGATTCTGAGTCTGCTTTCCGAGACCGTTCACGGTTCGAGAACACTCACAACTCAGATGGCTGGCAGCAGGAAACTTATAAAAAGGAGGTTTACTATGATAACTAATATAAAAAAAACAAGCAGGATAGCTGCGGCAATATCGGTCATCACCGCGGCTGCACTCATGTCAGTCACCGTGCTGGCAAGCGGAATAATAAGCGGCTACGAGCAGACGGATAACGCCGACGTGACCGTTTACCGCTACGACGAGGCATTAGAGCTTGAAAACGAGCCGTTTGCAATAGACAATGTTATGTACATCCCTATAAGGGAGACGCTTACGGCGCTCGGCTGCGACAACAGCTTTATAACGTGGGAGCAGCTTCCCGTGAGGGAGCTCGAATATAACCCTGTCGATTCCGATGAGACCGTCAATACGGTAAGAATCAGCATCCCGAATGAATATATAAAGCCGGAAGCATGGTCGGAAACGGATGATCCCGGGCTTACGCTTCTCAGAGTCGGCATTGATTCGCATACCGTATGCGGCATACCGATGTTCGGTATCGATACGATACTCAAGGACGGAGTAAGCTACGCGCCGTGTACCGTGTTTGAGATGATGAAGGAACGCTACAACGGCATAGCCGATGGCTTTTCAGCAGAATGGCAAAACAGAGATACCGGAAGCGTAGTGCGCATAGGAACTGATGTGCATCCGTATACCGAGCAGCGTACATCAAAGCTTACGCTTGAGGAGCTTACGGTTATCTGTCAAAACATCGGCAGCTTTACAAACTGGCGGCTGTCCGACCTTGACAAATATATCCCGGACAACGAGTCTTCATCAGATGCCCCTTTAAGCCGCAGATATGAGCTGACGGACGAGTATTATCTGACGGTTGAGGGATCGCCCGACGTTCCTGAGGTATGGCTGTGGAATCAGCAGAGCGGGGGCGGAATAAATCTCAATATGGTGCACTTTGACGGCTCGCCGTGGTGGGAATAACAAGCATAAAACAGCTGAACGGATAAAAGGGTAAAATCAAAAGCGGATCAGATCAAACGGTCCGCTTTTGATTTTTATTAAATTTTTTCAGTCTTCCCCATATTCCTTACAACGCCGAGCGCAAGAGGTATTGCGACTATCAGCGTGATTATATCCGATACCATCTGGCACATCTCCACGCCGCGGAGCCCGAATATCATAGTAAGAATAAATACGAGCGGTATGAAGAACAATCCCTGACGGCACGCCGCAAGTATTGACGCTCTTGCGGCCTTTCCTATCGACTGCAAAAACATATTGCTTATCACTATCCATGAATTAAGCGGGAACGCCACACACATAAACCTGAGCGCCGCAGTCCCGACTGCTATGACCTCTGGGTCATCCTTTCTGAAAATAGCTATTACCTGCGGAGCAAAGATATAGCTCAGAACAGCCATGACCATCAGGAATATGACTCCTACCTTTATACAGAACCAGAATCCTTCCTTAACGCGTTCGTAAAGTCCCGCTCCATAATTAAATCCGCACACAGGCTGAAAGCCCTGTCCAAAACCTATAAGCGCGGCATTCACAAAGAACGATACTCTCGAAACTACCGACATTCCCGCGATCGCCGCGTCGCCGTAAACTCCCGCTGCAAGGTTCAGGCATATAGTTGCAATACTCGCCAGCCCCTGGCGGCAGAGTGAAGGGAATCCTCTGCGAAATATCTCGCGCAGGTTCTTCCATGTAGGTGAAAAATTTTTTATAGTTATCTTTACACTTCCGCCCTTCTGAGCCTGGAACCAAAGTATCAGCATACTCACATACTGGCTTATCACAGTCGCAAGCGCCGCTCCGTAAAGATCCATCTTACATACGA
>CALXRY010000117.1 GCA_944390955.1 uncultured Clostridia bacterium | reverse complement strand
CAGGGAATACGCATGCAGCTCGGTATCCATGATCTCGTCCTTTCTCGCTGCAGTATACGCAAGCTTGCTTGTAACATTCTGATCCTCAAACTTTGGTGCAAGTATTCCCGGAGTATCAAGGAGCTCCACGTCGCCGTTAAGCCGTATCCACTGCTTGCCCTTCGTTACTCCCGGGCGGTCTCCTGTCTGGGCGCTGGCCTTTCCTGCAAGGCGGTTTATGAGGCTCGATTTCCCAACGTTCGGTATTCCGACCATCATGATCTTGAGCGTCCGCATCCTTCCCTTTTCCTTGTCGCGGTCTATTTTATCCTGTATGAGCGCACGGGCTTCCGACGTTATTTTATTTATGCCGCGTCCCGTGGTACAGCTTATCGGTATGACTGTTATGCCCTTCGCCTTATACCACTCCGTCCACGCCTTTGTAAGCTCGGCATCGGAAAGATCAGTCTTATTCATCACAATAAGTCTCGGCTTGTTTTTTATTATATCATTAAAATAAGGGTTGCGTCCCGAATATGGGATACGTGAGTCGAGTATCTCAACAACGACGTCTATCATCCTGAGATTATCCTCTATGAGACGGCGCGTTTTTGCCATATGTCCAGGGAACCACTGTAAGTTCTGCATATATGATCTCCGTATCAGTCTACAAAGCCTATATCCGTAAGCGGCCATATCCTGAGTTTGGCCTTTCCAAGTATCGCATCATACGGCACAAGCCCCAGCTCCGAGGAACGGCTGTCCTTGCTGCGCGAGCGATTATCTCCCATTACAAAAACCGTATCCCCCTCTACAGTAAGCGGATATTCCACGGAAGCGTCTATCGAGGTCGTCGGACCGTCGTAATACGGCTCCTCAAGCAGCTCTCCGTCAATATACACATTCCCGTCACGCAGGTCCACCGTCTGTCCGGGAAGTGCAATTATCCTCTTTACGTAATAGCGCTTTTGAAGATCATTCGGCAAAGAAAACCCCTCTATAAATTCACTGAAGAAGCCAAGCTCCTCCTTGCCCTGCTCATGTGCCATCATATTGAAATATTCCTGACGGTTTTTATAGGTGCTGTCAAGAATGATTATATCACCCTGCTGCGGCTCATAGCCGAGCTTTGTAACTATAAGCCTGTCATTATTTACAAGTGTTGGGAACATGCTCGAGCCGTCGACCTTTACGACATCAAACAGAAAGGTCTTTATCAGCATAGCAATAATGAGCGCTATCGCTATAGTATAGACCCATTCCCATATTTCTTTTCCCCAATTCACTTCTTTTTTTGCTTCCTTATTTGCTTCTTCCATAATTACGCTTCCTTTCAAATATTACCGTCCTTCCGGCCGGAATATCGCATCTTGTAACATTATATCATATATATGTTAAAAAAATATTAACGGTATATGAAATTTTATTTAATCGGTGAAAGAAGAGGCTGTCGCTTGAAACATCGCACGGGATTGCTTGATTTCAGATACAGAACGGACAAAACGCACCCGACGGTGTATATTGCATACATCGAGTGGTGCGTTTTGTTCGTAGCCAGTGGCTAAAATCCCCTGTGGCAACTTACGCTGCGTGTAAGTTGCTGCGGTCTACGCTAAAAGCGACAGCCCGGCCTTATACAGTGCTTAGATTCTTTCCTTTACCTTAGCGGCCTTACCTACTCTGTCACGCAGATAATAAAGTCTTGCGCGTCTTACCTTACCCTTTCTTGAAACCTCTATCTTTTCAATATTAGGCGAATTGACGGGCCATGTCTTTTCAACGCCAACGCCGTAGGAAACACGTCTTACGGTGAATGTCTTAGCAATGCCGCCGCCCTGAACCTTTATTATGGTCCCTTCAAACATCTGAGTTCTTGTTCTTGAACCCTCTACGATCTTCTGATATACCTTTACGTTGTTACCTACAACGAGCTCCGGAAGATCTGTTCTTATTTGGTCTTTTGTCAAAGCGTTAATGATTTCTGCTGTGTTCATCATTAATTCCTCCTTAAATCTCTGGATTTTCTTGCCGACCAAGGCAGAGGACTATCCGTAATAACCATAAAATTATATCATACTTTTCCGCAAAACGCAAGAGTTTTTTTAGCTGTATATGAAAAATTATATATATGTACCAAATTAAATAATGCACAGTATATTAAAACACGGCGGAAACACAAGATCCCCGCCGTGCTTAATTCAGAATTATTAAGGCTCCGCCTTATTACATCGCGATAAACGCGTCGGCAAGCTCCTCCATTGCCTTTACAGTTTCCGGCTTTACGGTAGATTTTATCGTAACAGTCTTGTCGCATATCTCAACGTTGTTGAGCTGTTCAAGATACTCGCGCATCTTTCTTCCTGCCACCGGTCCCCATGAACCGTTCTCCATTACAGCGGCCTTTCTGTTCTTGTATCCCTTTGACTTCAGATGCAGAAGGAAGTCCTCCATGCAGGGGAATATCCCTCCGTCATACGTCGATGCAGCCACTATGAGCTTATCATATCTGAACGCATCCTCTATAGCCTCAGCCATATCGCAGCGCGTCAGATCGGCCATAACGACCTTTTCCGCTCCCCTTTCCTCAAGTATCGCCTTGAGCTGCTTTGCAGCATCGGCTGTATTGCCGTGGATCGATGCATGAGCTATAACGATACCCTTGTCCTCAGGGCGGTATGAGCTCCATATATCGTATTTATCGATATAGTACTTTATATTTTCATTCAAAACAGGTCCGTGAAGAGGGCATATAGCCTGAATATCGAGCCCTGCGGCCTTTTTGAGCAGCGCCTGTACCTGAGCGCCGTACTTTCCGACGATATTAAAGTAATAGCGTCTTGCCTCGCAGTCCCAGTCATCATCAACATCAAGCGTACCGAATTTCCCGAATGCGTCGGCGCTGAACAAAAGCTTTTCCGATGTTTCATACGCTACCATTACCTCCGGCCAGTGTACCATCGGAGCCATAAAGAACTTCAGCGTATGTGCACCGAGAGAAAGCTCTCCGCCCTCGGCTACCTCAACCGTTCTTCCATCAAGGTCCACATCGAAAAACTGCGGGAGCATGGCAAATGTTTTTTTATTGCCCACTAGCTTCATCTGCGGATATTTTTCTGCCGCGCTCTTTATGTTTGCGGCGTGATCCGGCTCCAGATGTGAAATCACAAGATAATCCGGAGTCCTGCCTCCGAGAGCGTTCTCCAGATTTGCGAACCACTCGTCGGTTTTGCGCCTGTCTATCGTGTCCATTACCGCTACTTTTTCATCAAGAATAAGATATGAGTTATACGATATGCCCTCAGGAACAATATACTGGCTCTCAAATAAATCAAGATCCTTATCGTCAGCTCCTATATAAATTACCGATTGTGATACTTCCGTATTCTTCATCTTGTCAACCGCACAGGCATCAATGCCCGTACGCCTCCTTTCCTGTATTTATGTCTTGATAATTATACCATCGTATATGCAAAAAGTCAACGTTTCTCCGTTAGGATACACTATTGAATAAACATATAGACTGCGCTTATGCATAGTGGCACTATCATAGCAGCCGCTATCACTATGCATATTATCCTTTTCTGCTTAGGATTAAACATTATCCTACCTCCGTTCCATTATACCTATCTCTGCCTGTCGAGTATTCTTCCTATTATCGTAGCAGCCTGCGCCCGCGTCGCAGTTCCCGACGGCTGGAAGCTGCCGTCGCCCATGCCCTCTATAAAGCCGCTCGCAACGGCCAGCTTTACGCTCGGCTGCGCCCATACGCTCACGGTATCCATGTCACTGAAGATCACCAGACCCGACATATCGAGATCATCGCCGGCGTTTGCGGCATATTGATAAAGGTGCATCGTTATTACTGCCATTTCCTCTCGGTCGATCGGAAGATTTCCGTTAAACGACCCACTGTATGTTGCATTCGACACGGCATTGCCGTTCTCGTCAGTTGTGACTATCAGATTCATCTTATACGACGTTATCATTTCCTTCGGGATAAGCCCCTTATCAAGTGCGCTCTGCAGATACGGCGCATACCAGTCGCCGCCGTTTGCGTCAAGGCATTCTCCCTCGCGGTACTGAACCGTTTCTATTCCCGTAAGCTCCATTATCATCTTAAGATATTCGGCTCTTGTGACGGCGCCGTCAGGATTGAACGTATTCTCGCTTACACCGTTTACTATCCCGAGATCGGCAATACGGTTTATTGTATTTTCAGCCCAATGGCCCTTCGTATCGGTAAAATCCGCCGCATATGCCGCAGACGACATCATCATCAGAGCCACCGCGACACATATAATTCTTTTCATCGCTTCACTCCTCAGCTCTTATCAATGTATACTCGCAAAGCTCTGCCGCTTCGGCAACGACCTTTACCGCCTCTGCTCTCGTCAGAATTTTGTCCGGCTTGAATTCGCCGTCCTCGTAGCCGTAAAGTATATTTAATGCTCTTAGCTCCTTAACGGCCTCAAGATAATCCTCCGGGATTTCCGCCTCGTCCGCAAACGAGCCGACCTGTTCTACAGGCACTGTGAGCTCATCACCAGCTGCCGCCCTAAGGCAGTTATAAACTACCGCCGCAGTCTCGGCACGCGTTATCGGCATATCAGCTTCAAAATCGCCGCCGCTGTAAACGGTAAGCTCCGCCGTTACGGCTTCGCTTTCCTCCGTCGCTTCTGTTACAGTCCTTGTCTGTACTTCCGCTCCGGTACAACCCTCAAGCATTCCCTGAGGCAAAAGTCCCTTATCGAGCGCTCCCTGAAGATAGAACCTGTACCATGCGTCCAAGGGTGTATCGAGACACTCACCCTCTCTGTAGGCGTGTCCGCTCACGCCAAGTCCGTCCATCGCCATTTTGAGAAGCTCAGCTCTCGTGACAGCTCCATCAGGCTCAAACATGCCATCAGCTCGGCCCTCAAGATTCAGATCGTCCGCAGACGTTTTTATTCTGTCCTCTGCCCAATGCCCGGCTATATCGTCAAATTCCTTTTCAAGAATGACATACTCCGAAAGCCCTTCTATGTTTTCCTTCACGCTTTCAGCAAGCATCAAAGCAAGCCGCCTTGCGCCCTTCTCCTTAAGGTGCGTATGGTCGTCGGTACCTGCGGGATATGCCGCGCTCTCGAACGGCTCGCAGATAAAATATCCCGAAAGGACATCGTTTTTAAGAATTTCCCTCATACCGTCCGTGATATCAGTATCATACAAGAACTCGTTGTATGAGTCCTCGGCTATTTGGTTTATATCAATAAAATCAACGCCTGTCTCCTCCGCGACCTCTCGAGTGGGGACCGCATAATCCTGACGCGACTCCATAAAGCGTCCGTTTTCCTCGTCCCACCATGCCGCGGCGGTCGGAGTGAGCAGCACCGGAGTGGCACCGCGCTCGATCGTTTTGCCGATATAATCCTCGACGCTGGTATAGCGTTCGGGCTTATCGACCGCTCCGTCATTTATGCCAAACTGTATGAAAACATAGTCGCCCGGGCGGACTGCTGTAAGTATTCTATCAAGACGCCCCTCGTCCTTAAATTTCTTTGTGCTCCTGCCTCCCATAGAAATATTCACGACCTCTATCTCGTCTGAAAAATAGTCCGCAAACACCTGTCCCCAGCCTGTCTGAGGGTATACGTTATCATAATTGTACGTCTGTGCGGTAGAATCTCCGGCAAGATAGATCGTCGGATATTCGCCTGACTCGCGCTCCGGTATCTTTTCTATTTTTATCTCCTTAAGCACCGGAACTTCGCTCTCTGCCGTAATCGTCAGTTTTCCGTCGTCGGATGTTGCCGGCTGCTCGTTTGTTACGTTGTCGCCCGCCTCAATAGCTATTGAGTTAAGGCGCGCTCCTCCGTTTATGTATACCGTCGCCTGAGTATCCGTCTCGCTCTCGAGCGTTATGGTAACGGTATAATCGCCGTCAGGCACCTCAACGGTAAGCTCCGGTTCCTTACCCGTCATATCATAAACCTGTGCGTCCTCGGCAAGCGCCGCAGGCACTGCTGAAATAAGCAGCGAAAGAGCCGCTGTCCATGCAATTATCTTTTTCACGTTATCCTCTCTCTTTCTGTTTATCAAAAATATGTTTTATGCGCTTCGCACATCTATCATTATACTATGAAATCATAACAAATTCAACTGTTTTGAGCGAAATTCTTATTTTTTCTTTTCTCT
>CALXRY010000116.1 GCA_944390955.1 uncultured Clostridia bacterium | reverse complement strand
AAATGTTATAGATCAATATAAGGAAACGCTTAGCTCATATCCGTATCTGACGGTTAATGCATTCAACCTGTGGGGTGCTCTCGGCCAGAACTGGACGGAGCTGAGTCCGGTGATGTCGGTAATAAATTATATTATACTGGCGCTTATCGTGGCATACACGGTATATGTATTTTTCAAGACAAAGCATGAGGGCAAGTATTATTTTGCCGGAGCGATACTGTCGTTTGCGACGTTTATGCTTTCGGCAAAAATGCATGACAGGTATGCATTCCCGGCAATGGCACTGCTGCTTCTGACGTTTGTGTACGGACGCGACATAAAGACGTTTATACTGTATGCCCTGTCCGCGCTTTCTCAGTTCTTTAATACTGCGTGGGTGCTGTTTATATACGAGCAGGATATAAACAAGTATTTCAAGAGCCCGGTTATAGTTGTCGCGTCGATCATAAATCTTGCGATATTTGCGTATTTTATAATTATTGCACAGAAGCAGTTTGCGGAAAACAGAACGGCCGCCATGCCTGCCGCAAAGACTTCCGCAAAGGCAAGGGAAGCAAGCAAAAAAGATATGTTGCAGGCAAAGCCTGTTATGCACTTCAAGAAAAGCGTTAAGCATGAGCGGCTCGGCAAATTTGATTATGCCGTTATGGGTGCTCTTATCATCGTTTACGGGGCGATCGCGTTTTATCATCTCGGTGATACCGAGGCGCCGCAGACTTTTACCGATATAGGCGGAAGCAATGCGGTCGAGATAGATCTCGGAGAGGAAAAGGAGATATCGGAGCTTAAAATATATCTCGGCTCGTATCAGCTGGCAGAGGACAGGCTCCTTAATATAACGTACTGTGATGAAAACGGACTTGACTTTGCCTCGGAGGAACTCGACTCGGGAGCGGTGTTCTACTGGTCGGAGATAACTGTAGATCAGACGGCGAGGTATATACGGCTGTCGACAAACAACGAGCATTTGTCTATTATGGAGCTTGGGATAATGGGTGCTGACGGCGAATATATAATGCCCGCCAATGCCTTGAATGAGGAGCTTGCGCCGATGTTTGACGAGCAGGAACTCATACCTGAGCGCACGTCGTTTATGAACAGCACGTATTTTGACGAGATATACCATGCACGCACCGGCTATGAGTTTGTGCACAGCCTTGACGTTTATGAGTGGACGCATCCGCCGCTCGGCAAGGATCTGATAGCTCTCGGGATCAAGATATTCGGCATGACGCCGTTTGGCTGGAGGTGCGTCGGAACGCTGTTCGGCGTGCTGATGATACCGTTAATATATATCTTTGCGCGCAGGTTCCTTAAGTACAAGTGGGCGGCGGCGCTTACAGCGGTGCTGTTTACGTTTGACTTCATGCATTTTGCGCAGACAAGGATAGCGACGATAGACGTTTACGTCACGTTCTTTATAATGCTTATGTATTACTTTATGTATAAGTATTACACCATGAGCTTTTATGATACTCCGGTCAAAAAGATGCTTGTGCCGCTTGCGCTGTGCGGAATTGCCATGGGGCTCAGTATAGCGTCGAAATGGACGGGTATATATGCTGCCGTCGGACTGGCGATAATATTTTTCCTGACGCTGTACAGGCGCTACAGGGAATACCTGTATGCCAAGAAGAATCCGAAGGGAGAAACTGACGGGATAAGCCATAAGCACGTTATAGAGTGCTTTGAGGCAAATACGCGGCTGACGATCTTCTGGTGCTGTATATTCTTTGTATTTGTGCCACTGTTGATATATGGGCTTTCATATATACCGTATCTGCAGGCGCCGAGCTCAGAGGGTATAAAGACCATAATAGACAATCAAAGCGCGATATTTGCATACCATTCAAAAACGGTCGTTGACTCGACGCATCCGTTCTCGTCAAAATGGTATGAGTGGATAATAATGCGCAGACCTATATGGTACTACTCCGGAGAGATAAGCGACACGATAAAGGAGGGCATAAGCTCATTCGGAAATCCTCTCGTATGGTGGGCGGGCATTCCGGCGTTCTTTATAATGGTGTATATGGGCTTTACGAGGAAGGATAAGCGGGCGTGGTTCCTGGTGATCGCGTATGTCATTCAGATAGTTTTTTGGATACCCGTTACACGAACGACGTTCATATACCACTACTTCCCGTGCGTGCCGTTCCTGACGCTCATGATAGGCTACTGTATGGAGGATATCTTCGACAGTACTAGCGATACGAGGATATTCAGGATAAGAGCAAAGAACGGCAGCTTTGCCGAAATGAGCGGCATTAGCAAGAAAAGGCTTGTGATCGTGCTTTGCTGCATATACGCGGCCGCAGCGGTGGCGATGTTCGCGGCATTTTACCCGGTGCTATCCGGCGCGCCGTGCAGCGTGGATTATGCGGAGCACTTGAAATGGTTTGATACATGGGTGCTGCTGGCATCATAAAAAATGGGGCTGTCGCTTTTAGCGCAGATCGTTTCAAGTCTGAAAAAGCCTTGAAACTACGAACAAAACGAACCGCTCGGCGTATCCATATACGCCGTCGGGCAAGGGGTTGCAAACAAACCTTCGTTTCGTCCGTTCTGCATCTAAAATCGAGCAGCCCTATGCGATTCTTAATGCGACAGCCCCAAGAGATATTTTTGAATAATGAATTAACTATGTTTTAAAATTCTATAGACGTCAATTCGGCGTCTTTTTTTATAACATCATCCGGAATTGAGAACGGAGCACCCGATGGTGCTCCGTTTGTGGCTGCTATACGTAAGTTTAAATTTACTTTACTCTATACAGCTCGCTGTCGCCGGTGCTGTATACGCTGTCAAATTCAGAGAGCGTTGCGGGATCGATGAAATCCTCCGATGCGGAATATATATACGATATTCCGTGCTCCAGGCAGAACTCCCTTATTTCAGCTGCCGAGGCGGTCTTTAGCGACTCAAGCTCATTGCTGCGCTCCTGATATTCCTCGATAAAACCGTGGAAGTGCACATACAGCGATGAGCCAACGTACACGGTCCGTCCCGCGAGCGTCACAACGGGATTCAGGTGATCGGTATCGGTAAGTACGACCGCTTCCGCCGGAACGTTTTCTTTTATATAGTCGGCCATTTCAAGGTCTCCGTCGTTGAACGTCTGGTATATTCCGCCAGAAACGTACTCCCTGCCTATCGTCAGCACTCCGGAAAACGTGAACGCCGCGATAACGAGCACCGCAAAATATGCCCGCCATTTTACTGCTTTGAGCTTTTCGTACAGGTCAACAAGAAATCCGCTTACAACGATAAGCACTATCATGTACGTGATATAGAACAGCTTGTTGTTGTCATATTCGTTCGGCTGGAACTGTATCAGCTCCGCAAGCAGGAATATGACGGCTCCTGCGGCAAACAGCTTTTTCTGATCCCTTTCTGCGTTTATAAAGGCCGGTATCGCAAGCAGGAACGCCATTCCCCAGTTCTTTATATAGAACCACAGGTACGGGTCGTTCTCGTTTACCCAGTTGAAGTGGAAGTTCAGGAACGAATCGTTACCCGATGTCTGCGAGAATGTCCACAATATGAGCTGCGGCAGAGCCATAGCAACTGCGATCACTCCGTACCATACCCAGTTTATCACATACTGCTTTTTGTCCTTCTCTACGTAAAGATACGCAAAGAATAATACCGCGCTTATTATCCCGAGCGCAAGGAACGAATGCGTATGTATCATAGGCATACAGCCCGCAATAGCACCGAGAATGATGAAGAGCTTTTTAGACTGCGACTTGAGAGCGTCAAGCAGCAGATATATGCACGGTATTATCATGCACCAGCCGGCCATCGTAGTACGCTGCGGTATTATCATATCGCATATCGTGTTCGACCAGCGTATGTTCATTTCGTTGTAGTTTGTCGGAGTGTGGTAATAGTCGTCGAATATCATTGTGAACGCTGTCGGATCGGCCTTTGCACCATCAAGAAAATACGCAAAGCCGAAGCCGCCGTTTATAAAAAAGAATATAACGGCAAGCACCGCGGCGGTTTTTCTGCCGGTGATGCGGTATGCGAGGATATAAAAGCCCGCCACAAGCAGCAGAGCCGTTATATAGCTCGGTATCAGCACAGCCCACCTAAGAGGCGTACCGAAGAGGTACAGGCTCGATGAGAGCATATCTATAAAAAACGGATAGTTCAGCCTTTCGCCCGAAAGGAACGCATAATCCGGCGGGAATTTGCCCTGCTCCGCGATGCTCGTCACAAAGCCGAGGTGCATCTGCAGGTCGCCGTAGGTGGACTGCCCGCTCGCAACTCCTCCGCCCTCGTACGGCGTTAATATATGGTTCGTCATAAGTACCCAGATAACGAGCGAAACGGGAAGTATGAGGCATATGAGCGCCTTCATGTCCATAGTTTTCTCGCCGCCCATCGGTATCTCGAGCAGCTTTTCCTTTTTTCGAAGCTTTATTATCGTATACGGCACGGCAGCGGCTATTATGAGCACAATGTGTGCGGCATATGAAAAGCCGAGTATAAAAGCAAACGGCACGATACCTGCCATAAGCAGCAGGCTGCCGAATATTCCGCCCATCCAGCCTCTGAAAAATATGTCCTTGTCTTTAAAAAGCTCGTTTGAATACAAAAAGCCCATAAACAGGAAATATAAATATATCAGCACACCGAGCATCGGTATATCCTCCCTTGTATGATCATTAAATAATTGTAAGTTTTCGGGTTATTCTCCCAATGCGTTCTTTATTGCATCCTCCATCTTTGCTTTATCGGTTATTTTAAATTCAAATGCCGAGATGTCGTTCGATGTGTTGAGCATTATAAGCACCGGAGTCTGCCCCTCGACAGGGAAGTTCTCTTTTGCTTCGGGATTTTCGTCGATGTCTACAAGATCGAATTTTATCTTATCGCTGTAGGCGTCCTGCAGCTCATTGACGGCCGCCATAGTCGATTCATAGTCCGCGTCGCTCTTTGATGAGAAAAACATAAATGTCGGAGTTACCTGAACCTGCTCCTCATCTGATGAGGCTTCGCCGCTTGAAGAGCTTTCGCCCGATGTACTGCTTTCATCTGAGGCGCTGTTTTCCGAAGTGCTCTCGGATGTCACCGATGAGTCCGTTCCGTCGCCGACGAGAGATGAGTCTCCGTCGCTGCCACCGCATGCGGAAAGAGCCATCGAGGCCGTGAGCAGTGCCGCTAATAATAATATTTTTTTCTTCATGATTATTCAAGTCCTTTCAGGTTTGATTTTAATATATTAAGAGACCTTTCGGCGATTTTTGCATAGCGTTCGGCTTTCTTTTTTATCCGCTCGTCAAGTCCCTCTATTATGCCGAAGTTTGCGTTCATCGGCTGGAAGCTCCCGCCGGAGGCCGTTGAGATATAGATGGGCAGTGCGCCTATGCATGTCTTTTGGTCCGGCTCAAGCAACGGCAGATCTTTTATTGCTCTTGCCATATTAAAGCCCGCAAGCACGCCGCTTGAGGCGCTTTCAACGTAGCCCTCCACGCCCGTTATCTGACCGGCAAAGAAAAGCCTCGGATGCTTTTTCAGCCTGTAGTATCTGTCGAGCAGGGCGGGGGAGTTTATATAGGTATTGCGGTGCATCACGCCGTAG
>CALXRY010000115.1 GCA_944390955.1 uncultured Clostridia bacterium | reverse complement strand
TATTCTTACAATTCTCTTAAAAATAAATGTTTGTATACCTGAACAAAATCAGTAATATAATTTTATATCATAATAACAAATTTGTCAATCAAAAATTACAGTTATGTTAATTGGGTTGACTTATATTTGTATTTGGTATAAAATAGATATATCAGAGAGGTGATGGACAGGCAGTCTGCCTGCCCTACAGAAACTTACATGGGAGGTAATTACAATGGCAAACTTTGAAAACTATGCTCCTTTTGCGGTGCTGGCATGCGCGGTGATAGCTTTGATTTTTTCATGCTATCAGTTTTACTCGGTAAAGCGCAAGCCTGAGGGAACGGCAAAGATGGCGGACATTGCGGCAAAGATCAGGCGCGGAGCCATGGCATATCTCAAGCGGCAGTACAAGACCGTGGGGATATTTTTCGCGATCATGTTTGTGGTGCTGCTGATCCTTGCAATAAGCGGCTTCCTTTCGATCTTCGTTCCGTTTGCTTTCCTGACGGGCGGTCTTTTTTCTGGGCTGTCGGGCTTTATCGGAATGAAGATAGCGACATACGCCAATTCGAGAACGGCAAACGGTGCCCGTGAGGGGCTGAATAAGGGGCTTAAGATAGCGTTTGCGTCGGGCTCGGTCATGGGGCTAACTGTTGTGGGGCTCGGACTGTTCGATATAAGCGTATGGTTTATACTGCTTAAATTTGTGTTTGGGCTTGATATAGACACAATAATGTCGGCAATGCTCACGTTCGGAATGGGTGCGTCGTCGATGGCGCTGTTTGCGCGTGTGGGCGGCGGCATATTCACAAAGGCGGCGGACGTCGGAGCTGACCTTGTAGGAAAGGTCGAGGCCGGAATACCGGAGGACGACCCGAGAAACCCCGCATGTATTGCGGATAACGTCGGCGACAATGTAGGTGACGTTGCGGGCATGGGCGCTGACCTGTATGAATCGTATGTCGGCTCGATAATATCCTGCGGTGCGCTTGCGACCGCTGCGGGGCTCGGCTTTGCCGGAGTTATAGTGCCGATGCTTATCGCGGCTATCGGTATAATCGCGTCCATAATAGGAACATTCTTCGTTTCTACAAGGGAGGGCGCGGACCAGAAGGCGCTGCTCGGCTCACTGCGGCGCGGAACGTATGCCGCGTCGCTTATAAGCGCAGTTGTGTCGGGCGTTCTGATATTTTGGCTGCTGCCGGAAAACTCAAATGTTTTCTGGGCTGTTATATCGGGACTTGTCGCCGGAGTACTGATCGGCTTCTTTACGGAGTATTATACCTCGGATTCATATAAGCCTACGCGCAAGCTTGCCGAATCGTCCGAGACGGGCGCGGCCACGATAATAATAGACGGTATAGCTCTCGGAATGATGTCGACGGCGATACCCGTCATAATAATAGGTATCTCTGTAATAATCTCGTATTTCACTGCCGGAGGCGCATCTGATTTCTCGTCGGGGCTTTACGGAGTCGGGCTGTCGGCAGTCGGGATGCTGTCAACGCTCGGTATAACGCTGGCTACAGACGCCTACGGACCTGTTGCTGACAATGCCGGAGGAATTGCCGAAATGGCGGGACTGCCGGGCGAGGTCCGCGAGAGGACGGATGCACTCGATTCGCTCGGGAATACGACTGCGGCGACTGGTAAGGGCTTTGCGATAGGCTCGGCAGCGCTTACGGCGCTTGCGCTTATCGTTTCGTATACAGATGAGGTAACGGCAAAGGGCGGGGCTCTTGACCTGACGATAACGAACCCTGCGGTGCTTATAGGACTGTTTGTCGGAGCGATGCTGCCGTTCCTGTTCAGTGCGCTGACGATGCAGGCGGTGGGACGTGCCGCTCAGAAGATAGTAGTCGAGGTAAGACGGCAGTTCAAGACGATAAAGGGGCTCATGGAAGGCAAGGCTGAAGCGGATTACGAAACGTGCGTCGATATATGCACAAAATCGTCGCTCAGGGAGATGGTGCTCCCGGCAGCGCTTGGTATATTCGTTCCGATAGTAGTCGGATTCATTCTCGGCTGCAACGGCGTTGTAGGGATGCTTGCCGGAGCGCTCGTTTCGGGCTTTGTGCTTGCCGTTATGATGGCAAACTCGGGAGGCTCATGGGATAATGCAAAGAAATATATAGAGGCCGGTAATTTCGGGGGCAAAGGCAGCGAGAACCATAAGGCAGCCGTTGTCGGAGATACTGTCGGCGACCCGTTCAAGGATACGTCGGGACCGTCGGTAAATATCCTGATAAAGCTGCTGTCAATGGTTTCGATAGTTTTCGCGTCGCTGATAGTCGCCTACGGCGGATTGGGATTGTTCTAGATTTCACTCAAAACAGAATGGGAGCTCGAGAGTGCTCCCTCGAATGAAATCGCTTGCTTGCAAGCGCGTTTCGCGGAGCGAAACATACCTATAGCGAGTTTTGCGCGTGGGGCGTAAGGTGCCCCGTGCGCAAGTGCCTGAGCTGTAAGTTTTTGATTAAACTTTTTTGAAAAAGTTTATGCGCGGGTGTCAAGAGGGTATTCGCATTAATACCCTCTTGCCTGGGGTACAGGGGGCGGAGCGCCCAGTGCTGATAAAAAGTATTGATTGTTTGGAGTCTGTGGGATTATTACCAACAATGCCACTTGGAGCCGGAGCCCAAACGGCATTTTTTTCGCGGGGTTCGGGGCTGCGTAAGTCCCTATGATTCTATAAAAAAATAACGGCAGCTTGCTGTCCATAGCTGCCGTGTGGGGCGCCGCCCCATTTTATTTTTGCTCACATTCAAGTGCTCGGTGCCCCGCCAAAGGGTATCCCCGCCGATACCCTTTGGAATCCCGGGCGCAAGCTTTCAAAAGCTTGGCAAACTACAGCTCAAACACCCGCCATACCGTCCGCGTTCTTCGTAAGCTTCAGGTTATCTAAAACCGGCGCGGACGGGCGGCGGAACTCGCTATAGGAAACTTTTGCTCTGCAAAAGTGATTTCAATTTGAGGGAGCTCCTTCGAGCTCCTCCTTTAAGCTCCCTAAGCGGGAGCATTTTTTATATCTCTCTTATAAGATCATTCATATCATACATTCCGGCAGGCTTTGTGACAATGAACTTCGCAGCCTTTACCGCGCCGACTGCAAAGACCTCCTTGCTGTGGGCGCTGTGCTTAAGCTCTATCACCTCGTCGGTACCGGCAAAGAGCACCTCGTGCTCGCCGACTATCGTGCCGCCGCGCACGGCATGCAAACCGATCTCATGCTTACCGCGCTTTCTTCTGACGCTGTGGCGGTCATAGACGTATTCCGCAGGGTATGAGAGCGTCTCGTCTATCGCATCAGCAATGGCAAGAGCCGTTCCCGACGGAGCGTCTATCTTCTGGTTGTGGTGCTTTTCTATTATTTCGATATCAAAGCTTCCCTCAAGCAGCTTTGTCGCCGTCTTTGCAAGGGCGATCAGGAGGTTTATCCCGAGGCTCATATTCGCGCTGAAGAAAACAGGTATCTCCGAGGACGCCGCCTTGAACTCCTCCTTCTGCTCCGGCGTGAAGCCCGTCGTGCAGAGTATCACGGGCAGCCTGCGCCTTTTGCAGTAATCGAGCAGCCCCGTAAGGCACGAGGGGTGCGAAAAATCTATCACAACATCGGCAGGACCGTCGTATTCGTTAGGGTCGGAATATACGGGATAGGCGTTTTCCACTGAGGTATTCACATCAAATCCCGCAACGATCTCGCATTCGCTGTCGTCAGCGACAAGACGCGTTATGACCTGCCCCATCTTTCCGTTGCAGCCGTTCATAATTATCTTTATCATGAGTCGTTTCCTCTTTTCTCTTATTTTACGCTTATTCCTGCGGCGATCATCGCCTGTCTGAGAGCTTCCTTATTGGCGGGCTCCATCTCTGTCAGCGGCAGCCTGAGATTCCCCGCGTTTATACCCATCATGTTGAGCGCCGTTTTTACCGGAACGGGATTTACCTCGATAAACAGCTTGTTTATCAGGTCAAGCAGCTCAAGCTGAGCCTTTCTTGCCTCTTCAACATTTCCGTCAAGATAGTTTTGGCACATATTATGCGTTTCCTCTGGTAGGATATTGGCAACTACCGATATAACACCCTTGCCGCCGAGCGACATAACGGGAACTATCATATCGTCGTTTCCGGAATAGATATAGATTTCGGGAACGTGCGCCGCGACCTGAGCGGTGTAGCTTATGTTGCCGCTCGCCTCTTTGATCGCCACGATATTATCGAGCTTTGCAAGCTCCTTGAGCGTCGGTATCGCGATATTCATTCCTGTGCGAGAGGGAACGTTGTAAAGGATTATCGGTATTGAAACGGCGTTTGCCACTGCCGAGAAATGCTCAATAAGTCCCTTCTGGGTGGTTTTGTTATAGTAAGGCGTGACCTGAAGAAGTCCGTCGGCGCCGAGCTCCTCGGCCTTTTTTGAAAGCGATACGGCGTGGGCCGTCTCGTTTGAGCCGGTGCCCGCGATTACAGGTATCCTTCCGGCTGCTTTTTTTACTGTGTATTCGATCGCCGCAAGATGCTCTGAGTCAGGCATCGTCGACGCTTCTCCGGTCGTTCCGCAGATGATTATAGCATCGGTCTTCTTTGCGATGTGCATCTCGATAAGCTCGCCGAGCACATCATAATTTGTTTTATTCCCGTCAAACGGCGTAACTATAGCAACGCCCGAACCGGTAAACGGTAATTTCTTTGCCATGTAAAACTCTCCTTTACTTAATTTTCTGGTTTCAGATTTTCAAAGCTTCTGAGCGACATGACTACAGCCTGCTCTCTTGTCGCATTGGCGTAGCCTGACGCTTCCTCTGCCGAGGTGGTGTTCCTCGGTGCAAATTTGTTGTCTCCTATCCCGCTCAGGACATTGTACTTTACCATAAAGTACACGCTGGGCTTTGCGTAATCGGAAATAAGGCTGTCGTCGTCAAATTTCTTTACGCCTGAATAATTTATAGTATACTCATCATCGGTCTCAAGCGTCCATTCCGGCCATTCGCTGCGCTTGTATACTCTTGTAAGCATCGTGGCAAGCTGTTCCCTCTGTAAGAGAGCCGACGGCTCATATGTCGTTTCGCTCATGCCGTTTACGGCGCCGATATTGTATGCCTTCAATATATAATTCCTGCTCTCATCCTCTGCTATATCGGTAAACGGACAGTCGGACGCCATGACAGCTCTTCCGCCCGTCATCGCCTCAAACAGATTGACGGACACCGCAGCAAATTCTCCGCGCGTTATCGGCCTTGTCATATCCTTTCCGACGAGCACGTCGGGGATAAGTCCGTTGTCGGCTGCGGCCTGCAGCTCCGGAGTTGACCATTCGGCTGCGTCAGACCATGTATCCCATTCGCAGATATACGGTCTTGAGGAGCCGCTGTTATCGTCCCATTCGTATTTC
Organism: uncultured Clostridia bacterium; assembly: GCA_944390955.1. Lineage (GTDB taxonomy): Bacteria > Bacillota > Clostridia > UBA1381 > UBA1381 > Ornithomonoglobus_A. The sequence goes on along the minus strand of CALXRY010000115.1, from coordinate 18,086 downwards.
TTTATATAATAGCTTCCGTTCTCGGAGCCGCGGTCGCCGTTTACTATAACGGCGTAATTCTGACTGCCGCTGAGATTATCCGGCTGCGGATAGCCCCATAGCGAGTAATCCACGGGCTCTCCCGTTACCCACTGCGTAAATTCACCGAGCTCCCTCGAGGTGCCGATCCATACATCGTCGGAGCTGCTGAGATCTGAGGCGGCCAAAAGTCCCTCAATGAACCGCTGCTCCTCCTCAGAGTTTATCGCAACGAGATGTCCGCCCATTTCCTCACACTTCGCCTTGGCGTTCTTCCAGCTCAGTCCGTCTGTTATCAGCTCGTATTTGTGGTTGCCAAATACGCTGTCGGCTACCTGCTGATAGCTCTCGTTGTTCCTGCTAAGGACGAACGACCAGCTGCTGTTTGAATTGACCTCGCCCGAATAAACGCCATCGCTGAGCGTTCCTCTCAGTGTAACGAATGCGTAGGAGGACGGATGATCTATCCATTCCGTACCCTCTATAACCAGCTCTCCGTTTTCGCTGCTTACCGTTACTCTGTAGGAGCCGTCCTTTGCGTTCGATTTGCCTGGCATATTGTAAAACTCAAAAACGCCCGTGTCATCGTCATTTATCGTGAGCGTCACCCCTGTCTGCCCTTGGGCTGCATAATACCAGCCCTCATATGTGCCGGAATATTCGCTTGCATATGCCGCTGCTGCGGCAAATGAAGCACAGAGTATAGTTGATATAAACAAAATCAATTTTTTCATCGTATAGTACCTCGCTTTGTGTTCGCTTTTCAGCCGGATCAATCCATATATCCCTTTGCGGTCAAGAGCTCCGCAAGCAGAACGGCTCCGCCGGCTGCGCCTCTTAAAGTATTATGGCTCATTGAGACCATTTTATAATCATACTGTGACGATTCTCTCAAGCGTCCGCAGGAGATGGCCATGCCGCCGTCGATCTCTCTTGCAGTTTTTATCTGCGGCTGATCGGGCTGATCCGCCTCGGTATATACGTATATGAACTGCCTCGGCGCATGCGGAAGCTCAAGCTCCTGCGGAACGCCCTTGTATGCTCTCCACATATTCTCTATCTCCTCAACAGACGGCTTCTTTACTCCGTCCTTGAAGGAGAAGAATATAGCCGCTGTGTGGCCGTCGGAAACCGGCACGCGGTAGGTCTGGCACTCTATATGCAGCTCCTCGGACGGGACAATCTCTCCGCCCTCGATGTGACCGAGTATCTTGTTCGGCTCAACCTCGGACTTCATCTCCTCGCCGCCTATATACGGTATCAGGTTGTCGACCATCTCTGGCCACGTCTCAAACGTCTTACCTGCGCCCGATATAGCCTGGTACGTCGTAACGAGAGCGCGGTCTATCGGGTATTTCATGTTTACTACAGCCATAGCCGGCAGGTACGACTGGAGCGAGCAGTTTGACTTTACAGCCACAAAGCCCCTCTTTGTGCCGAGCCTTTTGCGCTGTGCGGGGATTATCTCAATGTGCTGAGGATTTATCTCAGGTATTATCATCGGGACGTCGGGAGTGTGCCTATGCGCCGAGTTGTTCGATACGACGGGGCACTCCGCCTTTGCATAGCGTTCCTCAAGAGCCTTTATCTCATCCTTTTTCATGTCAACGGCACAGAATACGAAATCGACCTGCTCCGCGATCTTTTCAACGTCGTTTGTCGCGTCCATAACCACCATATCGGCAACGGAAGCGGGAATATCTTCTTTCATCGACCATTTTGCGCCGACTGCGTCCTTATATTTCTTGCCTGCGCTCCTGGGCGATGCGGCAAGAACCTTTATCGTATACCACGGGTGGTCGTGCAGAAGCGTGATAAAGCGCTGTCCTACCATGCCCGTAGCGCCTATGATTCCTATGCTGTAGTTCTGTTTCATGATTTTACGGTTCCTTTCAATTTATAGTAATTTTAACTTTGCCGACAACAACGGCATAAATCATAACGCGGAATAGAAGCCTGTCATCACTTTTGCTCCGCAAAAGCCGCCTTCGGTTTCCGCCCTTCTTGGCGGTGAGTGCAGATTGCCCCTGGGGGGATAAGAGATGCGCCGCTTATCTTTCGCGTTAAAATAAAAAGCAGTAAGCCCCTGAGGGTTACTGCCTTAGATTCGTATTGCGAAAATACTAAGCGATAGCCCTCCACTATTTGTTATAGTGACAGTTATATTGCTGTTAACAATATACCCAACGCACGCTCCCGCGGAGGACGGCGTGCATTTCGGCGGCATTTCCTTTCACGGCGGGTCAACGGCTCCGCGGCCTCGCCGACGCTACTGATAAATCCCGCGCCTCTATCTTTCTGCTATTTGTTTATTATACTATCACGTAAGAGTGTTTATGTCAAGTGTTTTTTGAGAAATTATATTTAAATTTGCAAAGATGATATTTGACAGCCGTCGTATGCTCTTATCCCAGGTCTGCGCTTATCTTTTCCATCAGCTGCGATATCTTTATGCTCTGCGGACAGACACTTTCGCATTTTTTGCACTTTCTGCATTTGTCGGCCTTGACGGGCAGCTCCGCATACATCTCCGAGGCGGCGATAACTCCCTGCGTCGCGCTCCTGTTGTATATCTCGAACGTCCCCGGGATATCGAGCCCGAACGGACACGGCATGCAGTAGGCGCACTTTGTGCAGGGCACAAGCGCGATCTTTTCAAATTCCGCTCTTGCCGATTTGAGCATGTTGAGGTCTGCGTCCGAGAGCATATTTATCTCTGCCTTTTCGGCGTAGGAGATATTGTCCCTTACATTATCCATAAGCGACATCCCGCTCAGCGTAATGCTGACCTCCTCCCTGTTCCAGAGGTAATCGAACGCCCATTCCGCCGGAGTCCTTGAAGGATCGAGCTTCTCCCTTACCTGCGGCGCGGGATTCGCGAGCTTTCCGCCGAGTAGCGGCTCCATTATTATGACGTTCAGGCCCTTTTTGTAAGCGTATTCAAGCCCCTCGAGACCTGCCTGATAATATGTATTTATGTAATTGAACTGTAGCTGGCAGAACTCCCAGTCGGGGTTCATATCGACGATCTCCTTGAATGCGTTTATATCGTCATGGAACGAAAAGCCGATATGCTTTATCTTGCCCTCCGCCTTTGCCCTGTTTAGCTTTTCGATGAGCTTCAGCGGCTTTACCGTTTTTTCGACTCTGTCGCGGTCGAGGGCGTGTAGCAGATAGAAATCGATGTGGTCGGTCTTGAGCCTCTTTAGCTGCTCATCGAGGAACCTGTCGAAATCATCCTCAGTTTTTACCATCCACGTCGGGAGCTTGGTCGCTATTTTTACGTCTTTTCTCCTGTCGCCGAGCGCCTCGGCAAGGAAGCTCTCGCTTGCTTCTCCGTGATAGACGTAAGCGGTGTCAAAATAATTCACGCCGTGATCGATTGCGTATCGTATCATCTCAATCGATTTTTCCTTGTCGATGGTTTTTACGTCGCTGCTGTCGGTAAGCGGGAATCTCATGCAGCCGAAGCCGAGGACAGAAACGTCCTCTCCGGCTAATTTTCTGTATTTCATAAAAACGCCTCCTGTTACTTGTGGTCATAGGGGCTGCCGCATAATTCATAAGAATGCCCCCGATTTGACAATTCAAAAAAAATATAGTATAATATAATGAAACGGTATATACGCGGGTATGCGGGCCTTCGTATGCACCGTATAAAATAAGTATATTTCAAATCTGCGGATTTGTCAATTTAAATTTTTAAGAAAGGACTGATCAGAGCATGAGGAAAAAGCTTGCAGTATTGCTTGCAGCAGCGATCGCCGCAGCAGCTCTGCAAATAGGCACGGGAGTCTTGGCGGCGGATGAAAGCTGGCGCGACGCCTTTGTAACGAGGCTCATGAAGGAGCTTTCTACAGACCCTACATATAATGAGGTGGCGCTGACCGACCTTGACAACAACGGAGTGCCGGAGGCGTTCGTTTACCGCAACAGCAACGACGGCGGCATAAGCACCGGCTTTACGATGTCAGGGAACACGATAACGAATATCGAAACTCCGGGAAACATCATAGGCGCGTGCCTGTCAGATATTGAGGTCTATATCAAGGACGGCAATTACGTCTTTGTCGGCAAGGAAGTACCGCGCTACAGCGCCGTCATAAATTATTACAGGCTGACGCTGGCAAACAATACTCTTGAGGCATTAAAGATCAACAAGCATGACGTGAGCCCCTACCAGTCGATACAGTACGTGGACATGCACGGCTCCAACTTCCTGACAAACGGCTATCCGAACAGAACGAAGATACAGTCATTCATAAATAGCTACGACCCCGTAAACACGCTTACGGCAACGCCGTCTGACGCGATACTTTCGATAAACGGCAGGGAATACGAGCTGGCAGGCTACAACGTGAACAATTCAAACTACTATAAGATACGCGACATCGCGATGCTCATGAGCACCACCTCAGCAAGATTCAACGTCGAGTGGGATCCGACGCTCAACGGCATCTCGATACTGACAGGCGAAAGATACGAGATAATAGGCGGCGAGCTGGAGAATTCTCCGCAGAGCTCGCTTGAGATAAGCGAAACGTCGTCGCCGATATATATCGACGGCGTATTGTCGGAGGTCGAGGCATATACGATAAACGGCAGCACGTATTTTAAGATAAGAGACATAGCCGACGCTGCGGGCTTTGAGGTCGAGTGGAACAATGAGACCCAGACGATAATTATCACCGCATAAGCAGCAAGAAGCCGCCTCATGTGTCAGCTGGGGCAGCTTATTTTTTGAAATGGCAATAAATAATACAGCAAACCAAAAAACGGCTCAGGATCGCATACCTAAGCCGTTTTTTCTGGAGCTAACGAGCGGAGTCGAACCGCCGACCTCTTCATTACCAATGAAGTGCTCTGCCTACTGAGCTACGTCAGCAATATTATGACAACAAACCAATTATACTACATGATCGGCTTGTTGTCAAGAATTTTTTATAGATTTTTTAGTTTTTATCCTTTTCTACCCTATAGCCCACTCCGCGGACTGTCGTTATGTAATCAGTCACTCCGGCCTGTTCAAGCTTCTGACGTATTGTTTTTATGTGCATATCAACCGTTCTTGTGACTCCCTCAAAGTCATAGCCCCAGACACTCGACATAAGCATATCACGCGTAACGACCTTCCCTGCATGCTTGACAAGCATAGCCAGCACGTCGAATTCGCGCATTGTAAGAGAGACGTGCTCCCTGCCGACAGATGCTGTGCGCGCACTGAGATCAATGGATACCGGTCCTACCTTTATCACATCCTCATCAACGGCTCCGCTCCTTCTAAGGACTGCGCGTATCCTAGAAAGCAGCTCCATGACCCCGAACGGCTTTGTTATATAATCGTCGGCGCCCTCGTCAAGACCTATGACCTTATCGATCTCCGAAGATTTTGCGGTGATAAGTATCACTGGGATGTCCTTTGTCCTGCTGTTCTTTTTCAGCTGCTTAAGATACGTTATCCCGTCGGTCTCCGGAAGCATTATATCAAGCAGTATCAGATCCGGCATATCATTTTCTGGATCTGCATCCGCAACGCGCCCGTAGCCCTCAGCCTCATAGCCGCCGGACTTGAGCGCATAGAGTATAAGCTCGCGAATCTCGTCGTCATCTTCAATACAGAATATTTTCGGCATATTCCTTCATCCTCTCTGACGCGGCTTTTGCTTCCAGCCGCGAACAGTTAAATTTATTTTCTTCCGCTTAATATAATAGCACGCTTTTACAATGCGTGCTATCAATTAAAGGTTGAATCTTTGTAAAATCCAAGTAAAATTACAGCAATCTCACGTTGTTGAGCACGCCCGACTCGCAAAACTTTGTCCATTCGGCGATATTCACCGCATGATCGCCTATCTTTTCAAAATGCTTTGCTATCATCAGAAGATCGATACAGCTGTTGACTGCGTCCTCATTATCCGATGTCGTTTTGAGCGCATTGACGATCTCATTCTTGACATTATCAAACAGCGCGTCAAGCTTATCATCCTCGTCTATGACCTTTTCGGCAAGCTCCGTATCGTCGCATATAAATGCGCTTACGCATGCCTTGACCATGTCGGTCGAGGTCTTTGCCATCTCATCCAGGCGCACACTCTGAACGGCCTGCTGACCATCAGCAAATCTCAGCACTATGTCTGCGATATCCGCGCTCTGATCGCCTATCCTCTCCATGTCGCTCGCTACCTTGAGCGCCGTCGAGACCTTTCTCAGATCCTTTGCAACTGGCTGCTGTCTGAGCAACATATTGAGCGCCTTAGACTGGATCTCCTGTTCAAGCTTATTTACGCTGTAGTCATTCTTGCTGACCTGCCTTGCCATCTCGGCATCACCCTTATTAAAGGCCTCAATGCTCTGTGATATGGCGTTTTCTATCATTTCGCCCATTTTGATAAACTCATTATGGAGCTCTCTGAGCTCGTTATCAAATGTCCTTCTCGGCATAATACATAGTCTCCTTAAATATTTTTATTGGTTATTAACCGAAACGTCCTGTTATATAATCCTCTGTCCTCTTGTCATGAGGCGTTGAGAACAGCGTATCGGTCTTGTCGAACTCTACCATTTCTCCCACAAGGAAGAATGCTGTATAGTCTGCAACACGCGTTGCCTGCTGCATGTTATGCGTTACTATCGCAACGGTGTACTTTTTCTTAAGGTCCTCCATCAGCTCCTCGATCTTAAGCGTGGAGATCGGGTCAAGCGCCGAGGTCGGCTCATCCATGAGCAGCACCTCCGGCTCAACGGCAAGCGCTCTTGCGATGCATAGTCTCTGCTGCTGTCCGCCGGAAAGACCAAGCGCACTCTTTTTGAGTCTATCCTTTAATTCATCCCAGATAGCGCCCTGCCTTAGACTGCGCTCAACTATCTCATCAAGCTGCTTTTTGTTCCTTATACCATGGATACGCGGCCCGTATGCGATATTGTCATAAACACTCATCGGGAACGGATTCGGCTGCTGGAACACCATTCCGACACGCTTTCTGAGCACCGTAACGTCCACGCCCTTGCCGTATATATCTTCGTCGTCAAGCGTTACTGTACCTTCGATCTTTACGCTGTCTATGAGGTCGTTCATTCTATTGAGCGTCTTGAGGAACGTCGACTTTCCGCAGCCCGAGGGCCCGATCATCGCCGTTATCCTATTCTTATATATATTCATGCTTACGTCTTTTAATGCATGATGCGTACCGTAATAAAGGTTGAGTTTGTCAGCCTTCATTTTAACGTCGTTTACTATATTTATCATCTTTTATGCTCCCTTTTTCTTGTTTATCCTGCCTGTGATGAGCTTAGTTGCAGCGTTGATTAGCAGCACGAGCACCACGAGCACAAGCGCGATACCGAAGGCGTTGTCCGTATTTCCCTCAGCCATTTCCAGATACATTCCTATCGTAAGCGTTCCGCCCGACGAAAGCAGGTGTGAGAACAGCCCCTGCGGCAGCAGATAAACGCTTCCCGCAGTGAACAGCAGCGCCGCCGATTCTCCGACGATACGCCCGATCGCAAGGATCACCGCTGTCACTATGCCCGGCAGCGCCGATGGCACAACGATCGTCCTTATGATCCTCCACTTCTGGGCTCCAAGCCCCAAAGCTCCCTGGCGGTAGCTTTCAGGCACGGTCTTTATCGCCTCCTGTGTCGTTCTTATGATTATCGGAAGAATCATAAGCGTAAGGGTAAGAGAACCGCAAAGGATCGAAAAGCCCAGGCCTAAGGTCTGACCGAAAAATACCATCCCGAACAGACCAAATATAATGGAAGGTATGCCTGAAAGTGTTTCTGTCGCAAACTCGATAATCGTTACGAGCTTTCCGCCCTTTGCGTACTCGGTGAGATATACCGCCGCGCCTATACCTATAGGCGTGGCAATCAGAAGTGTGATGATGATTATGTAAAGAGTATTCACCATGTAGCCCAAAATACCGAATGTGCCGTTGGCAATACTTTTTACCGTAGTTAAAAATGTGGGGTTTATGCTGCCTATGCCCTTTACCGCAACGTAGCCGATTATACCGACAAGCAGCAGCGCGGCGAAGGCTCCCGCAAAATATATAAGTCCGTAGAGCACTGCCTCAAAGGGGTGCTTTTTCTTTTCGTAAATACTCATTCTTCACCGGCCTCCCCTGCTTTTTTCAGCGTTACCGACAGCAGTATGTTGATTATCATAATGAATATGAACAGCACAAGACCTATCGTGAACAGCGCCTGACGGTGCAGACCCTGAGAATACGACATCTCGGCAACGATACCGGTCGTCAGGAACCTTACGCTGTTGAACGGGAACGGAAGATTTACTGCGTTTCCGGCAACGAGCGTTATGGCCATCGCCTCACCTATCGCACGGCCTATGCCGAGCACTATAGATGTGATTATACCCGATTTTGCCGCAGGGATAACGACCCTGAACACCGTTGTTATCTTTGTTGCCCCGAGGGCATAGGAGCTGCTCCTCAGGTGCGCCGGAACGGCCTTCATGGAGGTGCGGCTCACGTTGACTACAGTTGGCAGTATCATGACAGCAAGCACAAATACCGCCGATATAAGATTGGCTCCTCCCGTCATCTGGTGGTCGGGGGAGTTAGCAAATATAGCCATCTCAAGCCGATACATAAGCGGCTTTATGATAAGTATTCCAAGCAGTCCGTATACAACCGACGGGATACCCGCAAGCAACTCCACGGCAGGGTTTACTACAGCCGCAAGCTTCTTCGGCGCGATCTCTGCTAAAAATACCGCTGTAAGCACCGAAATGGGCACGCCGATTATTATTGCCATCATCGTACCCACGATCGATGTAAGGATTATATAAAGGATACCAAAATGCGGCTCGGCGGCCGTCGGCTCCCACACGCTTGAGAAAAGCATCTCTGTTATGCCTATCTGCGTTATAGCTGGAACACCGGATATGAACATGTATACGCAGATAGCAAATACGGCGGCTATCGCAATAATGCCGCAGACAAGAAATACGATCGCCATTACGCGCTCGATTATGTCTTTTGATGATTTCATTTGAGTCATTCCTTTCCGGTTACCCCGGGAGTATATAGATTCGCCGGAGAGCGTCAGAGCCCTCCGGCGCCTTATGTTTGTTTGTGATTATATTCCTGCCGCTTTCATTTCAGCCGTATTATTCTACAGTGATGAGACCTACGCTCTCTACTATCGCCTGACCCTCTTCTGAAGCCATGAAGTCAAACCATGTCTGTACTGCATCTGACTGAGCGCTTATCTCGCCGTTTGTAGCCATTACGAACGGTCTCTGGAGTGAGTATGTTCCTGCCTTTATGTTCTCTACTGTAGGCTCTACGTCGTCGATCGATACAGCCTTTACTGTGTCGTTAAGAACGTCGAGTGAAACATAGCCTATCGAGTTCGGAGTTGATGATACTGTTGTAAGAACAGCACCTGTCTGGTCAAGCTCCTGAGCGTATGCGCACTGGTCCTCGATCTCAAGGATCTCCTCAAATGCACCTCTTGTACCCGAGCCTGCCTCACGGCCGATAACAACGATGCTTCCGTCATTTCCGCCTACCTCGCTCCAGTTTGTGATCTTGCCTGTATAGATATCTGCGAGCTGCTGCTTTGTGAGTGATGTTACAGTATTCGCATTGTCAACGACTACCGCTATACCGTCTATCGCAACTATGTTTTCAACAAGTCCCTTTGCCTTTTCTTCGTCTGTAAGAGCTCTTGACGAGTTTCCTATATCTGCGGTCCCGTTTGCAACGGCCTCAAGACCTGCGCCCGAACCTGTGAACTGACCCTCAGCCTTTATCGAGGGGTACTGAGCATTGAATGTTTCACATGCAGCCTCAACAAGCTTCTTCATTGATGTCGAACCGTTCATGCTTACTGTTCCCGATGCTGTGGACTCTGTTGTCGTTCCTGTTGATGCTCCGTTGTCTGCCGACTGCTCTGTCGACTGACCGCCGCAGCCTGTCATTAAGGCCGCTCCTAAAACACCTGCTAAAATAAGTGATACTAACTTTTTCATTTTTATTCTTCCTTTCTCTTCTTTCACTTCTCCGTGATTACGTATATTATTTTAACCGCTTGTTGTAAAGTGTAAAACCGTTTTTTTGTAAAAACAATGTAAAAAGATTTGACAATTCATTAAATCAATGTTAACTTTTTAAGAACACGTTAAGATATGCGCCCTCGGCGGGCGTTTTATGCTCAGGAGCTCCAAATGTGTTAGCATATGAAAATAATGCTTGACAAATCACGCCGTATATAAGATAATATAATTTAGGAAACGACACAGAACGAAACAGATTGGAGAACAGATTATGAAAAAACGAGAAGACATCCACAAGGTACTGATAATCGGCTCAGGTCCGATCATTATCGGTCAGGCATGCGAGTTCGACTATTCCGGCACACAGGCCTGCAAAGCACTAAAAAAGCTCGGCTATGAGATCGTGCTTGTAAACTCAAATCCGGCGACGATAATGACAGACCCCGAAACTGCGGACGTTACGTATATCGAGCCGCTAAACGTCGAACGCCTTACGCAGATCATCGAAAAGGAGCGTCCGGACGCGCTGCTGCCGAATCTCGGCGGGCAGTCAGGGCTTAACCTCTGCTCGGAGCTTGACAAGGCCGGCGTACTCAAAAAATACGGCGTGCAGGTCATAGGCGTGCAGGTCGACGCCATCGACCGCGGCGAGGACAGGATAGAATTCAAGAAAACCATGAAATCCCTCGGCATAGAAATGGCAAGGAGCGAGGTAGCGTATTCGGTCGACGAGGCGCTTGACATCGCTTCAAAGCTCGGCTACCCCGTGGTCCTGCGCCCGGCATATACCATGGGCGGCGCTGGCGGCGGTCTTGTATATAATCAGGAGGAGCTCAAGGTCGTATGCGCACGCGGGCTCCAGGCGAGCATCGTCGGGCAGGTGCTGGTCGAGGAATCGGTCCTCGGCTGGGAGGAGCTTGAGCTTGAGGTCGTAAGAGACGCCGCCGGCAACATGATAACGGTATGCTTTATAGAAAACATCGATCCGCTCGGCGTGCATACGGGCGACTCGTTCTGCTCCGCGCCGATGCTGACTATACCAGAAGACGTTCAGGCGGAGCTGCAGCGTCAGGCTTATAAAATAGTAGAAGCCATAGAAGTCATCGGCGGAACGAACGTTCAGTTTGCAAGAAACCCCGAGGACGGAAGAATAATAGTAATAGAGATAAACCCGAGAACGTCGCGCTCGTCGGCGCTTGCGTCAAAGGCTACGGGCTTCCCGATAGCTCTCGTTTCGGCAATGCTCGCATCGGGTCTCGATCTCTCGGATATCCCCTGTGGGAAATACGGCACTCTAGACAAATACTATCCGGACGGCGAATACGTCGTTATCAAGTTCGCGCGTTGGGCATTTGAGAAATTCAAGGGCGCAGAGGACAAGCTCGGCACTCAGATGCGCGCTGTCGGCGAGGTCATGAGCATAGGAAAAACATATAAGGAAGCATTCCAGAAAGCGATACGCAGCCTTGAAACAGGACGCTACGGCCTCGGCGGCGCAAAGGACTTTGCTGAAAAGACAAAGGACGAGCTGCTTGCAATGCTGCGCACACCGTCAAGCGAGCGCCAATTTATAATGTATGAGGCGCTGAGAAAAGGCGCTACGGCCGATGAACTGTTCGAGCTGACAAAGATAAAGCATTATTTCATAGAGCAGATGAAGGAACTCGTCGAGGAAGAGGAAGCGCTCAAATCGCATAAGGGCAGCATCCCGCCGGCAGACGTGCTTGCTCAGGCAAAGAAGGACGGATTCTCAGACCGCTACTTGAGCGGACTGCTTGACGTCAGCGAGGACGAAATACGCGCCGCAAGGCTCAATGCCGGGATAACAGAGGCATGGGAGGGCGTTCACGTAAGCGGCACCGAAAACGCCGCATACTATTATTCTTCCTATAATATAGAGGACAAGAGCCCGTCAAATACCGACAAGCCGAAGATCATGATACTCGGCGGAGGTCCGAACAGGATAGGTCAGGGCATAGAGTTCGACTACTGCTGCGTTCATGCCGCAATGGCGCTCAAAAAGCTCGGCTTTGAAACGATAATCGTAAACTGCAATCCTGAAACCGTATCAACTGACTACGACACCTCGGACAAGCTGTACTTTGAGCCGCTGACTCTCGAGGACGTTCTGAGCATCCACGAAAAGGAAAAGCCCGTCGGCGTTATCGCCCAGTTCGGCGGTCAGACACCGCTGAATCTTGCGGCGGAGCTGAAGAAAAACGGCGTTAATATCCTCGGCACGACTCCCGAGACGATAGACCTTGCCGAGGACAGAGACCTGTTCCGCTCGATGATGGACAAGCTGGGCATACCGATGCCGGAATCGGGCATGGCAGTCACTGTTGACGAGGCGCTTGAGATAGCTGAAAAGATAGGCTACCCTGTAATGGTCCGCCCGTCATATGTGCTCGGAGGACGCGGAATGGAGATCGTCCACGACGCGGACAGCCTAAAAGTATATATGAGCGCAGCAGTCGGCGTAACTCCCGACAGACCGATACTGATAGACCGTTTCCTTCATCACGCAACGGAGTGCGAGGCCGACGCGATAAGCGACGGCGAGAACGTATTCGTTCCGGCGGTCATGGAGCATATAGAGCTTGCCGGAATACACTCAGGTGATTCGGCCTGCATACTTCCGTCGCTCAATATCCCCGAAAAGCACGTGGCTACGATAAAGGAATACACAAGGAAGATTGCCCGGGAAATGAACGTGCGCGGGCTTATGAATATGCAGTACGCTATAGAGGATGATAAGGTATATGTACTCGAGGCGAACCCAAGAGCATCAAGGACTGTGCCGCTCGTATCAAAGGTATGCGACATCAGGATGGTGCCGCTCGCAACAGAGATAATCACAATGCCGCTAACCGGCCGCCCGTCACCCGTGACAAATATAAAAGAACGCCATATACCACATTACGGCGTAAAAGAAGCGGTGTTCCCGTTCAACATGTTCCAGGAGGTCGACCCGGTTCTTGGACCCGAGATGCGCTCGACCGGCGAGGTGCTCGGCATGGCGGAGAGCTTTGGCGAGGCGTTCGGCAAGGCCGAGGAAGCTACGCAGACGCCGCTACCCACCTCAGGGACTGTGCTCATCAGCGTAAACGACCGCGACAAGCCCGAGCTTATCGAGGTAGCAAAGGGCTTCTTGGAATGCGGCTTTAACATAATCGCGACCGAGGGCTGCTGCAAGTATATGGCAGAGCACGGCATAGCGGCCAAAAAGACAGCAAAACTCAACGAGGGCAGACCGAACGTGCTTGATGCGATAACGAACAGAGAGGTAAGCATCGTAATAAACACTCCCACAGACAAAAAGGGCGCAGCCGACGACAGCTATATCAGAAAGGGCGTAATAAAGGGAAGGATCCCCTATATGACGACGATGGCAGGAGCAAAAGCGTGTATAGCCGGAATAAAGGCGATGCAGCACAGCCGCGGCAGTGTAAAATCATTGCAGGAATTCCATGCTGAGATAAAATAAGTAAGCTGAGGCATGAAATTACTTTTGCGGAGCAAAAGTAATTTCATGCTTTTCCGTTTATTCTATTATCCCTTTAAAAAACTCCTCTGAGCTCAAGCCTGCGGGTCGGTTATAGCGCTTGAGCAGACTGAGGCAGTCAGCTCCGCGCGTTATTTTATTTATGCCCTCCTCGCAGGAAAGAGTCATCTTGAACCCCATCTCCTTCAGCACGTCAAGGCTCTCCTCCGAATACAGCCCGTATGGGTACGCGTACACCACCGGATAAAAGCCGCAGTTCTCAAAGCACGCCTCCTGCATACGGCGTGTGTCCTCTTCGAATATCCTTTTATATTCCTCGGCGCTTTCACCTGATCTTTTCTTTGCACCGTTTCTTTCTGTGCTCCTACTGTGGAAATCATACGAATGGTTCGCTATCTCGCAATTCTCGCTCACATACATCTCATAAACGTCCTCCCAACGCAGATAGCTGTAATTTGGGTTCACATCACCCGAGGCGGTGTATTCGTCAGTATATGCGCCTACAATGCTGAATATCCCGCGCGCGTTGTTGTCCTTCAATATCGGTACAGCATAAAACAGATTATTGTAGCAACCGTCGTCAAATGTAAGCATAACTGGCTTTTCTGGCAGCGGCTCGCCGTTTTCTGCACAGTCTATGACCTGCGCCGCCGAAACGGTCGTAAAGCCCTGCGAGTGCAGATATTTTATATCGTTGTCGAGCGTTTGTGGTGTAATCACATATTTCCCCGAACGAGATTTGTCTCGCAAGATACTGTGATACATGATAACTGGCAGATCTATGCCCTCGTTATCAGACATCACCGTAATACTCTCGTTCACGCCACGAAAAAGGATCGTTAATATCACCGCATATAACCCTATTACTGTAAGAACAGAAGCTATTTTCCCATACATAATAAAAAGCACCCCTTTTCAGCATATGAAAAAGAGTGCTTTGTTATTCGTGGTCATTTACCATAGGAAAGAGGCCGCCGCATCAAATCGTATGGGCTGCTTATCAGTTTGAAGTTCTAACTTACTCTGCCGTATTTAATATATCCTGCCAATCAGTCGTATATGTTGTAACACCTGCACCCATATCATCCCTTACCATTTGCTCGGCAGTTCTGATACCGCTTTCTGTCACGATATTTTCAGCCGTAAAATCCTTTATTTCGATATAAGGCCTTATATATGCTTTTCTCATTTCAGACGCTCCCTTCTTACTGTTCTGCATATTCGTTACTCGAAGCCGTTACTGTTGCCTTTGCAGTAGCATTGCCGTCATTCAGTCCGTTGATTATTATACCGATCCTTACAGTTCCCTCTGCTGTAGGAATAGTATAATCATCGGTCGTTCCCGTATCCGTTCCTGAGGTAACATCCCATCTGATACTGCTCAAGCCTGTGCCGGTAACTGTCGTAACAAAGCCCGTCGCCTCGCTGTCATCCGTCCCCACGCGCACTATGGCGTTTCCTGTTGAAACAGAGACGCCTTCAAGCACCGTAAGGATATATTTGCCGTCCGCTTCAGTCACTGTCATATCCGATATAGTCGACGCAGGAATAATAGCCGTAGGCATACTCGAAGCCGAAGCAGGTGTATAGCTTTCGGAATCTGATGCAAGCACTACCGTTGCGCTCCATGCTGCATCTGTATTTACGCCGACAAAATTGCCGGTTTCCGTAATTTCACCGGTATAATCGCCGCCGACAAGATCCATCGTGTGTACCGTTACGGGAACGTTTATATCAACTCTTGAGGCACGCTCAAGACCCGTTGTGAGATATGAATATGCAGGCTCATATCCGCTTGCAAAATCCACATTGACATCTCCGAGTATAGCTATTGTTGAGATATTATACGTCTGTTCATTAAGGTTTGCGTTTTTGTATGCGCCGCCTGTACCTGCATAGAATTCTTGAACAGTTCCTCCGGTGACGTCAATATCTATATTGCCGACATAATTTCTATGTACAAGCTCAAGCTTATCCACAGTACCGCCGGATATTCGTGCTGTGCTGTTTTCTGTGTAGCCATAGCTGCCGCTCGCTGCAAGAGTTCCGACATGTCCGCCGTTCATCTCAAGCGTTGTATTGCCTACATATGAATATGAGCGTCCGCCGAGATAAAGCTCTGCTATATTGGCGCCCGTTTCAACATTTACAGTCGAGTTTGTTACGATATTTCTTACAGTACGCGTTGTTTCGTCAGTGCCGTTATAGTTTGAGAATACAAGCTCGCCGTCTGCATTAAGCTTATATGTATATTTCCACTGACCGTTATATCCGCCGGCAAAAAGATTGTCTATCGTACCGCCGCTGACATTAATAACTGCATTGTTGACAGTTACCATATCCTGTCCGCTGGTTTCGCCCCAGTTGGCCTCCGGTCCGCTGAATCCGCCGCCGTTAACGTAGCCGATATCACCGCCTGTTACAGTTATATTGGCCTGCTTTGTGAGCATTGAGCGATTCGCCGAATTACCCGACTGTGTAAGCGCCCAACCGCTTCCGTATACGAAGTCTACAGTACCGCCGCTGATATCAATGTTTGCTGTATCAACCGTAGGCACAAAATTGGGATCATCCATATTATCAGACGCTGTGTATGAAGTCTGACCATTTCCGTAAACGGCGCCTACCGTACCGTCGCTGATGGTTACGTTATACTCCTTTACACTCTCAAGATAGTACCAGCCCGAAGCAACGACATCTGCCTTGCCGCCCGTTACCTCTATTGTTATCTTGTCTACAGTTGCCCCTGCTTTATTTTTATTTGAACCTCTTAAGCTTTCTACTTTACCGCTTTCGAGTTTAAGCTTGTACTCAGTTACATCTGCAACGCTGAGACCGAGCATATTCGCATAATTATCTGCATACTCCGTCGGTTTTTCAAGTCCGCCGAAAATACGCGCAGGCAAATCATTTCCATTGGTATGCTTAGCTGTATTATACAGTGCATTATATTCGGTCTCGTTTTCCGTATATGTCAGCTTCAAATCGGTTTCAGTGTCTGTCCCGTCCTGCTGATTTACAACCACGGCACGTCCGCCCATATAGATATTGTATATTCCGTTGCCACCTTCATTGCTTCCTAAGACATTGCTTGCCGAATAAACACGGCTTGAACCATCATCTGTATAGGCCACCAGAACCTCATACGTGTCAGATGGGTCTATTTCCACCGATTCTGCTTTCAACACCTTATTCAGGCTGTTGTCGTCCGAATCGGTTGTAACAGCTACATCCTTATCAATAGGCAGTATAATATTATACTCACCCGCATCCACAGTAACACCGTCCGGGATCGTTATCGCGCTGCTGAGCGCTATGTCGGCTACAAGTGTGACCGTGTCGCCGCTTTGAGCGTTCCCAAGCGCACTCTCAAGCTCATCTGCAGTACCTGCCGTCCCTGATGTAGCAAAACCTGTAATACTCAACACGCCGAATACCGACAGGGACATCGCGCCAGCTGCAAGCCAGACCAAAATCTTTTTTGTCCTCATTTTTACAATCCGCCCTTCTGTATTTTTGACATTGTATAAACCTACCTGTCATATGCATATTGTATCATTTTAAAATATTATTGTCAATAATTTTTAAGCATTTTACCTATGCTAACTTTATCTTACTGTGCTTCTACGAATAAGGCAGCAGCCGTTTTCACATACATAATAAAAAGCACCCCTTTTCGACATATGAAAAGGAATGCTTTATTATTTGTCAGTCATAGTCCTTTACGAGTGTGGCGCGAACATAGCCGCGCGACTTATCTATTCCGTCTATATAAAAGCCTCGTCCGTAATAGAACCGTATCAGCGGCGTAACCTTGGAGCCGGTATGCAGTGATATGCGCTTTACGCCCTTTTTCTTCATTATCCTGTCCACAAGGTTCATTATCGATTTGCCGATACCGTTGTTCTGGTTGTTTATCTTTACACCGAACCGCGTCAGGTATGCCGTATGATCGGGAAATATCTCGACACGCACGCTCCCGACAGGCTCGCCGTCAGACAAAGCAACGAGCACTACCTTTGTATCTATATCGTGCTTTACATCGGCGGCAGTTTCGGAAAGCGCGTCAAGGTGATCGGTCCCGCACATATCCTTGTACTTCGTAAAGGCCTCTTTCGTTATCGCCATTATCTGAGGCACGTCATCGTAATTGGCAAGCCGCACCTCAAACAGCGACTGATAATCAGCAAGCATGGTGATCCCCCTTTTTAGTTTGTAATTTTATCTTACGCGAATCATAACGCGGAATAGAAGCAAGCAGATTATTACACGAAGGGACGCCGACGTATTGGTATACTTCAAGTCCCTGAGAGTGATGAGATGCGCCGCTTATATTTCGCGTTATGCCATTAGGGTGGCCATTACCGCCTTCTGCGCATGCAGCCTGTTTTCCGCCTCGTCGAATATCACGCTCTGCGGACCGTCTATTACGTCCTCCGTGACCTCAAAGCCCCTGTATGCCGGCAGGCAGTGCATGAATACGGCGTCGGGCTTTGCAGTACCGAACAGCTCCTTATTCACCTGATAGCCGCCGAATACCTT
>CALXRY010000114.1 GCA_944390955.1 uncultured Clostridia bacterium | reverse complement strand
AAACACAGCATGTACAGTGTCAATCCCGATATCCTGTCAGCGTTATAGTTATGTATCTGACCACTGGCGTTTGCATAATTGAAGTATGCCGTAGATGTGAGCTCATATGCTATATCATTGAACATCTGCCTGATCTCCGCGTCCTCCTCCTCGCTTATAACGCCAGAATCGTAGATCATATCGTAAGCCAATGCGTTCCTCTGCATATAGCGTCCCACATGCACAGCTTCATATGTATCGTTCATCTTTGTGTTATATCCTGTTGTGGTTCTGTATTTCATTCCCCACACCATATCCTCCAGATGATACTTCAGATATTCCTTGGCACGCAGTGCATACTCAATATTGCGCGTAACAGCATAGATGGTATTACAGCCGTCATACATCGTATCAAAGGAGCGCCTAAGCGGCTTGACCTGCCAGTTGATATTCATGGGCTTGCCTTTCTGCGGATTGTCCATCCATGTTTCTTCGCCTATCTCTTCTCCATTGGCGTCATAATATACAACCTTCATATACAGTCCAGCTGTCTTGTCAAGAGGAGAATATTCCGGAAGTCTACCGTTTTCTCCGACCAGCTTGTCGTTTGCACCAAAGCCTGTAGACAGAACATAAGATCTTCCTGGAGTCAGTTCAAATTTATCTGTCGATATCCCGGCCTCTGATGAGACCGTATTATTTCTTATCTTGGCCGCCCGCTCGCCATCAGTCGTCACCTTATCGCGGTGCAGCTTCTGATCGTCCCACTCAAATTCCGAGTTGCTTCCGGTTCTTCTGATATAATACATCCCATCGGGCATTGGCTTTGATACATCATTCAGATACTCCCATTCGCCGTCTTTTGAGGTCTCGACTACCTGGTAATCACTCCCGTCAGTATACGGAATATCCTCGTCGACATACCGCCTGTTGCCTGTTTCAAAACCTGGATTATACAACTCGATAGAGCCTCCGGTCTCCAGCTTCAGCGTGAATTTATCAAAATTGGTTATACCCTGACCCTTTGCTATCGCCTGTGCCCTTACATACTTTGCATCTGCAGGAGGTGTAAATACAAAATTTCCCTGTGTATAAAACAAGTCGGTCATCATCCACTGCCACGGACGCTTTCTGTCAAGCACGCGCTCGTTGCCGTCCTCGTCTACCTCTACAAGCGGATATACATGATCATACTCGTCATCAGCTTCTCTTGGATCTGTGGATGCGACGTACTGCAGCTCCTCAGCAGTGTAAGTATCTGCAGACTGCTTAAGGTTATTATAATATGATGCAAACGGTTCTACATTCAACTTCTCACGTAGCGCGGGCAGATCATCGTTGCCGTACAGAAGATTTGGATGCTGTTCCTTTCCTGTCAGCTCCTTCATCGGAAGCAGTCTTACAGTTTTTTCTGCATTTACCGTTCTGAACTCCTCACTGTATGCCCTTATGACGATCTCGCGGTTTGCCAAAGCATAATCTTCTACTCGCACCGTACCTGTGCTGCGTTCTACCGATACACCGACCTGATCCTCTTTAAGCTCATATACGATATCATTAAACTCCACTAAAACCCCCTTCTGATCATATGCGCTCATCTCGTATTCCGCGCTTACAGTCTCTCCTGACGGCGGAAGCTGTATTGAATCAGGGCCTGAAAGAACGACCTGAGCGACCTCGGCTTTATATAAGGTTATAGTCTCGGTCGTGGTCAGCTCCGGAAACTGTTCTGCAGATATTTCAACTTCAATATCTCCGCTTGCGGCTTCCGGCGAAACAGTAAGAATGCCGTTTTCCAATGTGACTCCGTTATAAGTTTCCTTCAGTTTGACTGATGTCTTGTACTCAGCCATCTCATTATCCGTATATCTCTGATTGAACTGGTCAGTTAGATATACCTTATATTCATAGCTGCTCTCCCTGAGCATGATTCCTGCATCTTTCTCTCCGACAAGCTCCAACGCGGTCGGGATCCTGACATAAGATGCTGTTATCTCCAGATGCGGCTTGCTGCTTTCCGGTATGCTGTAGCTTATACCTGATTCCGCATCAGTATACGTCGCTTCTTTTGAATAATATTTGTGTACATAGCCATTATTATTTATCGGCTCCATTCCGACACGGAAAACCATCATATCCTCATCAGCTTCAATTCGGCTTCTTAAAGCTTCAGTAATGTCAAAGCTTACTTCCGAATCCTTCACAGTGCTATACGAGCTCTGTACCTTGCTGTTCCTGTCAACCGACGGACGCGTAGTGATAGTCCCTTCCTCTTCGCTCCAATCCGCGTCATTAAGCAGATATGCCTCTGCTTTCGGCATCCCGGATGCCGGCGAAGCCGCTGTTTCATTATAATCCTCTCTCGTTGTCAGAACCAGTCTTGCCGATATAATATCTTCGGGCAGGATTCCAAGACCGTTGAATTTCAGATATATTTCACGGTTTGTCGATTCCTTTGAAAAATAATCGAGCGTCGGTATTATAAACGAGCTTTTTGTATTCAGCTTAGCCAGCAGCTCATTACTGTTGACATTGCCGGACTGAGCATAGTCCGACTGCTTTATAAATGTATCCTCTGCTGCTGTCAAATTTATAGTGCTATAGACCTCATCCTCTTCCCCGACCTCTATCGTTATGTCGGCATATACGTCCGGATAATTTACGGCAGCCGCCCTAAGCACAATAATATCTCCAATTACAATCGTTTCATCTTTATTGTCAATTATAAGCTCTGCCTCATCGTCGCCGACCGGTTCTACGCTAACGCCCTGTGGTGCCTGTAAAATTTGCCAGTCCAGCTTTACCGCTGCTGCAGGGAGCAAATACCCTTGTGCATCATATAATTTACATATATAATTTTTTCTCAAAGGCAGCTCCTTTGACGGTACCTTTGCCTTAAGACCTCCTGTCAGTTCCGCTCTTTCGGGCCTCGGCAGCGTTATATCCACCTCGATCGTACCTGATATTTCCGGCATGTCGCTTCTCGACACGCGTATCACCGCTGTCCCAGGCATTGCCTCCGGAAGGACCGTCAGCATACCGCCTGACGTTATGCTGACTCCCGACGGTGCCGAATCCAAGGAAAATTCAATTATCAGTCCGCCCGTATCAGTTTCCATTCCGTATTGATCATATGCTGTAAACGAATACCCCTCTTCTGTTATCGAATTAAGAGAGATCTCTATGCTGCGCCGCCCAGTCGGCTCGATACTGTAAATGCTACCGCTGTATTTTACTGTATAGAACAGCGTTTCAGCCGTTCCGCTCACGGATGTCCGTGATGAATAAAGCATAAGAGGTATATGTTCCTCATTATCCGAGCTCAGTCTGACAGTAAGATTTTTACCTGTTCCCGCCAGCTTCTTTAATTCCTCCGTAACATCAACAATGATTGCACTGTCACTTTCCTCAATGATACTTAAAGCAGTGCCCGTACTATCGCCGACACTGTCAAGCAATTCTGCAGTCAGGCCATTGCTCATAGGCGAACCCGGAATTTTTGAAAATACTATCTTTGCTTCGGAAAGCTCATCATCCTCAAACATATCAAGACTTGTGCTGAACTCCGCTACAGTGCTGTGTGCTGTACTCACATAAAGCTCCTCTGTCTGCAGAATGTTTTCTTCCCAGTCCGTGTAGTAATCATCAATGGGCTGCTCTGATTTTTCAGTCAACGAATCTGCGCTGATCTCTATTCTCGGTGCATATATACCGTCCTGATACTCCTTTGAAGCAAACAGAACTGACCCATGATATGCAAGCGACGGATTATCAACTCTGCTTCTCGGTGCAAGTACAAGTACGACGTTCCTTGAGCTACCCGTATCGTTTTCCTCTATCATTTTCTTTATCAGATCTGTAATATTGAATTCGATCCATTCATTTGCAGCAGATTCAATCTTTCTTTCAGAACCTGCAACACGCACCGAATCGTGGTCAAAATTCAAACGTCTTGAGTGATTTGCTCCGTCGGGATACGCCTTTTCCCCTGCAATCGCATCATTATAAGTCAATGTATTCTCATCGATTGAATCAAGATTACTGAGACCCACAATATATTCATCATCTTTTCCGCTCATGCAAAAAACCTTAAGCGTAACTGCCTTAATATTATCTATCGAATCAAACTCATTTATTGAAGGGATCTCAAACTGAAGATAGGGTAGTTGATACGCAGACGGGGTCTTAGGCTTGTCGCTCCAGTCACGTCCTATTAGGTTGTTGGGATCCTCTGTACCCTTTGCAATGGCCGCCTGCGATGAGCCCTGAACATAAGTATCCTGTGAAGCAATAATTGTCATATTTCCGCCGGCGGCGGCTGCCGAAAATATCGGCAGCCCGCCAGGGGCATACATCGTAACCACCATTGTCAAGCATAACAATAAATTCAAAATTCTTTTTTTCTTTTTCATTATTCTCAACCGCCTATACCGTTGTAAATTATCCGTTTACCTCTTCATACCACGCTTCTGCTTCCTGTTCAAGGACCTCGCCGCCACTTGCACGCCATTTTTCGACAAACTCATCAAAATAATCTATAGGCTGCGCCCCGGTTATTATATCCATATAAGCCTCTTCTTCTATTTTGGTCAACTCGGCACTGTACTTACTCTCTGATGGCAGTGATACGTACAGTCTATTGTTCGGCATATATTGATCGTCGAATCCTCTTGGGATAGCCCAGTCGTCTCTCGGCGTGTCTATCTTCTCAGCCTCTGGGAAGCTGGGCGTGAATAGATTGAATGAAAAACTATTTTCCTTTCTGTATTCCTCATCCTTCCAATCGCCAAGATATGCTGTACGCTTATACGTTTTTCCGTTCGTCGAAACCGCATCTTCATAGTCCCATACTACCCCACGTTCGCCTGTATTTGCAAATTCAAAATTTTCTCTTGACGAATAAATATCGTTGTATACCTCAAGCAGCTTATTAAACTTTTCCTCATCTTCAACAAGGCTCTTACTGAACATCCACCGTTCTCCTCTGACGTACTCCTTTTTAGGATATGTCTTCTGCGTCTCTTTTGACAAATACGGAGGTATGCCGCTTATTTCTAAACTTTCTGCAGCTTCGGAATTAAGCTTCTCAAATTCATAACGATCTTGTCCGGATGAGCTCGCATCTGAATCAACAAAAGCCTTCGGCTCCCAATGATAGCTCATCCCATGACATGTGAAGCCTATAATCCCATTGACAAACTGATGTGATATCGCCCAGTATCCTCCTTTGTTTTCTCCAGTTATAAATTCAGGATCAAGAACACCATCCGCATACCACTTACTGATACGCGCAAGCGCCTCCTTCATTTCCGGCTGTACAGATGAATAAACAAGCTTGCCGTCCCGTTCCATCCAGTAGCCCTGCGGTGTTCCCGTCTGTCCCATTGTCGGCACATATCCATACGCTGCAAATATCGCTATAAGGCCAGACCTTGAAAGACCGTATGTATCATTCTTGCCGTTCCCGTCCGGATCCTCCTTTGCAAATTTATAAAACGCCTCCTCATATTCATCAAGCGATTCCGGAACTTTATTTATCCCGACGTTTTTCAGCCAATCACCTCTCCACACCATAGGTATACCGTTCGCGCCGGCTCCGACAGAAAATGATGGTAGACTGTAAAGCTCATCATCTATATAATAATATTTCAGGATATCTGGCGCATCCTCCTCAAGTCTCTTTAAGATGTTCGGCGCTTTCTCTTCAAGCAGCTCCAGAGAAATAGGCGCTACAACACCCTGATCTACATACTTCTGCGCCGCAGCAGCAGTTTTGACATATATAATGTCTGGTACCTCACCGCCGGCAAGCTTAAGATTCAGTATCTCATCATATTTCTGCCACTCAACATTCCATACGTCAAGATTTATATTGTATTTGTCTTCAATAGCCTTCAGCTGTACTGCGTCAGGATTTGCTGTACTTGTCTGATACATCGTCATCGAATACGTATAACGTCCGTTTTCATCCTTTGAATCGCCGCCTCCGCAGCCGACCACAGTTGATGCCGCTATCACCGTCACCACCACTAAAGAAACTATTTTTTTCATACTTTTCATACTTTTCATCCTCCTTGATAAAATAAATTTAACCCTTGACCGCACCTATCATTACGCCCTTGACAAAATATTTCTGTATAAACGGATAAACAACAAGTATCGGCACCGTTGCAACGATTACGGTCGTCGCCTTTATTGTTTCCGTATTTACATGCATTGCTTCCTCAGCAGCATCAGGGTTCATCATATCTTGTGTTCCCTCAAGAATAATTCTTCTCATGACAACCTGTAAAACTTGCTTTGATGCACTCTGAGTATATATCAAACTATCGAACCACGCGTTCCAGTGTGCCACTGCGATCCACAGCGTAATCGTCGCTATAATAGGCAATGATACCGGGATTACGACTTTCCATAAAATCACCAAATCGTTTGCTCCGTCTATCTTTGCGGATTCCACAAGACTGTCCGGAATGGATATAAAAAAGTTCCTGGCAATTATAACATTATAAGCACTTATCGCTGTAGGCAGCACCAGCGCCCATATCGTATCCATAAGCCCAAGCGTCTTTACAAGTAAGTATGACGGTATCGTTCCGCCACTCACAAACATTGTGATGATCACAAAAGATGTGAAAAACTTCTTATGAACAAGCTCTTTTCTTGACAATGGATACGCCGTTAAAATAGTGCAGCTCACCGCTATGACCGTTCCCAGTACAGTCCTTATAATAGTATTTATAAAGCCTGTAAGTATCGCGCCGTCAGACAGTACCTTTGCATAATTTTCGAGTGTGAGCTTGGGAGGTATCAGATACATGCGTGTAAGCGATACATCTCCGCTTGTAAACGACAAAGTAAAAAGATACCAAAACGGATACAGTGTCGTAAGACATATCAATATAAGCACTAACGCAATAAATATATCTGCAGTTCTATCTCCGATACTTCTATGTTTTATCATCGCAACTACACCTCCACCATTTTACCATATAGCATAATCATTGATTTTTCTGCAGATTGTATTAGTACTTAACACAAGTACTATAGATATAGCATTCTTGAATAATCCCACCGCAGTAGCAAAGCTATATTCAAGATCAACAAGACCCAATCTGTATGTATATGTACTCAACACATCACCAACATCGTATACTGCTGTATTATATAGGTTAAATACCTGATCAAAATCATCGTTTATAAGCCCTCCCACAGATAATATTAACATTATGGTGATAACAGGCATTATCTCAGGTATTGTGATATGAAAAATTCGCTGAAGCCTATTTGCGCCATCTATCATTGCAGCCTCATGTACCTGTTGATCCGAGGATGTAAGTGCTGCGATATATACGATAGATCCCCAGCCTATGCTTTTCCACACATGCGATACAACCAGAACACCGCGGAAGTATCTTGAATCTGCCAGAAAGTATATCGGATCAAAACCTAAAGCCTTCAAAACGATATTTACCGGTCCAGTCGACGGAGACAACAGCTGAGTGAGTATTCCGCCGAGCACAACCCATGATACAAAATGCGGAAGATAGCTTATCGTCTGAACACATTTCTTGAACTTTTGGTTTAAAACTTCGTTAAGTATAAGTGAAAAGATTATCGGTGCGGGGAATCCGATAACAAACTTCCATAGGCTTATAACTATCGTATTCCTGAATACCTGCCAAAAGCTCTCAAGGCTGAACAGGCGCTTAAAATGCTCCAGTCCTACCCATGAACTGCCTAATATGCCTTCAGTAAATTTATAATCCTTAAAGGCAATGGTTACACCGTAAAGCGGTATATAGTGAAAAACGATAAAATAAACGATCGCCGGTATCAGCATTATCAGCAAGTAACGCTGCTTCCAGTAAATACTGCTTGTCAGTCTTGAACCAGTGACCTCTGTTGATTTCTTTTCTTTTTTAAGCATCCTTAACGTCACATCCTTTTTCTGTTTTATATAGCTCTGTGAGCATAAGCAGTGTAAGCCCCTGCCCGTATGGTGTGGGCAAAACCTCAATCCCATGATATTCCTCTATCGAATCCATTATCGGCGTACCTCCCGACACGCCTTCGACTTCTCCGCTACTGTTTATCTGGCTTATGACTCCTTGTGCAGCCTTTTCATATATTTCCTTATAGCAGACGTCGATATATCCGTTAGTTATCCCCCTCAGCACTCCGTAGGCAAAACCCGCCGTTGCCGAAGTCTCCGGGTACCCGTCTGATCTGTCGATGACTGTATAAAACATCCCGTCATCCCTCTGATATTCTGCAAGCGCCCGAATCTGTTGTCTTAGAGAACAAAGTATCTCGCTACGACCTTCAAACTGCTCCGGCAGCAGCTCCAGCATCTCAACAGTGCTGACTGTTATCCACGCATTTGCCCTGGCCCATCTTGCTGCCGAAAGATGACTATCAAGTGGCTCGGAATATCCATGGAAGAACAGTCCACTCTGCCTGTCCTTCAGATATCTGTGATGCAGCAAAAGCTGCCTTGCCGCTTCCTTCGAATACACTGCTTCACCGGTTCTGCTCCCCAGCTTGGCAAGCATGATGCACACCATAAACAGAGTATCGGCCCACATCTGTCCTGAAAAGTTTACTCCCTCCTCTGTGACTGTATGCTCTAACGCTCCGTTCTTCAGCCGCGGAGCAGCTTCTATAATATAATCTGCTATATTCTTGACTAAATCTAACTCCTCGTTTCCTTTAAAATCAAGTATCATCATGACCGGTGCAGTAGAGTTAACCGTCCTTAGTTCCAGTGCCCTATCTCTATGCCTTTTTATCCATGCCTCCAGATATTCGGAAGCAGCGCGGCTGTCCATTACCTCTCTTACTCTTTCTATTCCGTACAGTCCGACACCCGGAACCCAATCAAATTTATCCATATCCATGATTAAACCCTTAGGCGCACTTCCGGAAATTGTCGCTTGCAAAACTTTTTCAATCAAATTACTGCAATTCATTTGTTCCGTTCCTTTCAATGCATATGTTTTTGTTGTTTTCAGTATATCACCGCCGTAACATGCATTCAATACAAAAGATTTATCATAATACAACAATTTAAATTAATCGATAATTTATGATGTTTTTGTTGTATAATTATCTTTTATAGGCACTTTTTCAGTATGTTTTTGTGCTAAATGACGATATCCCCTATTTTGTCGGAAAATCAAAAAAGATATGATGATGTCAAATCTCATATCTTTTTTGTAAGGCAATCTTAAGTTTGTTATACCAACTATGAATAGTTTATTCGATACATCTTGGGTGTCACACCGTACTTTTCCTTGAATTTTTTAATAAAATAGTGCGGTGTATTGTATCCCACCATTCCCGCTATCGTTTCCACGCTTGCATTTTCACTCAGCAGTAGCTCTGCCGCCTTCTCCATTCTGCAGTTAGTCACATACTCGCTGAAATTCATCCCCATATGTTCCTTAAATACCTTGCTCAAGTACTGCGGACTAACAAAAACCTTTTCGGAAACCGCATTGAGCGAAAGATCCTCTGCTATATTATTAATTACGTATTCCTTTACGTTATCTACAATTACAATCGTGCTATCCTTTGTGTTTTCCTTTGCAAAGGCAAATATCCTATCTATTATCTTCACAAGCCATTCTTCAAATTCATATATATCCTCGACCTTTCCGAAATCATTAATAAGCTCTGTATACATAGGGTCAGTTGATTTTATATTGTTTGCCTTTAAATAATTCGCTACTACCGATACAATCTCAAGCATTTTTGAGTTGCAGTATGAGGCATTATAGTCTCCTTGTATAAGCTCATTTAAAATCGCGTGCAGGGCCTTTCTACTCTTTGCACTGCTGCCTACATTCAAGCATTTTCTGAACTCGTTTATATATTCATCAGACATAACTATATTGCTTTCGTCTCGGTAATTTATATCATTTGCAAACACAACACTAAGTTTAGGCATCAAAAATTTATATTTCTGAGCCGTAATGACCGAATCAAATGATCTGTACAGTTCCAACGGAGTATCCACGATACTTCCTATGATCATTATACAGCTCATATAATAATTCGAGGCTATATAATCCTCAAGATACTGTGCATCCTTCATAAGCTCGTCTCTGTCTGTATTTTTATGAATACCTATAAGCACGATACTCTCTGAGTCATGCTGTGCCGCAATATATGACGATATGCTATTGTCGAGGCCTTCTATTTCGTTTATTATATTATATAGTATCACGCTACCGTTTTCGATTGTAAGTTTTTCGATAACGCTTTTATCTAATTTGAGAAGCGATGCCGTAAAGCCCTCGCCGCTTACATGTCTCCCTGTGATTTTTAAAAAATCTTCCAGTTCTTCACTCGTTGTTATTTTATGATATATCAGTGACTGGACAAGATTGTTTTTTATAAGCGGCCTGTTGTTTTCTATCGTCTCTTCAAGGTTTGTGATTGCGCCGCTCATATTCATGATGGCGGTATTGATTATAGCATACTCATTATCCGAGCCCTCCTTATCTTCTCCGCGTATGCCATTTATTATCGTTTTTATCGGATTATAGATACTCCTTGCAAAGAAATTTGAAATGATAAATGCAAGTAATATCGTAATAAGACATGCAATGACTACGACAGCATTGACGAGATTTGAAGCATGATAATACATTTTTACCGGCATTATATCCAATACAATCCAATTATATCTTTCGATTGTCGAATACGCTACGACGCTCTTTGTTCCATCTACGCGGCTCTTGAAAAAACCGCTGCTTTCGCCTGATTGCATTATCTCTCCGAAGTATTCCTGCCCACTCACATTATACGGATATCTTATCGATTCAGTAGAGCTTATGACATTCCCCTCGCTGTCAACTATAAGCAGCTCCGCTCCTTCCTCAGCCGTCTTTCTCATAACAGCCGCAAAGGCCTCCTCGCTCACCTCACAGAACAAATAGGAATCATTGACCACTTCCCTTACCCGCGGCAGTTTTCTCACAAGTATACAGCCATTCTGCTTTGAATATGCAAAAATACTGTCAAGTGAGACTGTCGGCAGGTATGAAAACCCATTCTGTGATTCTATTATCTGCCCGAACCATTCAGGACGCTGATTTCGTGCGCCTGTCTGATTATTGATAATTCCGTTTATCCCGATAAGTGTATTTGATTCCCCCTCATAAATATACAGATTCATACACCAGTCAGCATTCAAGACCTGCTGATTTTTAAGTATCTCGCTTACATTTTTGATCTTTTTATAATCCGTAGTACCTGAGCTTTGTATATCAAGATATTGCTGCATGTCGCTGTCATCCGATATCATGCTCAGATATATGGAATCTGCCTTTTCAAGTATGTCTTTGTCAATAAAATCTTTTAAATTGTTCAGTATTATGTTGTTTGATGTCTCAATTTGTTTGTTAAAATAAGAAGTATATATAATATTCACAAATATCCCCACAAAAATCACAGCCAAGGCTGCAATTATTATATGTGAAGCAGTAAGCTTGAAAAGAACCGTATTAAATCTTTTAAATTTATTCACAATTCCTGTCCTTTCAAAAATATTGTCATATGTCAGCTTATTATTATATCATATGTACTTAAAAATTACAATCAAAAAAAATTTTACATATATTCTTTTGTCTTGTATTAGTAGCTAAGATTCCCATATGAAAAGTCTGTAAACACCGTATTTCTGTTAAACTTATCAGCCATAGGGCCTTCCGGATATTTATCTTTTATCTCATCAAGCTCTACCTTTCCGTTTTTTATCACAAGGTTATAATTCCCTTCATCTGTCTTGATATCAAACTTTTCTTTCCCTATCATAACATAAAATCTCCTACAGCCCAAGCATCTTCCGCATACCGTATTTTCATTTATTTTCAACGACACAGCTCCATTCTCAGCTACAAGAACATTTCCATTCGATGATATTTCCCCGCCGTCTATTACAGCCAGAAGCTTTCCGCTTCGCGTAAATCCTGTTGTGCCACAG
Source organism: uncultured Clostridia bacterium (assembly GCA_944390955.1). Taxonomy (GTDB): domain Bacteria; phylum Bacillota; class Clostridia; order UBA1381; family UBA1381; genus Ornithomonoglobus_A. The sequence continues at coordinate 8,695 of CALXRY010000114.1, read as the reverse complement.
AATTTCACTTCGCCGCTGCATATATCAAGCTTTCGTGCGGACATAAATACATGATCTGTATCATTGATTACAGCTCCCCATTCATTATCCTTTATATCAAGCTTTTTGTCGGACACAACAGTAATCCTATCGCCGGAGCCTTCATACCATCTGCCCTTTGTCTGAGCAGTTATATGCTCACTGAATCCATAATTTTTAACTGCAAATTTATCTTTTTCATAGCCTTTTACAAAATGTATCTCCGGAAAATCGCCGTCTCTTTCTGTAAACCACGAAAAACGCGTCGCGACCGACTCATTCAAAACAGCATCGTATATAACAAAATAATCAGGTGTTTTAATAACGCTCCTGTATACGTACTCGGGAGTTGAGTATCCCTTCTCCGGCAAAAGCCTTGCATACTGAATACCGTCAAGCATATAAAACGGATATGACAGCGTATGCCTTCCTATGCTCCTGTACATGCCATCCTTCCATACTCCGAAGTTGGTGCAATACGCCGTATCCTCGCTTTTTCTGTCTCCGGCATCCTCCTTTCCTGTATGTGAGAATACTTTTCCTTTTGAATAATAATACAGTGTTCCGCAGCTGCCTTTTGATGGGATCCCCCATCTGTAATTCGGCCCATGGTCGAGTTGTATCATAAACAAAGCCGATTCATCTGCCTGACCAACATCGTCTCTTAGTATGTAGCCAAAGCCAGTATATTTTGCACTTTTAAGGTCAGGCTCCTTGTATTTCTTTTCTTTCTTCTGATACAAGAACCCCCACACATCGTTTGCAGCATTCTCTCTGGGTTGATCATCATTACTGCAAAACGCAAGCATATTCTCACTCAGCTCCTTGTCTATTCCCGAAATGCTTTCTGCAAACAGCTCAAAAATCCTGAACGGTGTCCGCAGTTCTGAATGCGCTCCGAGCGGGATTATACGCCTGCGCCCTTTTATCACGGGTGTCATAAGATTTATCATATACCTTGCAAGTGCTGCAGTATATTTGTTTGCAAAGCGGTCCTTTCCGTCAAAGTACCTCACCAGCAACGCATTAGTTATTAATGTCGGTGTAAGAAAGGCCCATGTGTATATCCCGGGAGCTTCTGTCCACCTTCCTCCCCTTGCAGACCATTTTTTCACATCCGGTCTGACATGACACCGTACATTATTTCTTACACTTTCCTCAAATACACCGGCAAATAATTTTGCATCCCTGTGCTGCGGAAACATTACGGCTCCCAAGCCGCACACTGCCTTCATATCTGCAAGGAAATTAGGATGTCCTCCAAGCATTTTCCTTATTGGTATAGACTCCTCACCCGCCGTAGTATACACGCTCAGCAGCAAAAGTGCAGTTATTCTTTTTCTTGATTTCTCTGTCAACTCATCCTTTAAACGCAGATATCCATCCACTAATTTATCATAGAACATTCTGATCTCAACCGCATCAAAAGTAAAGCTGCGTTCGTGAAATTCCTCTACTCCTTTAGTTCCAAGCACAACACGGCCTGAGGTCAAAATAATATGCTCCAGCTCATCTGCGCTTTGTATCCCTCTTGAACCGTCAAACGGAATATCCGGAAAGTCCCCGTCATATTCAAGCACCCAATCCTTTACCTTATTAAGATCAAGCATTACATATCTGTTATGTAGGTATGCCGTATATGACGTAGGATAACAGGTCATTTTTCTGGCCTCCGATTCACTCACACCAAACTTCTGCACCTCGTCCTTCAGCCTTTCAAGCTTAGCAAACCATTCCTCATCGCGTATGCGAGGATAAAATGCAAGAGCTATGCTTCTGCTTTTCCCCTTCATCGCAAATCTTGCGCCAAATCCATTTTCAAAGTAAAACCTTCCGTCAAGTTTTGTTCCTGTCCCCCATATCGGATAATTCCCTTCATCCCAGTTCTCATGGTCGGAGACAAAAAAGCCAACACTTTCACCCTTGCCGTTCCAAAAAGCAATTGCAGGTCTTACCGAATATGCAAAAAATGGCATGTACGGTCCGAGTCTCATTGGAATAGCGCCATCCTCCGTATATACGCTGCTGAAGGCCGGGTCCTCTCCATTAAACGGTATATCCGGCCTGCTGTCCGCACATCTCCAGTTATAATCACCGTAACGTCTTCCACACAGTTCCCATTTGCTGTCAGGCCACGTGCTGTCATATCGGTATTCCGGCCTAAACTTTCCGCCGTTTATGCACAGCATTGCCTCTCCTGCATTGTCCATTTTTTCGTCCAGTTTTATAAAATCGTACTCAAAAACAATAGTTATAACAGCCTCATAAGTTCCTCCGTTAGCAAAAAAATATCTCACTTTGATTTTTGCAAACAAACTGCCTTTTGCAATAAATTCAGCTTCCATATGTACACACTCGGAACCCTCAATGATATTATCTCCTATAGATGTATCAAGAAAGGCTACTCTTGAAACAGGAGCCGGACATTCGCCCTTCGCCGTTAAGTGTTTTGGTATAACAGCGCTGAATCCTGCATTTTGTACAGTATAAAAATCCTCGTTTTCGCGGTATTTAAGTCCATCATACGGCTTTTCCTTTTCATAAATACTATATACCTTTTTTTCTCCGCATGCAAGCGACGCCTTGAACCATATTTTTCGATTATAGACCTGATACGGGACTTTATTTCCCGACTCATCTGTCAAGATACCCTCGCGCTCGTTCCCGTCATAATCAAAACTGACAAGAGAATTTGTCCAAAAGAAAAACGGATGATTTATTTTGTCCTCTATTATAAATGATTCCATTTCATTGTCATCTCCCTGCAAGATTTCTACGTCTCTATCCATATTATACTGCTACATAGATCCTATTAATATAATTATACCTTTCGCATTTAGCTGTTTCAATACAAATATTTTAATATAATACAACATAACATAGCTGGTATATGCCATTACAGCCTTGTCGACATACAATAATGAAACGACCAACACAAATAAACCTATCTGCTGCTGTATGACTGTGTCCTGATAAAAATAAACTTTAACCCTCTGCTATACTTTAAACTTAGTATGATGTAATCCACTGTCAATATAAGCAATCCGCATACGGTCATAGTTTTTGTGGAGAAATCGGAAATTTTATTGAACAAAAGAATATACGGCAAACAGACCTTTTAATCTCAAAAATTCAAAAGGCCATAACGCTTTTAGGTTATCCGTCGCAACGTACATTGTATAGATGGTATAAGTGCAATCTTGCAAACAAACAGATTTCAGGCAGTCCTGTATTTTTTATGCGTCGACCCAAATCCCTACTCCACAAATTCAAGATTATCGAGGGCGAACCGCAGAGCCTTGTTGATGAGCTCATTGCGGGAGCGTCCGCTTTTTATGACGAGCTCCTCCAATTCCTGATACGTTTCCATTTCGATTCTTACGGTCACCGTAACGGAACGCTCCGTTTTCGGCGTTACAATAAATTTTTTGTCCATTCTTATGACCATTAACTCCTTTCACAAAAACCGTTTGAGAAAAGAGAAGCAAGCAGATTACCGCCCAACGTGACGCCGACGTACTCCTACGGTTTTGCTTTGCAAAACTTGCCTTTGGCAACTTCCGCAACGCGGAAGCGTAAGACTTCAAGTCACGGCGGGTGGTGAGATGCGCCGCTTATCTTTTTTCAAACTTATCTCACCTTTCTGAATATATTATACAGTGCACTTGTGCTAAAATATAAGAACACAAATTGTAATAATTATATATTGCATTATATGTTAGAATGAGGTATAATATAAGTGAGAGATTGTCTGATTTTCTCAAAAAAGTTTTAATTTAAGATCGACAGGGACAGTATATGTCCATGCCGTATGATATTATTAAAATACAAAAATCAAAATCAAAAAAGGAGATGGTTCTATGAGAACAAAGCTGACAAGCCTGGCTCTTGCCGCGATAATGACGCTGGCGGCGGCCGGAATGGCTTATACGGATACCGTAGGGGGACCCTTGCACGCGGAAGCAGCATATCAGCAGAGATTCGCGGACGTACCGGAGCACCACTGGGCTGTTACCTACATAGAGGAAATGGCCGAGAACGGGATACTGTCCGGCTATCCTGACGGGAATTTTTATCCCGACAACAAAATAACACGCGCCGAATTTGCAAAGATCATGACAGTTGCGGCGGGCATGAATATCAATATGTCTGATACCATTACTATATTCGAAGATGTTTCTGCCGATGACTGGTTTGCGCCTTATGTTAAACGCGCGCAATATTACCTGAGCGGATATACCACGATCATGGTTGAAGGCTCAACTTATCGTCCAAATCAGCTGGCCTTGAGAGAAGATATAACTGTGGCGATGGTTAAATTGAAGGGCTATTCGGTCGACGGCGTTGATGATTCTACTCTCCAGACATTAATAACGGACAGTAATTCGGTATCAAGTGATGCTAAAAAATACGTGGTGGTTGCCATACAAAGAGGACTTATTTCCGGCTATGAGGACGGCACCTTCAGAGGACAGAGCTCGATAACAAGAGCCGAAGCCGCCGCCATAATGTGGAGAGCATTCCAGTACGGAAACGACAATAAGCTGTTCGATTACAATACTCCGAATCCCATAGCAAGCCCCACTCCGACTGTGATACCAACGCTGACTCCTACGAGGAGACCGACAACGTTGCCTACCGTCAGACCTGTAGCCGAAGAGCCGCTTATTCCTACAGAAAGGCCGACTGCCCGTCCAAGACCGACCGTAAGACCTGTGGCTGAGGAGCCGCTGATACCCACACAAAAACCGACTCCGCGTCCCACTGCAAAGCCAACGGCAACGCCGGAGCCTACGCCATCGCCCGAGCCTGAGAGACCGTATGTAATGTATACAATCAAAGATGATGTATCTAGTTATAGCTATTGTATGACTTATGACAATAACGATAATATCTATTACTATGACATCAATGATGGCATTATTTATGAGGTCGATACGAACAGGGACAGCGTAAGCGCATTGTTTTATCTAAGCGAGCTTACTATGCGAGAGGACGGGACATTTGACCACGAGGAACCGCTGGCCACACCAAAACCAGAATCCGAACAGGAGGAAACGGAATATCATATCGAGCATTATCTTGATTTTAATTTAGATAAACTCTATTATGACAAAGAAAATGAGCGTTTGCTTCTGAGAGGGTATTTCCAGAATATCACCGACTGGCAGCAACCGAACAAAAAATTCCGTGAAAACAGCGATACTATATGGATTGATATAACCGACATAAGCAGACCGGTTAAATATGCCGGAAATGTGAGCTCATTTGACGACTGGTCGCCACATGCAAGTACCAAGTATGAGGAATATCGAATATATGGTAGCAACTATTATGGAAATTTACAAAGGTATGATTATAACTCGGGGCGATGGGAAGATACCCGCGAAAGAGACTTGCCCAGATTTGATGTGTATGCCTTAAGTACTGATGGTGACCGTTATTATTTTTGGGATGTTTACAATGGAAAGATGTTCACATGTGATCTGAACGGAGTTGTAAGAGATTTTGGTCTTCAGAACAGGAATGATATCGCTATATTGGATAAGACAACTTACCCAGATTATAATTACGTAACATGTTTCCATGTATGTAGGAACGGAAAAGTCGTCTTCTACGATTATATCGCAAAGTCAATAAGAATGTTAAAAGCCAGATAAACACCCCCCGCTGCCGCTGTTAAACGCTCAATATAAGTACATATCCATTGTCAGCCGCTTGACAATGGATATGTTTTTGTATATAATACAATCAAGAGGTGAGCCGGTATTAAAGTGTATCACATTTGAAAGGAGCTATGAGCTGTGAAAAATAAATTCTTCCCTGACGAGGATATTTCAGAGAATGACTTGTATTTTATGTGCTATATGGTCGAGCGCGTTGCACGGAAATTACATCAGCGCAACAGGTATGTTGTAAATACAATGGGATACGATAACTTATATGACAGGATGAGCGTTGCCAATGTGCTGCACTGCGAAAACCCTTTGAAGGTGGTCGATGACTGGATAAAGGAATACAAGCTTGAACAAGGCGATTTTGATATAACTGACGTGGACAGGGAGCTTGCGGAAATAATACCCACTCCAACACAAATGGGAAAGGTCTATACAAGGCTGATCCTGCAGACGGGCGACGGCGACGAGGATTATGCCCAAGGCATGATAAGAGTTTACAACAGCCCGATATGCGATAAGATCGATAATTATAACTGCAGTGCGTTCTATGAGCCGTCGTACGTTATAGCCAGAGCCTACTTTGAAGGGGATTTTCACTGATGGTCTATAGCGGGTAGGGGCGGTCGCCCCTACGCATTCTTTCTGCGGGATGCAGAAATCATAGCAAGGGATCATAAGCTGGACTTTTCTTTCAAGCTTAATAATTGAGAAAATTCCGAGAGAAACAAATACTCTCTTCGACTCTCCGTTTACAACAAGTGAATCGTCAAACACGCGGCAAACCGAATCGGGAACACTTGCTATATCAAAATCATCGTCACAGCAGCAGTTGCAGCAACCATTCTTTGACTTCACATCAACGAGCTTTGCACCAAGCGTTATCGGGTCTACAACTTCAACTATCGCGTGAGGCATATTTGTCTTTTTCCAAAGCTGACAGTCGAATGCATCATTCTTGTATTTTGATTCAAATATTTTTGCATTGCCTTCCGAGCCGAAAAGTATCACCTTCTTATCAAATGTCGCGAGCCCCTCTACCGTAGCAGGCCGTGCCGCACCGGTAAATACCGCAAGCGTTACTCTGAAGAAATACTTCAAATCTACAGAATAGAACCCGCGATTGAACGGCACTGGCTCAATATCCGAAAATACCCATATAATCTCCGCTTTTGTACACTTTACGTTTATAGCGCGGTCAACGATCTCCTGGCCGCTTGCCGTCAGATACACTCTTATATTTTCTAAGCAGTCTTTATCTCTGCAGCTGTCATATATCTTATCTGTATGTATACACACCGCTTCGCGGAAATTTGTTCCGCATTCGCGGCAGTCATTTTTTTTATCATTATACTTTTCCATCAAAAAACTCCTTCCTCCAAATAAACATTCAGAACATTTACCGGAATTTTCATTCCATGCTATAAGATATGCCTCAGGGCTTTTTTTTGTGCCGTATTCCGAGCGATGACTCCCCTTGTTTGCTTATTACCAGCCAATATAAATAAATATTGCATTATTTACACAGATGTGATATTATAATACCAGCATCCAAAGATATAATACGAGAAAGGGCACAGTCGATGGCTAAGTACAAAAAGGATAATATTTCAAAAATTGAGCGTGTATATGCCAAACATCGAAATATGATATACCTTACAGCATATGACATCCTGAAGGATACCGCGCTGGCAGAGGATGCCGTGCAGGAAACCGTAGCTAAGCTTATCCGGTATTCCGATGCGCTGAACGAAGAGAAAGAGATACCTACAAAGAATTACATAGTACGTGTGGCAAAGAGCGTGAGCATAGATATATACAACAGGCGCGAAAAGGAACGCGCCGAGGAGCTTAACGATGAGGAGGTCGCACAACTCAAAGCGGAATTCGATCCGCAGGAATACGTGATAACAAAAGAAAGCGTCAATACTATAGTGAAAGCCATAAACGATATGGACGATAAATACAGGCTGCCTCTGCTTTACAGCCGTATCAACGGCCACAGCGCGGAGCAGATCGCCGACATCATGGGGATATCGGAGCGCACTGTTTACAGCAGGCTGAAAAAAGCAAAGCAGATACTGGCGGAGACCCTAAAAAGAGAGGAGGAGGAAATATGAACAAGCAGGAGACCTTTGATAAAATCCTTGACGCACTGACAGACGAGGCCGTATCTATCGTTGACTCGACGCCCGATAAGGATATCCCGGAGGAAAGACCCGTGGAATTTTCCGAGGACCTTGAACAGAAAATACAGCGTATATTCGATGATGAGCGCAGACGCGTGCACAGGCGCGGAAGACGCAGATACGTCAGGCGCATATGTATTTGCGCAGCAGTCATCACTGCACTGCTGGCTGCCGCGGTGATGAGCGTCGGAGCGCTGCGGAACGCGGTGATCGAAATGATCTTTAACACGACCGACGTCGGTACAGAGATCCGTTTTGTCGAAGCTCCCGCTCCGGACGAACCTGTAGACCCGAAAAACAAAGCGAAATTCGGTTATCTGCCCGATGGTTTCGTGCTTGTAAAAGAAGATGTAAAAAGCCGTATGGAAAATTATACTTTTGAAAATGGTGAGCAGTATTTCAGAGTCGGCATAATCCAAATTACCGATGGCGCTGCGGCCGGTATCGATACAGAGGATGCGCGCGTTGAATATATGATGATAAACGGCTGGCAGGCGATCTACAGCGAAAAGCCCGAGGTGCAGATACTTTTCTGGGCCGATGACGTCTATTCGTATTGTATATCCGGCAATATAGGTAAAGATGAGATTGTGCAAATTGCACAAAATTTAAAAAAATAAAAAAATTTTTTAAAAAAGCTGCAGTTTCGTCATCCGGATTCCGTTTTAATAAGTGTAAAGGAAATTTGGTAGTGTAAAGTAGAATATGAAAAACACAGTAAAAACAAAAATCGCCCGTCACCCTTGACAGCTTAGTCAAAACAATGCTGAAAAAGGGTGCCGACGGTGAAAAACTCAAGAACTAATCAGATTT
>CALXRY010000113.1 GCA_944390955.1 uncultured Clostridia bacterium | reverse complement strand
GGACATCTACGTAATGGAGAAAGCTCTGCTTGAAAGCATAGTTGACGAATGCAGCGCAAGAGGCGACAGCGATTTTGTCAAGGACGCACTCGTAAAGAAGATGGGCGGAATGAGGATTTACGGCTATGAATACACGGGCGTTGCGTATAAGATAGACAATATGACGTCATATTACAAGAGCAATATGAAATTCCTTGACGCCGACATAAGAAAAGAGCTCTTTAATCCCGAGCGTCCGATCTATACAAAGACAAAGGACCAGAGCCCGACGAAGTACGGCGCGGAGGCAGAGATAGAAAACAGCTTTGTTTCGGACGGCTGCACGATAGAGGGAACGGTCATAAACTGCGTGCTTTCAAGAGGCGTAAAGGTTGCAAAGAGCGCTGTTGTAAAGAATTCGATAATTATGCAGGACAGCGTTATCGAGGAGGGCGTTGAGCTTGATCACGTTGTATTCGATAAGGAAGTAGTTATCACAAAGGGCAGAAAGCTGATAGGTCAGGAGAGCTATCCGCTGGCTATATCAAAGGGTACGGTTATATAAGGGCGTATCCGCGGCGAACCGGAGCGCCGGTTCACGCAGGAGGTACATACACCCGGAAGAAACAGTCACAGAGGTGTAAAAGAGCAGTGCTGCCCGTTTACACCTCTGGCGTTTTACATGCGTAGTCCGGTTATGCAATGTGCTGAAATTTATATAGTTTTAATATGCCTGAAAAAACTTTTTATGTTGAAAACCACATTTTTTGTTGATGCAAATTGACAAAAGCCCGAATTTGGGGTACTATAAAATAGGTAACGGAAATGATTTATATCGTATGGGCAAGGATAATTGCCGGTAATTAAGGAAAGGAATTTATCATGAATGTTTTGTTTGCTACTTCCGAGGCGGCTCCGTTTGTCAAAACTGGAGGTCTCGGGGACGTTGCCGGATCGCTGCCGGCAGCGCTCAGGGAAAAGGGCGTTGACGCAAGAGTCATTCTGCCGCTTTACAGATGCATACCTCAGCAGTATAAGGATCGGATGAGATATATCGATCATATCTATATCGATATGGCATGGCGCCGCCAGTATGCCGGGATATTCGAGCTGGAGCATAACGGCTGCATATATTATTTTATCGACAACGAATTTTATTTCAACGGCGACACACCGTACAGCTATATACATCTTGACTGCGAGAAGTTCATCTTCTTCTCAAAGGCGGTGCTTTCTCTGCTGCCAACGATCGGCTTCAGACCCGACGTAATAAACTGCAATGACTGGCAGACCGGTCCGATACCGGTATTCCTCGATACGTTCCAGGATAATCCGTTCTTCAGAGGTATAAAGACCGTAATGACGATCCACAACCTGAAGTTCCAGGGCAGATGGGACTTCAAAGGGATAAAGGATGCAATGGGAATAAGTGATTATTATTTCACACCCGACAAGCTCGAATACTACAAGGACGCCAACCTCTTAAAGGGCGGAATGGTATATGCAAACAAGATAAGCACTGTTTCGGAAACGTATGCGTGGGAGATAACGACGCCCGAATATGGCGAGGGGCTCGACAGGCTGCTTGCAGCGCGCCGCAATGACCTCGTGGGAATCGTTAACGGTATTTCATATACCGACTGGAATCCTCAGACCGACAATATGATATACCAGACATATACGGCAAGGACCGTTCATAAGAGAAAGGCGGAGAACAAGCGCAGGCTGCAGGCCGATCTTGGGCTCCCGGTCGACGCAGACAGGATGATGATAGGTGTTGTTTCGCGTCTGACTGACCAGAAGGGCTTCGATCTTGTAGCATACAAGATCGAGGAGCTGTGTGCCGGTGGCGGAGCACAGATCGTTGTGCTCGGAACAGGCGACGAGAAATACGAGAATCTGTTCAAGCATTATGCGTGGAAATATCCGGATAATTTCAGCGCGCAGATATACTTTTCGAATGAGATGTCGCATAAAATATATGCGGCGAGCGACGCGTTCCTGATGCCGTCAAGGTTCGAGCCGTGTGGGCTTTCGCAGCTTATAAGCATGCGCTACGGAAGCGTTCCGATCGTCCGCGAAACGGGAGGGCTCAAGGATACGGTGCAGCCGTATAACCAGTATACCGGCGAGGGCACAGGCTTCTCGTTCGCGAATTACAACGCAGACGAAATGCTCGGAATCATCTATTACGCGATGGATGTTTATTATAATCGCAAGGACGAATGGAAGAAGATAATAAACAACGGCATGGCGATGGATTACTCATGGAACGTGAGCGCCGATAAGTATATCAGGATGTATCAGGAGCTTACGGGGATATATGATTTGCCGGAAAAAAAAACTCCTGAACAGCTAAAGAAGGAAAAAGCAGAGGAGACTGCCGCTGAATTTGAAAAGCTTAAGGCTGATGCGGATAAATCCGCCGAGGAGATAGTAAAAATGGCGGGCGAACCGGAGATAATAGACGTACCGAATCCGTTCGGCGAGGAGGAACCGAAGAAGCCCACAGCAAGAAAGACAACGGCTAAAAAGACCGCGGCAAAGAAACCGACGGCTAAAAAGACTGCTTCAAAGACGACAGCAAAGAAGACGGCGGCAAAGACAACAGCAAAGAAACCGACGGCTAAAAAAACCGCCGAAAAGGCAACGGAAGAATGATTATTATTGATCAAAAAGGAATACAAATTATCATGCCGCACCGCGCGTATGTGCGGCGGCATGTAAATAATCAAAAGGGGATGTAGATTAATGGCAGTAACAAAAACAGCAAAGGCATCAAAACTGACACCGCAGGAGGAAGCTCTTAAGAAGGAGATAGTGGGCAAGGTCTCGAGACATTTCGGTAAGGTTATGGACGAGGCAACTCCGCAGATGGTCTATACCGCCTGTGCGCTTACGGCAAGAGATAAGATTATGGAAAAATGGGCCGTATCGCATCAGGAGGTAAAGGAGGAAGGCGCAAAGAAGCTCTATTATCTTTCGTTTGAGTTCCTTATGGGAAGGACCCTGTGCACAAACATACTGAATCTTATGCAGACGGAAACGTATGAGCATGTGCTGAAGGACCTTGGCTATAGCCTGTCGGAGATCGCCGAACTGGAAAACGACGCCGGACTCGGAAACGGAGGACTGGGGCGTCTTGCGGCCTGCTTTATAGACTCGCTGACAACGCTCGATCTTCCAGCTTACGGCTGCACGATCCGTTATGAATACGGACTGTTCAAGCAGAAGATAATCGACGGCTATCAGGTAGAGCTTCCCGACCCGTGGCTTGAGCACGGAAACGCATGGGAGATCGCAAGACCGGAGGAGACCGTCGAGGTCAAGCTCGGCGGCTATGTTTCTACCAATTGGGTGGACGGAAGACTTGTCTGCACAACGGAAAACGCTCAGACGATACTGGCCGTTCCGTATGACGTTCCCCTTGTAGGTTATGATTCAAAAATAGTAAATAAGCTTAGATTATGGAGCGCAAGGTCGCCGCAGTATATAGATTTCAGCAAGTTCAATATGGGCGACGTGTCCGGAGCGCAGGAATCGCAGGCATTGGCAAGAGCTATATCGGACGTTCTTTATCCCGATGACAGCACCGTCGACGGAAGAAAGCTGAGACTCAAGCAGCAGTACTTCCTCGTATCGGCTACGCTGCAGTGGATACTTTCGGAATTTGAAAAGAGAAATGGCAGCGACTGGTCGATGCTTCCCGAGAAGATCGTTATCCATATAAACGATACTCATCCGACGATGGCTATCCCCGAGATGATGCGTTTGCTTATGGATGAAAAGGGTCTCGGCTGGGACGAAGCTTGGAATATTGTGACAAAGGTATTTGCATACACGAACCATACGGTGCTGAGCGAGGCTCTTGAGAGATGGCCGCTCGATATATTCAAGGAGGTAGTTCCGAGAATATTCATGATCGTTGAGGAGATGAACAGACGCCTTATGGAAAGACTCGAGGCGTTCTATCCCGGCGATCACGCAAAGCATAAGTATATGGCTATCATTTCCGATAATCAGGTATTTATGGCTAATATATGCCTTGCAAGCTGCTTTGCGATAAACGGTGTATCGCAGCTGCACACGCAGATACTGAAGGACGATATATTTGCGGATTATTACAGAATGTCAAAGGATTCGTTCTATGCGATAACGAACGGAATAACGTTCAGACGTTGGATAGCAAACTGCAATCCCGAGCTTACAGCGCTTATTTCGTCAAAGATAGGCACGTCGTGGATAAAAGACGCGTCGGAGCTGAGCAAGATAGCAAAATATGCCGATGATAAGGAATTCCGCACTGCTTTCGAGAAGATAAAGAAGGATAACAAGCTACATCTTGTTGAGTATATAAAGGAGCACAACGGGATAGATGTTGATCCTAATTCGATATTTGATGTACAGGCAAAGAGACTGCACGAGTATAAGCGTCAGATGATGAATGTTCTGCATATAATTGCTGAATATCACAGACTTAAGGAAGACGCCGAGTACGCAAAGAATTATTATCCGAAGACATATATCTTCGGTGCAAAGGCAGCTCCGGGCTATAAGCGCGCAAAGCTGATAATAAAGCTTATTAATTCGGTGGGTGACCTTGTAAATAACGACCCGGCTATAAATGGCAAGATAAAGGTGGTGTTCCTGGAAAATTACAGCGTATCAATAGCAGAGAAGCTGATAACGGCGGCGGACGTATCGGAGCAGATATCGACTGCCGGCAAGGAAGCGTCGGGCACAGGCAACATGAAGTTCATGCTCAACGGCGCCGTAACATGCGGTACACTCGACGGTGCGAATGTTGAGATGCTTGAGCAGGTCGGAAGCGACAATATCTATATATTCGGCCTTAAGGCAGACGAGGTCGCTGCAAGACTGAAGTATGCCGGCGACAGCGAGGTAAAGGAGATATACACTTCAAATTCGTCGCTGCGCAGAGCTCTTGATGCACTTATCGACGGAAGCCTTGTTCCGGGAGCTCACAATCTGTTCAAGGACCTGTATCAGACGCTGCTGTTCGGCGATTACGGATATCCCGACACATATATGGTACT
>CALXRY010000112.1 GCA_944390955.1 uncultured Clostridia bacterium | reverse complement strand
TATTTACATCGCTTTACTTTATCAGCGTCACTGTCTCTTTGGGGGAAGTTATCAAAATATAAATCCCCCCCGCCGGAACGAGAAAATATGTACCCGCCATAAAAAAATAATATGCCATTTATACCGTCACCCCCTCAAGTTGCATGCCTATCTGCTCGGCTATTCCGTTTGCCAGCGTCCGCGTGAATCTCGATATATCGGCATCGGATTTAAACTCGTTTGTATTTGCAATGCGGATCGTTACGGGGGCATGGATTGTGGTGTGTGACGTTGAGTTGTTTACAGCGGCTTTTCTGACGCCCGCAAGCTCCGAACCGCTCGTTTCCGTTACCGCGTCGCCCATGTTCAGCGTCGTGCGCTTTATGCGGCTTATCATATCGTCAAGACCGAGATTAAACCCCTCAAAAGTCCATTGACCGAGCTCCCGCATGACCTTAGAAGGTGAGCCGATATTAAAAAAGCTCTTAATGCCGTTTGTTACTGTCTCTCCGACGCTGCGTATCTTGTCTGCTACGGCGTTTATCTTGCTTGCAATACCGTCTATAAGTCCCTGGATGATCTCCTTGCCCTTTGTGAGCATCTTATCTTTAAGACCTCCGAGGAAGTCAAGGACCTCGTCAAACTTGCCCTTTATTTTGTCGTAGACCTCTTTTACCTTATTGGTAACAGCGGAAACGATGCCTTTCCATGTCTCCGATATCTTACTGCTGATACTGTTCCATATACTGCTCGTTACCGAGCTTATACTGTTCCAGATCGATGAAACGACTGAAAGCACCGCGTTTACCGCCGTGCTTACAGCGGACGTGATAGCGTTCCATATGCTTACGATCGTATTCCATATAGACGTACATACTGTAGTTATCGCTGTCCACATGTTATTCCAGATGGTAGTTACAGTTGTCCATATAGTTTGCAATATCGGCGTGATGAACGTGACTATACTATTCCATACACGCTGTATGGTTGCCCATATGCCTTGCATTACAGCACTGATTATTGACGCGATCGCTCCAAATACAGAGCTTATGAGATTCCATATAGCCGTAACTATAGGCGAGATCACGCCCCATATCGTATTCCAAACCGATGAAATGACTGATACAACACTGTTCCAAACGCTTTGCGCAATAGATACGATACCGTTCCACACTCCGGCAAACCAGCTGCCTACTGCCGAAAACACAGACTTTATTCCGTTCCAAGCGCTCTGTACCACCGAAACAACGGCATTCCATGCGGACTGAACGGCTGAAACAACGGTATCCCATATACCCTTGAACCAAGCGCCTATGCCTCCGAAGAACGATTGTATCGCTTCCCAGCACCTGCCCGCAGCAGCCGAGATCTCGTCCCAGTGCTTTACAACAAGGTATATCCCCGCCGCCAGCAGCGCGACAGCCGCTATTATCGCAAGCACGATCCATACAACAGGGTTCGCCATCGCAGCGATATTGAACGCCCACATAGCAACAGTCATTCCAGTTATCGCTACGCCTATGCCGATAAGCGCGGCTTTAACAATGTCGCCGTGCTCGCTCATCCATGTAAACGCATCAAGAGCCGCGTTGCCGAGTTTTGTCAACATATTCGCCGCTTGGTCAAGCATAGCGTCGAGCTGCCCCGAGTTTGCCAGCTCGTTTATCTTTTCAAGTACCGGCTGAAATGCGAACAGAGCACGGTTTTTGAAATCCGTCCATACCTGCCCGAAGGTCATCGGCATCGCTTCAAATTTTGCATTTGTCTCTTCGGCTGCACCGAGCAATGCATTTTTTACAACTTCGGAAGTTACAATGCCTTCAGATGCCATTTTCCTAAGTTCTCCGACACTAACGCCCATATGTTTTGCGATAGCTTGTACAATTGTAGGAGCCTGTTCAAGGACAGATCTTAATTCTTCACCCTGTAACACACCCGAGCCCATCGCCTGTGTGAGCTGCAGCATTGCAGCCTGAACACCTTCTGTTGAGGTCCCGCTTATCGTAAACTGCTTATTGATCTGCTCCATGAACGCGATTATCTCATCGTTGCTTGAGAACGCGTCGCCCGCAAGTATGCCCATCTTTGAAACGGCATCCGCCGTACTCTGATACGCACCTCGCGCCCTTGTCGCGCTGTCATATATCTTCTGCTGCAGCTCCTCTGTCGTCTGCATACCGTCGTTCATGAGGTCGAGCCTTGCAGACGTCTGAACCACCGTATCGGAATAATCTCCTATCTTTTTCAGGGCCACTCCGGCCGCCGCCGTTATAGCTCCCACTCCAACGCTTATGCCGTTTAACGCAGAGCTGATCTTCCCGACTTTTGATGACGCTTTTGAGGCGTCGTCGCCAAAGCCCTTGACTGATTTGCGTGCTTTCTCAACTTCCTCATCAACGTTCCGGAACGCCTTTTCCGCATCATTTATGTATCGTCTCGCCGATGCAAGAGCTTTTGCATCTATCGCGTTCGCGGAGCTGCGCTCCAGCTTCTCAAAGCTTGAAATGACTGTGCTTATGGACTTGTTTATGTTTTGGAACGCCTTTGACATATTATCGTTTACCGCAATAGTCGTCGCGATCGTATTTGCCATTTTATCCTTCTCACCTCCGGCGTCAATGCTTCCTTTTAACCTGCCGCTTGGCTTTTTTCTCCGCCTTCTTCTCTTCCTCGACCTTTATATCTATGCAGGCTATCGTAAACGCTTTGTCCTCGTCGGACAGCTCCAAAAACTCACGAACAGGGCGGTGGAACGAGTGCAGCCAGTAATATGCGTAGTTGCTCTCGTAGTCACCGCCGTTTATCAGTTTTTTGCTTCTTTTACCATCGCGCCGAGATCCTTATTAAGTCCGTTTATCTCGGCCACCTTAGTATAAAGCGCCAGGTATTCCGCGCCTGTGAGCATCTTGCCGAACAGCTTTACGGCGTCCGTAACGCCGTAAGCGTCCTGTATGTCGGCCGCATTCGGATTGGGAGTAACGACCGATCTTGCAAGCAGCTCATCCTGGAATTTCCCGTTGTCGAATTTCATTTTTCCGTCTTTACCCAAGCTCGAGCACTTATCCTGTATCGCCGCTATTTCCTCACCGCTAACGCAGCGCAGCTCCCACTCAAGCGGTTCTCCGTCGTCGCCGCAGAACCTGTCGCTTATCACGACCTTTTCCGTTTCTATCTTTTTGGGATTTAAAAATCCGTTCAATGTCGCCATATCAAGAACCTCCTATCAAAACATTACGAAACTATGAACCCGGGCAGCGCATCAAATTCCGTGTCTATCGTGAAATCATCAAATGTGAAGTCGACGTCCTCATCGAGATACTCGCCGTCCGCGTCGAACTTTGCAAGCACTCCGCCGTCGATATTGCAGTCTATGAGCGTTACTACCTGCATGCCCGCCTCCGACGTCGGGTCCTCGTTCGTTATCACTGTGGTAAAATAGATATCCTCGCCTGTATCCTTATAACGCTCCAAAAGCTTCCTGAACACCGACTGGTTATAGTGGAGCGTGGCGGAGCCGGAGCCTGTCCAGCCCGACGCTCTGTTGCCCTTGCCCGTTTTGCCGAGGATAGGCACCTCCGTCTTGTTTTTCTCAAGCGTCGCCTCAAGATTTATCATCTGCATGAAATTATACCGGATACCCTCGATATCACAATAGCACGTCGCAAGCGCAGCATATACGGTATCCTTTGCCTTCATTACTGTTGTAGACATATTGTTGATCCTCCTTTACGATACGTATACGGTCATATACAGCTTAGTCATCGTTCCGACAACGGTCACTGCGTCGTTTACTATGACAGCGCCTCTCTCGTCGCCCGGCTCGATCGTCACGCTGTCGGCAGTAAATCCCTCTATCGCGTTCATATCCTGTAATTGATTATGGTGCGACACTATATCCGCCTTGAACAGAGCGCGTCCCGTTGCGTTATTCTGCACCGCACCTATATACTTTGTGTTGAATATCACCGCTATATCGTTAGCGATCTGGTCGACGACTCTTATCGTCTGATTTTCCTTAAAAATATCTCCCTTTTCGTCGGTAGTCGTTTTAAGAGAATTTATATCCATAAGAACGCGCACGTCATCGCCGACCTTGTGGAACGCGAATTTCCCGCTCTGTATGTACCCTTCAAGCTCCGCCTGTGTCTCATTGACGACGGGCGTATACTCCCCGTCATAAACGCGATTCGTGAGCGAACGGTTAAGAGCGCATCCGGCGGACGCTCCGGCAGTCCAGAAAATCATAGCGTAATCCCGTTCCGACGCTGCCGTGACTACGTTTATTATTCCCTCATCATCGGCATCGGTGTTATACACAACGCCCTGTATCTTTATGCCGCGCTCATTCCGCAGCCTGCTCACATAGCTCTTTACCATACCATGAACGGTAGAGTTTGAGTCAGCTATAGCTATAACATTAAATGTATACGCCTCAAAAGCATTTAAGGCATTTTGCTCGCTCGCTGTACCGGAGCTCTTTTCTGTTTCACCGCCGGTCATAGCCGTCCCCGCAGTTTCCGCAAGGGCGACGCCTGCCTTCCAGTCCACATACGCGTTGGCCGCAAGCGCCGAGGTCGTGCCCGTTTTTGCAACGCTCTGCTCATCGACAATGATATTGCCGATAAGCGTTGATACGACATAATTATTTGTATTGTCAACGTCCGAAGCGATCCTGACGGATATACTGTTTCCGCCCTCTCCCGCGTATTTTGCGGTCGCATACGTATTCTGTGCCTTTGTGCTTGCGTCGCTCGTATTATACACATAAACTTTTTGCGCATTTAAAAGCACCTCTCTCAAGGGTTTCAGCGTGTCCGACGTATAACCGCAGCCGAAAAGCTCAAGCGAGTTTTTTTCGAGAACCGCCGTCGTCACCTCAAGCACTCCGGCAGGAGAATACGGCAGGCTCAGCGCCAATGCAACTGTCCCTCTTTCCGAAAGACTCGAGCCCGCTCTTGCCGTTGATATGACATTTATATATGAACCGGGCAGTATTTTATTCTGCGCGGTAAATGTACCTCCGCCCAAAGCCATTATTCAGCACCTCCGTTTTTGATTATTTTTTCTATTTCAGTCTTTGAATACGTCCTTTCGCCGTCAAGCACCGCGCTGAGCATATCGCGGTAACGTGAATACGTTTTTGCCCTGACTATCTGTTCTTTTGTATACTTTGTTTCAACTGCCTGTTCCGGCGCAGCTGCCGTTGTTTTTGCCACTGCCATTTACATACCTCCGATCCTGTCGTTCAATGAATAGCTCTCTATTTTTTCCGTGTCTCTGTGCTCCGTGACGGTCAGCTGATACTTTACAAAGAAGTGCAGCTCGCCGTCCACGAGCTCATACCTCATATCGTACGCCTGCAGCCGTGTGCCGTCGGGCATGGTCACGGTATTAAGCGCCGCAAACATCTTGTCGGCAATGCCGTACATCTCCGTATACGCTCCGCTTTTTGAGATATATGTAACGTCGAAATTATATATCCTGTTTGCACGGGTATTTAAAAGCGGATCGCTTTCCGCGTCAACAACGGTAATAGTAAAGCAGGGCGGTTCAATGCCCTGCTCTGCCGCCGCGGTATGCACCGCACATCCGAATTTTTCGTCAAGCGCAATAGATATTGCGGCCGTAATATCAAGTATCATTCAAACACCCTCGCCAATTCTTTGTTTACTTCCTTTTCTATTATCTTCGGCGCGTCCCTTTCTATCTCGTCCGCCGAGCGCGTCATCATAAACCTGCCGTTTACCCAGCCTCGCCCACCGCGCGTCCTGTGTCCGTACTCGACATATGGTGCGTAAGAGGTGGGATTGAATACAGCCGTGCGCCACTGTCCGCCCCGCTTTACAGCCTTATTTGCTCTCCAGTTGCCTTTCAGGTTTCCCGTTTCGCCTACCGGCGTGCGCTTTACGCATTTGCGGATCATCCTCGACGCAAGCTGATTCGTGCACCTCTCCGCAAGCCCGTCAAATCCGACCTGCTCGAACTGCTGTATCTTCTTCTGAAGCTCCTTTAGCTGCTTCGTATCGACCTTAGTCCTCATCACGCATACTCCCTTTCGTTTTCGAGCGTTATCTCCATATGCTGCGAATAGACGGCAGACTTGCCGCTGTGTACATACGTGCGCGTTGCGCCGTTTTGCGTTACAGTGATTCTTGAACCCGGCTTTATATCGAGTTCCGGCGCACAAAACACCTTTATCTCCTGCGTAACGCTGTATGCACCGTTAAGCTCCTCGCTGACAGGAGCATTGCTGTATGACAGGCGGCATGGCACGTCCTCGTAAACGACAACGTCCTCGAACTCCGTCTGTTTCGTCGTCTCGTCCTTTACCGCTCGCCGCTCCGTTACCGTCATACGTCCCGTATAAAGCCGCTCTATGGCTTTTCTGTAATTCACCATGTCAGCCTCCTAAAACGCAAAAGCGTCTGCGCGTCGGGATTGCACCAGCCCGATACGGCTGTCCAAAACACCGCTTCCGGCGACTGCGCGCTGTCAAGGCTTACGCTTACGTCGCCCTCGCTGATCGACGACACCGCGCCGTCAAAGTCAATCACGCCGTCAAGACCGCCCATAGCCTGCAGCATTGTAAGATACTTGCCGCACGCCATATCCGCCCATGTATACAGCAGCTCCTGCGGTACGCTATACGTATTGCAAAAATTACAGATATACATTTCGGCTTCGGCTATGGATATATTTAACAGCTCTATGTTTATATCTTCAATGCCTAGGCTTATAAGCTTATTCTCTGCCGCTTTTTTTGCCGTCAATCCCGACACCTCCTTACGCCGTTGTCACGGTCGCGATCACAAGCCCCGACGGGTCGGGTATAACGGGCACAAAAAGCCCGCTTGCCTTTGTCCATACGGCGACGGGGTCGGGCGTAGCCCACTGCGTTATAGTGATATACTGCTGCGACGACTTTGCGCTGTACTGTCCGTATTCCAGCTCCTCCGGCGTCACGCCCCAAAGGCCTGTGCCGACCGAGCCCGCTGCGCTTACCGTTGCCGCGACAAACTTGTTTTCGGGGAAATACCGCTTTGTTTCAAATGTGCCGTCGGCCTTTTCGTACTTGTACATCTCGTCGTTCACGCTTATTGTTATGCCGAACATATCTACGAAAAGCTGATTCAGCTGTCCGTTTGACACAAACGTGCCGATTCCGTTTGTACCGTACATCGCCGTTTGTATGCCCTTATTTTTGCGCATTAGGCCGACTATCTTTGTCGAGGTAAACACGCGGTTTATCGTCTTGCCCTGCGCCTTTGCGGTATCGACCATGGCCTGTATGTCGCCCAAAATATCGGCGTCGGCACTTGCCCATGATACCTTTTTGCGGTTTGCCGCCGGCACGCCGTAGTCAATCTTAAGGTCAAGATTATTTTCCTTGACCGTTACCGCGCCCGTTGCGAGAGCCTCCATTTTAGCGACCTCGGTACGCGTCTTGACCGCCTCGGCAAGCCTGCCCATATCGTCATATACGTACTCCAGCGCCGTATTTTCCGACACTCCGCGGCTGAGATACAGCTGCACGCGCTCCGACTGATTGATTTTTTCTTTGATCAAAAGCTTTTCTATCGTCACCTTTTCGAGCGTCGGTCTTGTGCCGATTGCCGCCTCGCTGTCAAACGCATGCACCATAGCCATCGACGGCAGCGAAAGACCGTCGGACAGGCGGTAAAACTCCGCCTCAAGATTTTCCGTCTTCTGGTCCGGAAAGAGCGTATCGCCCATATAGTTCCTTGTTATTGATAAATTCTGCGAAAAGTCCAGCCTGTCCCTGTCTGTTATCAAGCTTAAAATATCCATTACATATTACCTCCTCACGATATTGTTATCGGCACGGTTATATCTGTTGTCTTGCCGTTTACATCAGACACAACACACGTTATTTGCGTACTGCCGGCTTTTACCTTTGTCGCCGTAACAGTCCCGCTCGACAGCTGCACCGTCGCTATTGCCTTGTCGTTGTCGTTTTTGGTCGCTGTTATCGTCAGTGCGCTGCCGTCGTCCGCCTCGGCGATGTTTGCGGCCGTAAAGCCCGTTGTGCCAGCCGTATACGGTATTGCGTCAACGATAATGCGGCTTATCGCGGGCGGCTCGTCAACAAACACGATACCCTTTGCCTTAAGCGCCGTTTCGGCCGCCGACTGCAGCGTTTCGGGCAGTCTGCTTTTGTATACGCGCCCGCCGGTTATTATGCTTGCGGCCCTTTCTCCGTGCGTCACGTCTACGTCCTCAAAAACAATTCCTTCCGCGTTTGTATCGTTTGACGGCCACGCCGTGCCGCCCCTCACCGTTTTAAATCCGTACTCGTCGGCAGTTATCCCGGTGTCGTCCACCTGCGCCGTTTTCAGCACAAGACCGACTTCGCTTTCCAAAAAATTCGGCGAGTTCTCCGCCTTATAAACTGTAATGTATGCCATTTTTATCACTCCTTATTTGCATTTATACCCATTTTTGCATTATACTTTTGAGCAAATAACGCCCCTCGGCCTTCCTCCGGTCCGCCCGTTCCGCCGCCGCTCGGCTTAATCCCGGTAAACGTCGGCTTGGCGGGCTCGTCCGCGTCAAACAAAAACTTTGTGTCGTCCGCGTCCTTGAGCTTTTTAATTTGCTCATCAAGGCCTTTCAGCACGTCGCCGTCAAACGCCAGATCGTCAGCGGCAAGCAGCGCCTTTACAGCCTTTATGTTTTTTGCCTTGGCGGACGTAAGCGCCGCGTCTATTGCGTTGCTTTTGCGCATTGCTTCAAGGTCCGCCGCATACTTTTCGGCGGCTTCCTTGTTCTGCTGCTGAAGCGCTTCGATTTGCTGCTTCATTCCTTCCGCGTCAACCTTTTTCAGCTCGTCGAGCTGCTTTGTCATCGTTTTGACCGTCTCCTCGGCATTCTTTTTTGCCGAATTGACCTCATTGAACCGTGCAAGCGGCACAAAGCTGTCTTTTATCGCGTTATTGTGCAGCTCAAGGACCTTGTCCGCTTTTTCGTCGTCAAGCCCGAGTTCCTTTAATTGCTCTTTCGTCATAATACTTACTTCCTTTCGCAAAATACATTTTTTAACGCGGTACAGTCCGCGGCTTTCCGTCTTGTTCTTTTACGCCGGCAATACCAAAACGGCGATATAAAAAAGCCCCTGAGGGCAATTTTGCGTACAAAAAAGCGCCTATCTTACGATAAGCGCCGTATTCGGCTCCGGCATGGTACGCATTGTCAAGAGGCGCGCCGAAACCTAACGTTCGATGTTTTATTCTTCCGCTTCCTCATAGCCTATGCCGTTGTTGCATTCCTTTAGTTCTTTAACCTTGCCAATATCAAAGTCTAATGGCATACCGTCCGGAAATGCGTCGCAGGTCGGTATCCAGCCATCTTTTTTATAATCTCTACGGTGAATACAATCCACACACGCCGAAATGCAAATCATTATTGCTCATCTCCCCATATACTTGTCATAAAATGCTTTGACTTCCTCTGAAATCTGCTCGCCCCTTGCAAGCAATATCTCAATCTCGGCTATCGCTTCAGCGCCGTCAGAATACGCTGTCTTGCTTATGCCGTCAATATGCACGTCTTTAAGCTCGTCATACAGTGCTTTTATAGCTTCTACAGAGAGCCCCATAATAAGCTTTGCATGACCGCATTCATGTATCACTGCTTCCTCAAGTGAGTTTGCAACTATGTCGCTGCTTGCTGCTATTCTGCTATTTAAGTCGTTAAGCGTCTGCCCGCCAACGACATCTGTATTAACATTTAGCCGCAATATGCCTTTTGCTATAGGCTCTATCTGCAATAATACCATACCGGCATTTCGATTTGCAATGCTGTCAAACTTAAACTCATTTATATACGCCTCGCCGCTGTCCTCGTAGCGTTTTACTGTGTTTGCTATAACGCTTGACACTTCGTCGTCTATGCCCTTCGCCGAAGCCACAAGCTCAAAGTCATCTGTTTCCAGTGACTTTATTATACCAGTTTCCACGCCGTTTTGCAAGGGGTTTCCGCTGTCTTTTACAAACGTTTTCTCCCATTCCCGATACGTCATATCCGCCGGAACGGTGTAATACGAGCCGTCCACGGCTCTTGCGGCTCTGACCTCGTCCGCCGTAAATCCATCATTAAAGTACGGACACGTTGCCGTCCGGCAGCGCGGGTGGAACGGCGGGCAGTTAAGCCCGGGCTGCATTTCCGACACCGGGAAATGCGTTCCGTCCATATCGCGGCATATTTCAGATGTTTTGCTGTCGAGCGTTGCGCAGTTTTCAAACTCCTCAACGCCGAGTTCCTTATAGCTTTTACGCTGTCCCTCTGCTCTAAAGTATGCCGTTTCCGTAATAACAAGATTTTCGGCGCGGCTCAGCTTTTGTTTGTACGTCCTTGCCGCCTCATCGCTCACATACTTTACAAAGCCGTCGGCTATGACCTTCGGATTTTCGCCCATTATAATCGCCTGCGACAGCGTTTTATGCAGCTCGTTCACAAGCTGCGGCCTGTATGTCCCCCATATCCGGCTGCTGAAATCTATACCGTCCGGCGCCCACGGCTTTGACAGCACACGCTCTATGCCGTCTCTGTCAAGCTTTTCGAGTGTCGTGCCGACGCGTGTAAACTTCTGCACCTCATACGCCGTTTTATAAAAGCTGTCCTCGTAGTGACTTTGTATAAGGTCTTTTACGCCCTTTGCTTCCGCCGCCGTCAGCTCCTCGACGTGCTCGCGCATTTGCAGCTTAAGCGCGTCAAGCCGCGATATATGATATCTTGCGCTCGCGTTCTCGAGCTGCTTTATCCACTCGCCGCTTACGCCGTTCTTTTGCCCGTACTCGATATACTCCTCCACGGTCCACTTAAGCTCTTTCAGCTCGTCCGACTTCAGCAGCTTACGCGCCTGCGCCATGGTGACTTTGTTGTTTTTTGCAAACCTTGCAAACCACCGTGCTATATCCTTTTCCGTTTCGCGTATCGCCCTGCCGTATATCCTTTCCAGCTCGCCGCCTATGTACCGCTCATTTCGTCTGTTCTGCGCTTCTTCAAGCTCTCTTGCGCGCCTTGCCCAATACTCGGAATTTTTCATGCGTCAAATCCATAGTCCGCGCCGCCCGCCGCGCTGTCCTCGGCGTTTACGCGCTCAAGCTCCGCCTTTGCATCGGTTATCCACGGCACCTGATTGATAAGCGTCTCCTGCGACAGCGTCAGTCCTGCGCTCAGGAGCGTCTGCATTATCTCCCGCTCGTTCATCAGCATATCTCGGTTAAATACGACCTTGACGCGCTCGTCCGTATAGTCCCCGCCGCCGCTGAGGCTTATATAATTCTTCACGAACCAAAGTATATCCTCAAACGACGCCTGGAACTCCGTCTCTATCGTATTTGCGTCGAGGTCTATATCCGAGTACATCGACTGGATGTTCATCTGATTTGCATTGCCGCCGAGCCTGTCGTCTTTTGCGTCGTAGCCCATGGCGTTTTCTATCATCGCCTTTTTTAGCTCCTCAAGTATGACGGTGTAATTCGACGAATCAACCTGAACGCTAAGCGTTTTCACATCGCCCTGTATGCCGTTTACAGACCGTACCTTTACCGCTCCGTAGGCGTTCACGTTATGACGAAACTGCGCCAGGTTCTCACCATCGTAATTTACGAGCACATAGATAGAATTATACTGGTCCTGCAACATGTTATCCTCAAAGTTGGACAATATGGTATTTATAGCGTCCTGTATCGACTTAACATGCACCAGCAGCGGCAGCTCCTCGACATTGTACTTGAACGGTGTCAGCGGTATCCTGAGCCAGTTATAGCCCGTCTGCTGTCCCTGCGCGTCCGTATATGTGAGATACGGTGCATGCTCCTTTGTGACGTCCTCGACCAGCTTACCGCTCTCAAGCGTGTAATAGTCTATGCCGTCGGGACCGTAGACCTCGACGCACTCGACAATGCTCTTCTTCCTGCCCTCATAGACCTCCATCTCGTAAAGCCTTACCGCAAGGTCAAGCTCCGTATGCTCCTCGTCTTTCCAGAACGGCAGTACCTCCTGGGGCGGCAGAAGCTTGAAAGAAAGCTCCCCGCGTTCGTTTATATACAAAAAGAGCCAGCCAATACCGCAGTTATAGCAGTCCTTTGCAAGCAGTCTCAGCGTCCGATTGAACCTCATATTGAATATGCTCATAAGCGCATCGTGCAGAGCGTCATTATCGCATTCAAACGTTACGGGCTTTCCGAACAGATAGTTTACCTTTTGATCTACCATCTTTTTATACTGGTTGTCAACGACGATGCTGTTAGGGATACCCTCAAGCGTCGTCTTATGTCCGTTTGCATCTATCGTCGTCCGGCGCTTATCGAGTATGTCCTGCTTGCCGGTATAGTATCGGCTGCCGTCTATCATCCGCCTGCGTTTTTCTCCGTCCTTCCATTTCAGCAGCTCCATTTCTATTACGTCTTTAGTTGACGCCGACGCTCCCGCGCCAGTCTCTATTATTTTTGTCAGCCTTCTTGTTTCATTGTCGTATCCAAGCACCTTATCACCTCATCAATCAAAACTGAACCTCTCGCCGAACGCAACATCCTGCACCGCGTATCTCATCGCGTCCATCAGGTGATTAAAATCCCCAATAGGCTTATTCAGCAGATGCCCCGTCCTGTCCGTCTCCCAGCAGTAGTTGTTTATCTCCGTAATAAAATTCACGCACCGCGGGTGGATCACTATTTTATAATTCTGTATCACCTGTATACCGTGGTTGACGCTGTCAGCGCCCTTGTTGCACGCATAGACCCGCCGCAGACCGTACCCGTAAAGCTCATCTATCGACTTAGGCTCCGCACAGTCTGCGATTATCTTTTCCTTTGCATAGCCCATAAGCGTTATCTTTTCCGCTATCATTTCGTTTGTAAAACCCTTTTCGTACATCTCATCGAACACATAAATAATACGTGCGTCATTGTCCACAACCCCGCAGAACAACGCCGAAGGGTCGTTCGTATAGCCGAAGTCGAGCCCGAACGCGCTCTTTATATTTTTCTGCCGCCTGAGCTCGTCTATATCAAACGGCTTCTCGATAAAGTCTTCATAAACGAGCCCCTCAACTATGCCCCAGTCGCCGAGCCCCGCAACGCGATAACGCTTCGGACGGTTGTTTTTCATGTCCTCAAAAAGCTTCAGGTCCCGCTCGTCAAGCCATTCGTTGCACATATAGTTCGTCGTCAGGGCAAGCGTATCATCGCTTTCCGCATCAAAAAAACGCTTCTTCAACCAATGTTTTTCGTTCCATGGGTTGAAGGTGAGCGTCAATTGCTTAAATAATTTAGTGTCCCTCGGTATCGCGCCTCGTATAGATTCAT
The DNA here is from genome assembly GCA_944390955.1 of uncultured Clostridia bacterium. Lineage (GTDB taxonomy): Bacteria > Bacillota > Clostridia > UBA1381 > UBA1381 > Ornithomonoglobus_A. The sequence goes on along the minus strand of CALXRY010000112.1, from coordinate 8,491 downwards.
CGAGCATATCAAAATCGCTCTCGCGGCTTATCTCGTAAGCTTCCTCGATCCACGCCCAGCAAAGATACCCGTGCGCGACTGTTATTGACGTGATCTTGAGCGGGTCGTCAAAGCCGCGGAAGTATATCTTTTGTCCCGTCGGCGTATATGTCAGCTCCAGCGGCGATTCCTTGACCTCCCACAGCCCGTCGACCTTGAGGCGGTGTATCGCCCATTTGAGCTCGGTAAAGCACGAATCCTTGAGCGTCCTGAATACCTTGCGCACAACAAGCGTATTCGCGTCGGGGTATTTCATCATGTTTACGATGAACCACAGCGCCGTTGTCTTTGACTTCTTCGACGCTCTGGAGCCTTTGACAACACGGTAACGTCCTTTAAACCGCCAGAACCGGTTATAGCCTTTGCCGACAAGCTCTTTAACGGACAGGGTAACGTCATTCATCGTCATTGTCCATATCGTCTATTATAGTGACTGCCGCCGTTCCCGAAACGTCTACCTTATCACGGAACATCCCGTAATACTTTCCGAGCTTCTCGGCCGCATTGAGCCTGTCTCTCAGCGCAGGCTCGATCTTGTCGGCAGCCTGCACGCCGTCGCCTATGAACCGCAAAATATTGTCCTCGATCTCGCCGTTCATGACTTTTGTAAGAAACAGCGCAACGTCGAGCCTTGAGGCTATGGCGTTTTCCTTCTCGGCTTCGATGCGTTTGAGCGCCTCCGCCTCCATATCGGCATAAACTATGGAAAACTTGGGGAACTTACCGTCCTCGTTTTTTATCATCTTGTCGACTTGGTTAGTCGGATTTGCAATTTTCGCATCCGGGTACGCCTGCCTGTAGGCTTCCGCCTTTGACAGTCCCGCCATCAATCCCGTGATCAGTTTCTGCTGCTTTGCTGTTAAGTCTTCGTATCTGTACTCGCTCACAGACAAGCTCACCTCGCTTTCGTTTATCATATCCCGCCCCTGTCCCGCGCTCCGTTGCCTTTGAGCGCCTCTCTTTTTATACGCAAAAAGGGACGCGTCTGCGCCCCTATACAATTTTCCACTATACCCATTATACCACTTGATTTTTGTCAAAAGGGACATTTTTAAAAATAATTTAATTTTTTTGCGACATGATAAGCAAACTCCGACCTGTACCGGTGCCACGTCTTTTTACACGGCGCCATGTCTTTTGACGGCTTGCTACGATACCAGCAAAACACGCCGTAATCCATAAAAGCCTCGTATGCATCAAAATCCTGCTCTGGCGTTGAGTACTTGCCACGCATATACACGATAGTCTGCTCTATAGCCTCTACCTGCGTATCTATCGTGCATAGTATCACGGCTTTTTGCTCCGTCGGATTACCCGCCCCCGTGGCCTTCGGCTGGCCGTCCGGAGGCGGAGGAGAGCTGTACAGCAATTCCTGCCTTCGTGTGATAAGCTTTGGATAGCTGCGTATCAGATAAAAAATGTGCTTATATATGTCCCCATCCATTATATACGGATTGTTTTTCCTGACTTGATAATGCTCCGGCAAATTCTCACTCCTCCCTTACACCGCTCCTGCTTCCGTCCATGCCCGATATATCTTCGGTCCCTGTATCGCAAACCAATCAACGACAGTCTCCTCCTGCCCATAATCCTTGTGCTCCCAGTTCTCGGCAAGCCCGCTTTCAAACATAAACGCGTGCACAATCTCATGCCGCAAGACCTTTTTCATATACGCTTTTACGTCTCCGAGATCGCTGTCTTTTTTGCCTAAATCCACTACTACGATTTTCTTGACGGTCTTATCGCAGTAGCCGTCGCTCTCGGCAAGGTCAGGGTCTTGCTCCCGCCTGACTTTATGCATCGTATAGTCGGTCCCGAGCACAGAGACGCTATCGCCGCTCTTAGCCACTTGTCTACCTCCTCACATATTCCTCTAAATCGCTCTCGTACTCCGGGCAGTGCACGATCCTGTACCCGTCCTCGTGCGTCTTGCTTGGCTTTGCCTCCCAGCCCTCTACAGGCTCAAACGCCCGACTCCACGAGCAGCCGCCATACGCCTTAGCGCATGTCCAGCAAAGCTGTTCTCCGGTGTGCTGCAGTTTTGGCTTGGCGTTTCTTTTCGGCTTCGGCTTATCGTCGTAAAACGCACGCCTGCACTCGACAGAGCAAAAGTTCGAGCGTCCGTCGGGCGTCAGCCTGCCGCACTGCTTACAGCGCTTCTTAGAGACTTTTCTGGGCTTTTTGGAGTACGCATATCGTTCATTGCATTTGCGGCTGCAAAACTTTGCCTGTTTGCCTGTCAATGGCTTGCCGCAATATAGGCATTTCAGCTCACTCATCGCGCACCATCTTTCTCAGCTCTGCCGCAGCTGACGGGCATCCGAGCTCCTCGCATATTTGCGCCGCAAGCTCAAAGTCTTTGCGCAAGGTCTTTTTGTAGAGATATTCCTCGATTGCCTTTACGGCTTCATCAGGGTGCTTTCTGCGATAACTTATACAACCCTGTTTGTCGCGATTTAGTTTACATTTGTTACAAGGCGTACTATCGCACATTTCCGCCTGCATCCGTATCGCTTCCGCGGCGGTGAGCTCCGACTCGTCAGGGATTACACTCGTCTTCGATCTATCATCCTCCATGCGGTACAGTGCACCATTATAACTCACAAGATTCATTCTCTTCATCCTCCCACTTTATCATCTGCCCACACACCGGGCACCTCTTTATATGGTCTCCTGCTAAGTACGCATCACATAAAGCACAGTAGTGCGTATCCATCAGCCCTACGCGCGGCGGTATCGGCATGTCCTTATCGTGCATCTTCTTCCCTCCATTCCATTTTGGATATTTTCTCGGCAAGCTCTGCCGCGTCTTCGTATGAGGGGGCATGTTCCCACTCATCATACAGGGTTCCATCTTCTGTACAGTGGAATTTGCTCCAGTCAATAGGGCAGTAACTACACCCCATACCACTATCACGACCGTTATCGCGCGCCCTTTGACTGCCCTCTTCGCACGCATAGCACTGGCAGCGCGGTCTTTCAGACTTCGGAATATTAAGAGCGATAAAGTAATCATACTTATCTACGAACCGTTCCTTGTTCCACGTCTCCTCAGCGATCCATTTCCACATCTTACGAAAATTTCTCTCATTCTCACTCATTCCGTCACACCTCCGTTCATGACCTCAAGCTGCCACTCCAGCTCTTCTACTCGTGCCAGCGTGGCAGCGTAGCCCTCGCGGTATGTATCCGCGTCCGACTGCGCTTCTGTCAACTCGTACCGCAACTCGGATATCCGCCCTACTGCGATCGCGGTTGCCGCTGCGCCGACGATCGCCGCCAGTGCAAGGGCTATTATGATACCGTGTAAAATCGTTTGTTCGTGCTTCATGATTTTAGCTCACCGTCCCGTTCTTTCACGTAGTCGATTATCCTATCCATTATGACACGGCATTCTTCCTCGTATGCGTATTTGTTTGCTACCAATCCGGATTCCATTGTACTTACATCCTCCAGTTCATCATCCAATATTTTCGCAATTTCAGCAACTGTAAGTGTATTCTTAGTTTCTTTTAAGCATATAAAATCTTTATAATTCATTTTTATTTCTCCATTAATATTTCTTTAATTTTAGGTTGTATATAAGTTTTAAATATTTTTGCTATTTTCTTTGCTTGTACGGGATAATCTTCACAAATACAATTATAAATTTCACAATCATCTATTATATCGTCAAGCCAAGTATTTGAAAGTATAGAACGCACTCCAGCTATAATATCTCCTGACGAATCATATGTGCACGCTGTATATATAGAATCCATATCTATATCCGAATCCTCTCCAGATTCACATTTGTAGTCAAAATCTTCAATATATTTTTTTATTTCCTCATAAGTTTGCTCTGTATTGATAACAGACAAATCTGATATTTTACTAAGTAAATATTCTGAATTCATTCTCGAAAGCAATTTTAAAAATGATTCTCTATCAGGTGTTGGAACCCATCCGCTATACCCATATTCTCCACAGTCAGACGTTATATGTAAATCATAGTTTTTTATATCAAGTACAAACCTCGCCCATACACACGAACCATAATCTTCATCGCTTCTTTCTTGATGAAAGTCAATTACAACCATATTCGGTTCTTTTACTTCTATTTTTGCCATTATTTTTCTGCCTCCTTCAACGCTTTTTCCGCTTCCTCACGCGTGAGGAATACAGTTTTCCCGATCACTGAAAACGGATAAGTAAATTTCCCGTATTCTTGCTCCGTACGTGTGTAGTCAGTGATGTCTTGATAATAATCTTGATAATACACCTTCTCATCGTATGTTGCAAACACGGCCAGCTTTAGCAGTTTTTGCCGTGCATTGATACGCATGCTTACAACACGTGCCTTCAAAAACGGATATAGACCGTTGCGGTTTAATATTCTTTGATAATCGAAAGTTTTTACTTCTTTTGGCACCACGGCAGATGATATATACACTGCGTCACCTACCTTGCACGGCAACCGTACAAGTAAGCCTTGTGCCTCCGCATCCTCGTATTCGGTAAGCTTTGCAATTAGATTTTGCAGCGATCCACTGTACACGGGTAATCCCGTGCTTGTCGTTGCTGCCGGTATTGTTAGTCTGCTCATAGTTCTGCCTCCTTTAATCTGCGGTATTCTTCTTCGTGTGCGTAACACACTATGACCGCAGACGCTGTCGAGCCTATTTCAGTTATCCTATCATTCAGTCTTAATGTTGTATATGCATTGGTAATTGTCAGTTCATCAAACTTCTTATGCTTGCTTTCGGAATAACTGTGTATTAACATTTTCCCGTCATATGCACTCTTGACCTTTATGCAGTTGTTGTTAAAAAGTATTGATGCCAATTCACCTAACTTCATTCCTCCAACTCCTTTCTGATCTCATCCAATACGCCTTATCTTCCACGGCAGCTGTTCTACTTTCAACCGCCCTGCAAGCAGTGCCATCATCAGCGCGTTTAAGTCGTAGTCGCCCTTGTTGTCCTGTATACACAGTCCGTCATCGTCAAGCCAAAATGTATCGTCCATACCGCTTATCTTAAACCGTTCCCCCAGCTCCACGCCCAGCATATGGGCTACTTCTTTCATGTAATTCATTTCGTTTCCTCCTCCTTGCTCAAAATCTCATATATGCCCTGTATCGGATACTCCGCGCATACCGTAGCAACGGCGTTGCCATACCCCTTATATGCCGCGCTGTCGGGCATTTCTTTGCCTTTTACGTTGATAACACTTTTATGCCAATCCTCGGGAAATCCTTGCAGTTTCGCGCACTCGGTAGGGGTGAGCCTGCGCACTATGTATAAGGAGTCCTGCACCGCAACCACGGCCATGCCGCCTTGGTTACATGACGGATTTCCGCCGTTCGCATCAAGGCATCGTGATGTGTCAGCCTCATAAAAACCGCTGTGCGGATTATCCGATTTCATGGAATTGCTGTTTTTGGAGCATATTCCGTATGCAACCGCAACACCGCTTCTGCCGATAGATACTCCACAATTAACACCGAGTGTTGACGATACATCACCTGTCAGACAACCGTTGTATCCGTCACAGCCTGCCGCTTGCCTCTCCAAAGCTTCTTTCAATATCGGCGGCAATGCTTTCCCACGCCTCTCCGCTCGGCGCAGGATACCTTGACACGCCCTCGGGCTTAAATAGTATTTCTCCGGCGCGTTGACCTCGATAATCTGCCACAAGGTAGATTCTCTTTCTGCGCTGGGGCACTCCCCAATATTGGGCGTCCAAGACACGCCATGCAACGTCGGCGATTCCCCCTCGCACCACTCCGGCATTTGCCCATCTTCCACTTGCAGGCATTGGAATTTTGGTTTCTGTGATCTCTTCGAGCACGGCTCTAAAGTCCATGCCCTTATTGCTTGTGAATGCTCCGGGAACGTTTTCCCAAATAATGAAATTTGGATATATTCCATTTGTTGCCCTCCTCATTTCTCGTATAATTCTTATCGCTTCTATGAACAGTCCTGACCGCGTTTTCTCTATCTCGGCGCCGCATACAGGGCATACATCTATATCGTCCTGTATGTCAAACTCCGCTCCACACTCGGGACACACATGCTTCATGCCTTTTCTCGCTCCTGCCACGGACATATCCTGGCATGGACTCCCGAAAGTGATTATATCTACGGGCGGTATCTCCGCGCCGCTTATGCCGCATATATCGCCGAGCTGTTTTGCATCGGGGAACCGCTCTTTCAGCAGTTCTACCGCCCACGGCTCAATCTCCGACTGCCACAGGCACTTTATACCGTACCAGCTCGCGGCGACCTCAAAGCCGCCTATGCCCGAGAACAGGCTTCCCATTGTTATCATTTCATTTCTTCCTTTCTCTTTTTAGAGCCGCATTTCGGGCATCGGCTGACGGTGTCGCGCTCCGCCCAGTATCTGCACCCGCATTTTACACAGGAAAAGACATGTAATTCTATGGTCACGTTTCCTCCTCCATCTTGCATCCGCACCTCGGGCAGTACGCCGTCTTATACTCGCTCTCCAGGTGCTCATATCCGCACGCAGAGCAGTGATAGTATTCGTACTCGTCCGCTATCCACTGTGCCCCGGGACGCTCTATCTGTACAAAGATAGCCTCGGCGACTATCTTCATAACTTCGCCGAATCGCTCTATCGCTTCTTCGACCGTGATTTTTTTAGCCATGTTTTTGCCTCCTCCTTTCAAACTGGTCGAATTCGACCAGTTTGAAAGCTCATTTTTACAAATTCATTATCATAATTTAGGCTTCCGTCCTCGTTTACCAGCGTGCAGTTATCAACTGTCTTGTAATATTCATCGCCAGTTACGCCGCACCTGTTAAACATATATCCGCCCGTATAATGCGGGCAATCAATGCATTTCATCTACCGTATGCCTCCTGTTCGCCCTGCCACACCGTTTTATAGCAGCCGCACACAAACGCGTCCGCGACATAGTCCATGTAATGCGCCGCGTTATCGCAGCAGCACCGGCCGCTCTCGCAGTACCAGCAGTTTGCGCAGCAATCCGCCGTTTCCGGCTCGTATATATCTCTCATTTTTACCTCCTCCTAAAAAGTCACACTTGCGCTCAGCACCGCGGCTGCGATCCAGTACACGACCTTGCGCCAGTCGCCGCTGATGCCGTATACCACAGCCGCGCCGAGGTCCAGCGCAATCAGTATGCACGGAAATATTTTTGTCATCATATCTCTTCGACCTCCAGTCCCAATATATCTTTTTGGCTTTTCAGCCCCTGCTCGCGGCTCAGCTCTCCGCGCTTGACGCGCACGTACGTCTCTGCCAGCCGAAAAAGTATAAAGCACTGCGGCACCGTAAACCGCCCCGAGTTGCTCAACTCCTTATATCTATCCGCAAAGTCCTTGTCGTTTAGGTCCGACAGCTCGTTTGCCGCTGCGATGACAGCTCTTTTAGTCTGTCTGTCAAGTCCCATTCCCCGCACTCTCCTTTCGTGATCGTCTTGCAGCCCTTTTTCAAGACCGCCGCCGCATGCTCGGCTGATACGGTCCGTACATCACTGCCGTCAAACAGCAGCAGGAAATACGCTCTGCATGCTCGGCTCCTGCCGCACTTGACAAGCTCGTTGCACTGACGTATATCCTTGTCCTGCATATACCACGCCTTGCCCGACACCTCTTTTGCATCAAAGACGTCTACGCCGTCCGGCAAAAATACCTCATAGTCAAACGGCTCGCCCTCTATGTATGTGCCGCTCACCGTGCGGCGCGGATGGTTTTTATGACAATGGCAGCCGAGCTTATCGGCACATTGGAGTACTTTCGCTATCTCGTGCTCAAACTTGTATCCCTTACGCACTTGCCGTCACCCTGCTCAGGATATGGCTCGCCTGCATTTTTGTCAGCCCGGCGAGCTCTTGCTCCGTCACCTTTCCGCGCATCCTCCGCCGTATGTACTTGATCTGGTTTTCCGTTGCCGGAGCGCTGCCCCAATGCTGCACCTTGTTCATGTCCCATATATACCGCTCATCGCCGTATTCTCTGCAAAGCGTCTTGTACACCTCGTCAAGCGCGTCCTGCATCATCATTTCCCTGCCGCCGAGCACCGTTCTGCCGAGCTCGTCGGCCGCCGGTATACATATTTTTCTGTTGTGTGTCAGTGACACGATAAGATCGCCATTCGGCATTTTAAAGTAGTTCACGTCATGCAGTCTGTATTCCTGCTCCTTTGCCCACAGGTCCACGATCGCCACGTTTTTTATCCAGCTCTCTATGCAGTCGCTTTTCTGCTCTATCAACTCCGGCAGATCAAACAGATCGCCCTCTATCTCATCGCGATATTTTTTCGGCACGCCGTCCATATCCAAGCCGATAAGCGTCGGAGCCGTGCAAAGGCTCGCCCTGCCCGTCGTACCGACAAGGTCGATAAGCGTCAGCTTGTCCTTGTCCGGGTGTAGCCTCAGCCCGCGCCCGACCATCTGAGTGTACAAGCTGCTGTTCGACGTAGG
>CALXRY010000111.1 GCA_944390955.1 uncultured Clostridia bacterium | reverse complement strand
AGAGACTGATTTTAAACAAGTTTTTCTTCGGGATTTTATTCGTATTGCTGTTTTACGGCTGGCAGGTGCTGAGCAACGCGACCATTTTAGGTGTATCCCATACCGCGCCTTTCTCGGCATGGAGCTTCGGAGACTACCTGTGCCGGATGCTGCCGCTTTTATGGATCGGGGCATTGTTTTTCCTGACCTTCTTTACTTCTGCCAAGGCGCGCCGTGCGTCTGTTCTTACCGATGCAACGCAAACAAGCCCCCGCCGGTACGCGCTGGTACGCTGCGGTGCCGCTCTTTCAGGAACCGTACTGCTGACGCTCGCTTGCCTCGTAGAAGCCGCCGTATTTTATGGCAGGTATTTTGGATGGTATGCTTGGGGAGAACTGCTTGTGCCTGCTTTGGTCACACTGATCCCTGCGCTGGTATTTGCTTTGGGCAGCGGCTGGCTGCTGGGAAGAATCAGACCGTGGCTGGTATATGTTTGGATGGCTGTCCCGTTTGTGTGTATGGCGCTTCCTCTGCCGGAGGCGCTGGGGCTATGGAACGGAAGTTTCTTTGCAGAATATCCTCTGACGCTTGGAATATTGGATCCTGCTTTCTCTTTGCCTGTATCAGTTGTTTTGGCTCAATGCGCCATTCTGGTATGCGGCATAGTTTTGCTTGTTTGCAGACCTGAAAAAAATCATCACTAAAACGAAAAGAGCGGCTCAACACCGCTCTTTCGTTTTGTCTAATATTGTAAGTCCGCGCCTTCACCGCACAGCCATTCCATACTCACATTTAATGCTTTGGCTAAGAGCATGAGCTCCAAATCGCACACATGACGCTGATTTCGCTCAATCTGCGAAATAATTCGTTTCGTCATATTTTCGTAGCCCATAAACTAAATACGCTGCGCCAATTCCTCCTGCGTGATCGGCGGTTTCTGCAACGCTCGTCCCAGACGGACGCGATTCCCACACATATTGCCGGAGATTAGAAATAGGAATCTTCCCATAAAAGCTACAATTTGTGTTTTTCAAAATAGCAATAAGCAAGAACATTTTTAACACATTGTGCATATTTTAATGTTCTTCTTTACTGTACATACTATTGTTTTAGAAGAATACTATCTCCAAAACTTAACTTACTCAATTATTTTTTTGATTTCAGAAAACCGTAGAATATATTTTTCCGGTTTATACCAAGGTTTATCATATCCAAGTCCTTGTTCGGAAGCTATTTTTTCTTCATTATCCAAAAAGGCTTTTTTATCATCTGTAAATTCAACTGCACCATCAATTATAAGCGCTTTGGCACTTTCATTTATTCCTGCTCCGGTGAAAAAAAGCATATCTTCCGGAATACTGATCCCAACCCATTTTACAGCATCAGTTGATACCCATATCATATTGCATCTTACATCTTGCAGGGTTGTTTCATATCTATTTGAATAGAAAGATTGTTCATAATATGGTTGCCACGAAAAGTATAATCCACTTTCTTCATCATATATAATGGATTCTTTTTCTATACCCATAACAAATTCATTTTTTTCCAATTCTAAAATTGGAATCTCTTTTTGTGGCGGGCTTCCTTTGAACCAATTTATGTTGTCATAAGAATAGTATTCTTTTTCCTTATCGTAAGGTGCATTTACAAAACAACTATACTCAATGCATGAGCGTGTAAAATTTTCCGCAAATGAACTTCTACAGCAAAATCCATGTCTTTTCTTGTAATGGCCTTTGCCCTGTTCCCAGCTACAATATATTATAAAAATTTCCGCCATGTCAAGGGCAACCGCAAGGCATTGGAGCGGCTTGCTGCGCAAGCACTTGACGCGACAGTATTTTTGTGATACCTATTGTTATAACGTCCTTGCCATATTCATTCGGACGAGCATAAATAGTAATCGAGCATATCCACTCCGCATACAAATAGCCTTATGCTTTTCTTTGCTGGTGTCACTTGTATTTCGTGCTCCCCTGCTTCCGTGCATTTAAAAAGCGAACCGTAACGATGTGCTTATTTTGCTATTGATTTATATAAAAACCGCCCTGATCCCCAAGGCGGTTTACAGAAAATCGCTATCCGGCAGGCGTCCAATCCTCCTGCAACTCTCGGGCAAAAGCCTTGTCAAACCATCGGCGTGTGGACGTGGACGTATTCTTCCACCTCGGATAACTTTCCTATTATATTTGTATTATACCATACTTATTTTGGTTTGTAAAATATTTTTTGTTTATTTTCATTTTTTATACACGGCAATGTTACATTCACCATTTCATCATTCGGGAATCCGAACACAAATAAAACACCGCAGAAATCGCTCCCGGAAAGTTTTTATTGATATTGCATAAATATAATTTTCTTACATCGCAAAATCAATTCCGGTTCCGATAAGTCCCGCTGTTGTAAAATCTTGTGGTGAACTTCGTATTATATAGTCTATATACGACGCTATAATATCGGCTGTAAGCCGATAGCCTGCGGCATTCATATGTCCGTTAAAGAAAAAATTTTCTTTAAATTTTTTATCATACATCGGAGCGTATTTATATAAATCAACAACATATGAATTTGAAAATTTATCTGTAAAGCCGTATAATATTCTACGCTGCGCTTCTTTATTTTCCCCCTGGTAATCACTGTCGGACTCCTCACGCGGCTCCGTCAAAAAAAACATTTTTGCGTCCTGGCTTATCCGTTTTAGCCTTTGTATGATCGTCCTGTAAAATCCTGCAAACGTGTT
>CALXRY010000110.1 GCA_944390955.1 uncultured Clostridia bacterium | reverse complement strand
GGTAGTTACTCTGTGCGGTGCTTATCCGCTCTCAAAAAAGCGCCTGAGAGGCGGCGGGGCCCTGACGTTTCTTGTAGCTTTTACAATGTGGTTCAGCGCTGGAATGATCCCGACATACCTTAATTTTAAGGACCTGGGACTTCTTGACACAAGAACTGCTCTGATATTCGGTTTTTGTGTTACGCCGTTCTATACATTTATAGTAAGAACATATTTTACAAATATCCCGGAATCGCTTGAGGAATCGGCAAAGATCGACGGCGCCAATGATTTTTATATATTCCTGAGAATATACCTGCCGCTTTCGATCCCGTGTCTTATAACTATAGGATTGTATTATATGGTTGACCGCTGGAATGCGTATTTCTGGTCGATGCTGATCTTAAAGGACGAGTCAAAAATCCCGTTACAGGTCATACTGAATAAGCTTATTATTCAGTCGAGCTGGACGGAGGAAATGGGTGCGGTCGATACTGTAGCGTATAATGAAGAAACGCTGATATATTCGACGATAGTTATTTCCATTATACCCATATTATGCGCATATCCGTTTGTGCAGAAATACTTTGTCAAGGGCATGATGGTCGGATCTATAAAAGGATAGAAAAAATAGAAGGAGGATTTATAAAATGAAAATGAAGAAATTTATGGCATGTGCGGCGGCAGGTGCGCTGTTAGTCAGTATGCTGGCGGGCTGCGGTGGAGATAACGCGGATACGAATACTGCGACTCAGGCCGGCAGTGAAGAGGATCTTGCTTACAAAGTGAGTGATGATCCTATCGAACTTACGTTCTTTTATGCCGGTCTTAACGGAACGACTCCGTTTGAGGATGATTATCCGGTATTTACAGAGGCGGCGCGCCTTACGAACGTAACGCTTACGGGAACCGTCCCGACGACAAATACCGACCCGTATCAGGCATTTAATACAATGATGGCATCCGGGGAGCTTGATGATGTAGTTACGGCGAATAAGAGCGATTTTGATCAGTATGCCGGACAGGGAGCGTTTATACCGCTTGAAGAGCTCATTGAAGAATATGCGCCGAATATAAAGGCGTTTCTTGATGAGAACCCTGATGTAAAGAAGGGAATAACCTCGTTTGACGGACATATATATTTCCTGCCGAGATATGAGAATTCCGGAACGGCAAAGGGCTGGTATATCAGAAAGGACTGGCTTGAAGCTTTGAACCTTGAAGAGCCGCAGACTGTGGATGAGGTATATAATGTTCTGAAGGCCTTTAAGGAGCAGGATCCGAACGGAAACGGACAGCAGGATGAAGTGCCGTTCTTCAACAGAGAAGGAACGATGAGCGATATTTATAACCTGTTTGGAATAAGACAGAATTTCTCGATCAACGAGGAAACGGGAAAGGTTCAGTATTCAAAGTATGTACCCGAATACAAGACGGCTGTTGAGAATGCAGCTAAGTGGTACGCAGAGGGACTTATCGATCAGGAGATATTTACAAGAGGAGCAAACTCACGTGAAGAGCTGTTAGGAAACAATACGGGAGGTATGACTCACGATTGGTTCACATCTACATCCTCATATAACGAAAAACTTCAGGAATCTGTCCCCGGCATCAATTTTGATGTAATAGCGCCGCCTGCAGATATCAACGGAGACGTATGGGAAGATACTAACCGTACGCAGGAATATGTAGGCTGGGGACTCTCGGCAACGAACGAATATCCCGAGGAAACGATAAAGTATTTTGATTTCTGGTATACAGAGAGCGGTAAGCGTTTGTACAATTACGGTGTTGAAGGAGTTCATTATAATCTCATTGACGGTCAGCCCGAATATACGAGTGACTTCTTAGCTACAGACAAGTCAATGACGGCCGTATGGAATGAGAATGGAATGGCACTGTTTATAGGTGGTTACAAAGAGTTCAATGCCGAAAGACAGTTCATGTCGGAGGAAGCACTTGTAGGCATGGATCTATATACAAACAATAACTACATCAAAGACGCATTCCCATCACTGCCTTTCTCCGAGGAAGAGCGTAAGGTCATTTCGGATACGCTTCCGGCAGTTCAGTCTTATATGGATGAGCAGGAGCAGAAGTGGATTATGGGAACCGAGGATGTTAATTCAACATTTGATCAGTACATGGAAACATGTAAAAATCTCGGTATGGATGACGTGCTTGCGGCTTATGATTCCGCATACCAGAGATATCTTAGCAACTGATTTGATCGAGCTGTATTTACTGCGCTTTTGCCGGTGAGAGAATAGTTTGACACGATAAAAAAGTGTGCTATACTAAACGTATTATCTTAAATTCAGACCGCATTCCGGGATCGGCTCCGGAATGCGGAAAGGCGCAGGAGGTATTGCTTTGTTTAAGGGGATAAATATCAGAAAAATGCTGTCGGATAAAACATACTATAAAAAAGTTTTTATGGGAATGATGTCCGCTTATATTCTTGCCGTATTGGCTGTTTCGGTAATAGTGTTTATTGCGGGACGGGATCTGGTGATGAGCGGCGAGAAAGATGCGGCGCATTCTGCCGCAGAGCATTTTGCCTCATGGAATGATTCAAGAATAAATTCCGTGCAGTCTATTCTTGATACACTTCTGTATGATGACGATGTGATAAAATATGCCATAACCGGCGACAGGATATACATGACAGAGATAGATGATAAGATACATACGTACAGCGCTGTTTTGTCCGATTACTATGTGAATATGGGTATAATTGACCCGGCGAGAGACAGCAGTATAAGCATGAGCGGCGTCAACAGACTTGACATTTCCGCGATAACGCTGCCGGACAGTCTGGATACGACGCATTACGCGCGTTCCGACGACAGTCAGCTTGTGCTCACAAACGGCTATTCATACGATGGGACAAGCTTCTATAAATCAAGAGTATATGCCGGCGATAATGAGCTGATATTTTTCTATACATTATACGACAGATCACTCTTTGATGCGCAGATCAGCGAGAATGACCGGGGTAGCTACGGAATACTGCACAATAAAGAGCTCATATACGTTACAAACGACCAGGAAGACGGCAGTGAGGCAATCACTGAGGCTGCGCAGAGTAGGGACGGAGACGGTTCAGGCGGCGGATTTATGACGTATAAGCTTACATCGTCTACAGACCTTGCGTTTTCATATGTCTATGCCGTTAAGCCGCCGAGCTTTGCGTGGTTCTATATTTGTATTTTGCTTATGATACTTGTCCTGTCGTTTGTTTCGGTCACGGTCGTAACGCTTATGACAAAATCGCTGTATTCGCCGATCAATGATATAGTCGTAAAATTCAAGCGCTTCAATAATGACAGCACGGAAAAAGAGGACGTGCCGTATGTGCTCAGCAAGATGGACAGTATGTTTGAGGATATAAACAAAATCAAACAGGAAAGCATTCGTAATCAGAGTATCATAACAGATAAGTTTTTTGAGGATTGGCTGAGCGGAAACATGTCGGCTGGGCGTGCCGCAAAGATCATACAGGAGAATCATTATGAGCTCCTTACGGAGCGCCATACACCCGTTTCATTCTATATAGCAAACGGCGATGAGGTAGTGGATTACTACGGAACAGAAGGCGTGCCGTATATAAAACAGGATATTATCGACATATTGAAAAAGTCTATAGACAGCTTTTATATTTATCATGACTGCTATGTGGGCTTTGTGGTATTTATACCAGGCGATGCAGAACCATATGAAACTATTTTTGAGCAGCTTTCGGATATGCTCGAAACTGACTTTAACATAATAGTAAAAATATTCATAGGAAATACGGTTAGCGATTATTCCGGAGATGTAAAGGCGTATAATGATATACTGATGTATAGGGAGGATACGTTCCTCCTTGATCTGGAAAAATCGGTGTACAAGGTAGGAGAGTATGAGCCGGAGGGCCAGCATGCGATCACATATTCTCTTGAGATGGAGCGGCGGCTGATAGATGATTTCCTTCATGGAAGGCGCGACTCGGCAGAGGATATGATAAACAACATGATAAACAGCAATATCACATATAACGCGACCGTTTCGGTTGTGAACCAGCTTCAGTCGAGCTTTAATGTTACAATTATGCGTATACTGATGTATCTCGGCAAGGATATTGAGGAAATGTATCCCAACAGGGAAATACTCAATTTCCCGACAATAGGCAAGGATATTGATACGATCAAGCAGAATCTGTTCAAAATGTTTGAGCCGCTGCTTGACAGTATACCGAAGGAGAGTGAATCAGAATCGAACTATGACAGAGAAAAAATCAGCAGCTATATTGATCAAAATATAAAAAATAACATAGGTCTTGACGACCTTGCCCAGTACATGAATTATTCGTCATGGTACACGAGCAAAATTTTTAAGAACATATTCAATCAGAATTTCAGAAGCTATGTGAATATGCGCCGCGTGGAGATCGCAAAAGAGATGCTTGACAACGGCAGCAAGGTTTCGGAGGCGGCCGCGGCAGTGGGCTGTGCACATATAGAAACGTTTATACGTATTTTCAAAAAGCATACAGGTATGGTGCCGAGTGAGTACGCAAAACGCAAATAAGCATTTTTGCACCGACAGCATGGGACGGGAGGATAATAAAATGGTTTGTGAGTACATAAAAAACAACATAGGAAAGACCATTAGGGAGAACAAAGAGGATAACGGAACGCTGATAGGTCTTCCGTACCCGTATACCGTTCCGTGCGCCGACGGGATGTTCCAGGAGATGTATTACTGGGATACATATTTTACAAATGTCGGTCTCTGCCTGATAAGAGCATATGAAAGAGCAAAGAACAATGTTGACAATATGATCTATCTTGTGGAGCGATTCGGATATATGCCAAACGGAAACAGGACATATTATCTGAACCGCTCACAGCCGCCGTTCCTGTCGTTTATGGTGCGGGATATTTATGAGCACTATAAAGATAAAGAGTGGCTCGGTAAGGCGTACGATGCTCTTGAAACGGAGTACAGCTTCTGGATGACAAGGCGTATGACCGAAACAGGTCTCAATCAATACGGCGGTACGTTGATAAAGGATGAAGCGAAACAGCATGCCGACCGCTACAGGTGCAGGACCGGCCTTGAAATGAAGGACACTGACGATATGGAGCTTTACAGGCACTATATATCGTTCTGCGAAAGCGGCTGGGATATAAACCCGCGATGGGACTTCGAATCATATAATTATATACAGCCCGAGCTTAACAGCCTGCTTTACGGCTTGGAAAAGAATATGGAGTATTTCAGCAAAGAGCTTGGGAACAGAAATGAAGCAAAATGGAGCGCGGCGGCCGACAGGCGGCTGAAGCTTATGAATGAGTATTTAGTTGGCGAAAACGGGCTGTTCTGCGATTATAATTTTGTAAAGAAAACAAAAGGAAAGATTTTTTCGGCGGCGGCTTTTTACCCGCTGTTTGCAGGCTGTGCCTCAAAGGAGCAGGCGGCATTGGCAGTGTCGGCGCTGAATCGTATAGAAGGCGGATACGGTGTTTTCGCGTGTGAGAAGAATGACACGATAGGAAGCTATCAGTGGGATTACCCCAATTCATGGCCGCCGGTGACATATATAGTTATCCGTGGTCTGATAGCGTACGGCTATACCGATGATGCTCTGCGAATAGCGGAAAAATATATACATGCCTCAGATAAAATATTTAAAGAGACGGGGTGTCTTTGGGAAAAATATAATGCCGATGAAGGCAGCGTCAATGTAACTCATGAATATGAAACTCCGCCTATGATAGGCTGGTGTGCTGGTGCGTATCTGTATTGCAAGAGTATATCGGAAGGAAAAGTCTGAATCAATTTTCCCATCTTACCACTCTCAAGGACTTGGAGTATAAAAATACGCTGTTGTTCTTTCGAGCGGCAATCTGAAAAATTTTTCAGATTTTATGGTGCCTTGAGTGCGGCGAAAGGAAAGGTTATAATGAATTTATGAAAAAGAGACTGATCGGCGCCGCTGCGGCGGCGGTTATGAGTTTGTATATGTCTGCTTCGGCGGAAACGGCAGATGTATACGGCACTTCATTTGAAAACGAAAACGGCGGATTTTCAGGCGGTGTTGCTTTGGCTGGGCTCGAAGATGCATATGACGGCTCATATGCGTTGAGCGTATCCGGTCTTGCTGAGCTTGATCTTTCGCCGTTTGTAATCCGCGGACGTTTTTACAATATTGAGGTGTATGTAAAAGGAAACGGGAATGTCAGAATGGGAGTAAGCCGCAGGACCTCGGCAGAGGAAAGCGGAACAGAGCTATGCTGCGAAAGCAGCGTAATGGCCGGCGGCAGTACATGGACAAGGCTAGAGCTTGATTACGAAAATAATTTTGAGGGTCTTGAGCTTGAGGAGCTTGAGCTGTTTATAGAGACGGACGGGCAGGTATATATAGACGGTTTTAAGATAACGGACGTATATGAGGCAGATGCTGACGGCATGGCATATGAAACGGATCTGCCTTCATTAAGCGAGGTGTATAAGGACTATTTCAAGATCGGGAATTTCGGCAGCATCGATGCATTTTCCGACGAAGCGGAAAGCGAATGGCTGACGCATCACTTTGATGTTTTGGGGCTTGAAAACGGCTTCAAGCTCGGCTTTCTGCGGACGTCTCCGACATCGGGATATAATTTTTCGCAGACCGACGCATATGTTGAGGGTGCGCTTGCAAGCGGAAAGGAGCTTCACGGACATGTTCTCGTATGGCACTCGAGATCATGCTCGCCCGATTGGCTGTTTGCAAAGGACCCAAGCCTGCCTCTTAGCGAGGATAATATGATAGACAGAGCGGAGGCTCTGGAGCTTATGAGGGAGCATATATATACGGTCGTCGGACGCTACAAGGGCAAGATCAAAAGCTGGGATGTTGTGAATGAGGGAGTTTCTGACGCGGCGGATGAAAACGGCGTATGCCCGATACGCTCGGAGTATGAGGAAACGCTTAACGGTGAGCAGGTCATGCGCCCGTGTTACTGGCAGAACATAATCGGAAATGATTATATTGATAAGGCCTTTGAATACGCTCATGAGGCGGACCCGGACGCGGAGCTGTATTACAATGATTACAATGAGAGAAACGGAAGAAAGTGGCGGTCGGTATACAATCTGATAAAGCGCCTGAGGGAAAGAGGCATCGATGCCAACATAGGGCTGCAGTGCCATATAAGCCTTACCACGAATATAACCGGTGAACCGCAGGTGTGGCCCACTTGGGAGGAGTGGAGCATTGAATATACGATAGAGCAGTTTGAGGAGCTCGGCTGCAAGATAAGGATAAGCGAGGTCGACGTGAACGGCGTTCTCGGTGATCCGCCATCGATCGAGGACGAGATCAGGCTTGCGGAAAAGTACGAAGAGCTTTTTGAAATGTTGAAGCGCCACGCCGATTCGATAGAAAGCGTGTCGTTCTGGGGAGCGACCGATAACTCGTACATGGGCGAGGATCAGAATCCCGGCCTGTTTGATGAGCAGGGAAGGGCTAAGAGGTCGTTCTGGAGCGTTATCGGCGCCGCAGCAGGCGAAATAAGCGCTGAAAGTACCTTGACAGCAGACAGCACGGCTCCGTCATTTGAGTATTCAATAAGCAATATAACTGACGAGCCGGCGGAATGTACGGCTTTTTTAGCACAGTATTCGTACGACGGAAGGCTGCTCAAGGTGACGAAGCATACAGAATATGTCCCGGCGTTCGACGGCAAGGCGGCAAGAACAGGGAGGCTTGAAGCCGTCAGAGCCGAGGGCGCGGTATATTTTAAAGGCATGCTGTGGGATGAGGGTATGCGTCCTCTGACGGAGGCTGCCGTAGGCGAGCTTGTGACGCTGCGAGAGCCGTATATGACGGCTCATGTGCGGGATGGAAGCTATGCCGATACGGCACAGTCCGCGGAGATACTCATGAAGAATGCCGGCGAAGGCTATGCAAGGAGCGGTTTTATAGAATTTGATCTCACAGATATCGAAGAAGTCGAACACGCGGAGCTTGAGCTTATCATGAATGCCGATGGAGATACGACTGTAGATATTTCCGCGGCGGTGCTTGAGGAGCCTGTTGACTTATCGGAACTGACATACAACAACGCTCCGGAGACGCCGATAATAATTTCCGGAGCATATGATGTTGTGCAGGGACAGGGGACGTATTCGGCGGATATCACCGAGGCGGTGAACGCCGCAAAGGGCGGATGGCTGCTTATAAGACTTGATGCGTCGATGCCGGAGGTGTATATATCGGCAGGCGGAAAAGGAATGCAGAACGAACCTCGCCTTATAATAAGATAGCAGCGAAATGCTATAAAATAAACTCTGTACAGCTAAAAGTATCAACTGATACCAAATAATGAGGCTTGTTTTTGAAACGGATATATTTTATAATTAAATATATAAAATATGGACATAAGGAGGATACAGTGAATATCAGGAGAGCAATAAGCGCGCTGCTGGCAACGGCGATTTTTTCATCATCGTTTGCAGCCGTTACAGTGGCGGCCCGGAGCGATGCTCTGGTAAATGAGACTTTCAATCAGTATATAACAAACGATATGCCGTCCTCTTTTGAATTTACAGGTAATGCCAATTCGAGAGTGGTTGAAGACGGGACAAGCAACAAATCGCTTTACCTCGCATGCGGCGGGAATACAAACAGTATTTCGTTCCCAACCGAAGGAGCGGAAACGAATTTTGTCGTTTCCTTTGACATAAAGACGGGCGGTTCGGATTTTGCAGGAGAAATGACGCTGGAAAATTCGGGCGGAACATCATTTGCCCCGATAACATTCAGCGGCGGCAGCATAATTTTAAATGACGGCAAAAAAATAGGAAGTCTGCCCGAAGGCATAAGCACGCATATAGATTTTGGCTATAATCAGTCAAGCTACAGGTATTTTGTGAGGATAAACGGAGACGAGAAGGTATCGCAGTGGATAACGGGCGTTACATTTACAAGCCCTGCTGCGCTTACGTTCACCACGGAATACAGTGATTTTACCGATACATATGCAATAATCGATAATGTGCGTGTATATAATGGCACAGAGGCAAGCGAGGACTTCCCGGTAGCATCGTTTAATACCGAGGCGAAAGAATTCACGGAAGTCGTTTACGAGGAGGAAGAGGGTCTAGGCACGGTCTTTCTGAATAATGATTTTGACGATCCTGCCACGGCTCTTAATACCTTCGGGATAGAGGCAAAAAACAATATCGTCGAAGCAAGAACAGAGAGCGACGGCAACGGCTATATGTATCTCGGAAAAACGCAGGCGACCGATCCGCTCATAAACGTGACTTTTTCGAGCGGCTGCGGAAGGTATCTTGTGCTTGAGGGTGATTTCAGGATAGATTCTCCGGGTGCGGAAAACAAAAGGATATTCCGTATGAGAGATACGGATATGGCATGGTCGGAAAGCTTTGTTATAGGCGCAAACGGTGAAGTCATACTGAGTAATAACAGCCTTGTTACAAAGCTCGATATAGGTAAGTGGAAAAATCTTGCGATAAGATACGATTTCAGAAGACGTACGTATAATTTCTACGCCGACGGTGAGCTGCTTGCCGAGGACGTCCCGATGACAAACCAGAATTTCGGCACGCTCGGAAGCATGCGTATAACGATCGATGCGTCTTCGGGGAACGGCGACCTGCTGATGGATAACATGAAGATATATGAGAGCTCGGAGCCGTGTGAGCTTCCCGAGGACGAGGAGAACGACGACGGACCTGTTCAGATAACGTCAAAATTCCCGTCCGACGAAGAGGATATAAACAAGCTCAGAGGAACGGTAGCACTTTCAAAATATACGGATTATATTTTTATTATCGACAGGAAGGAGACGCTTGATGCGCGTCCGTACGTAAAGAATGATTATACGCTCGTACCCGTAAGGGCGATCTCCGAGGCATTCGGTGTTGAGGTTGAATGGGACGAGAGCACAAATACGGTGACTGTTGACAATAGGGCCGTTTTGACTATAGGCTCGGACACTATGACGATAGACGGTGAAACGGTGAATACGGGAACAGCGCCGGAGATACAGAACGACAGGGCGTTCCTGCCCTTGAGAGTGCTGGCGGAAAGAGTTCTCGGCAAGACTGTATTTTATGACGATATGTACAGCCTTATTGTAATATCTGACGGTGAATTTCAATATGCCGACAGCGAGGAGGATATAAAGCGCCTGAATTCATATCTGTTCTTTGACCGCCCGAGCGCGGCGGAGCTTCAGGAGCAGTATGCACAGGCGGAGACCGAGGGCGTGCACCCGAGGCTTCTTGCAACGCAGGATGATTTCGACCGTGCCGCTGAGCTTTATAACAGCGACGAATATGTAAGAGACTGGATAGACCTTCTTATAGACGAGGCAAACGGGCTTCTGGACGAGGCCCCCGCGGATTATTATATCCCTGATGGTCTTAGACTGCTCGAAACGAGCCGCACGGTGCTCAGGAGGATACTTACTCTTGGTTTTGTATACAGGCTCACGGGCGATAGGAAATATTCGGAACGCGCATGGGAGGAAATGGAGCACGTTGGGCAGTATCCCGACTGGAATCCGGGTCACTTCCTTGACGTCGGCGAAATGACCGCTGCGTTTGCGATAGGCTATGACTGGTGCTATGAGGCTCTTGATGAGGAGCAGAGAGCATATATTGAAGAGTGTATCATAAAATTCGGATTGAATCAGGGCTTTAGGTTTTATTCCGGCGGCGGGACAGGCACTGATTTTACGATGGCCGAGATGAACTGGAACGTCGTATGCAACGGCGGTCTTGCGATGGGCGCTATGGCTATAGCAGATACGCATCCCGACGAGGCGTTCAATACGATAAGCCTTGCATTAAGGAGCCTTGAATACATGATGCCCGAATTTGCTCCTGACGGAGCATGGGAGGAGGGCGCAGGCTATTGGTCATATACAGTCCAGTATCTGTGCTACCTGATGTCGTCGCTCAACGGCACGTTTGGACATGACTTCCACCTGTCAGAGGTACAGGGGCTCGATACATCAGCAAGATTTTATGTTTATTCGATGCTCAATACAGGCGTCAATAACTATCATGACGCAAGCTTTAATAAGGACATGCCGCCGTATGTATTCTATCTTGCAAATCTTTACGGCGACTATGACGTATCGGCTGCGGCGCTACAATTCCGCGAGGATAATTCCGGAGGCGGAACAATCAGCGGTACGGCGCTCGATTGCCTGTGGTATGAGCCGAACGATGGCGACAGAGCCAATCTGGCACTTGACGGATACTTTGCAAAGGCCGAGGCTTCGACGATGAGAGCCTCGTGGGAGGATTCGCAGAGCATGGCGGTAGGCTTCCACGGCGGAAATGTTACTGTAAACCACGGTCATATAGATTCCGGTACGTTCGTTCTCGATATGCTCGGAACGCGCTGGGCGGTAGACCTCGGACCGGAGGATTACAATGCAGGGGATTATTTTGGAACAGGAAGAAATAATTATTACCGTGTAAGAGCTGAGGGACATAACGTATACGTAATAGACCCGGACGAGAACGCGGGGCAGGAAACAGACGCATTCTGCCCGATAATACAGACATACAGCAAGGAAAAGGGCGCGTTCCAGGTCGTGGATCTGACCGACGCCTACAGAAATAAAGTAAACAGCGCAACAAGAGGCTTTATGCTGTGCGATGACAGAAGGACGTTTATCGTTCAGGATGAGATCGAGCTTAAGCAGGAAAGCGATCTGTATTTCTTTGTACATACAAATGCAGATATAAATATAGTTGACAACAATACGGTAATATTTACCCAGAACGGTCAGCAGATGCAGATAAAGCTGGACAGCAACGTTGCGACTGAGCTGTCTGTAATGGACGCTCAGCCGCTTGAAACGTCACCGGTTCCCGCAACTCAGAGCTCGAATACCGGTACAAGAAAGCTGACGGTCAAGATACACAGCGACGGTGAGGTCAAGCTTTCGATGCGCTTTGCGATGCTCAATGAGTATGCCGCAAGCCAGGATTATACGATGACGGATATTTCGTCATGGTCGATCCCGGACGGCGAGATTGCTGAATTTGCTGAGGCGGATATGATCTACGTAAACGGCGCTGAGATAGACGGCTTTGATCCCAAGACAAAATCATATAAGGTGCTTCTGCCGTATGATACCGCTGAGGTGCCGGAGATCACGGTCGATACAAATGCAGCCAAAACGGAAATTGTGGATGCATCATCGTTTGACGGACAGACAGAGATAAAGCTGTATGCAAATGCGGAAGAGCCGTATTACAACATCTATACAGTACAGTTCTATGTCATTCCGAAGCAGGAGGACGTTGAAGGCTGGGGACGGTACGATGTTGCGAACATAACAGCAAGCGCGGTGCCTGAGGCTCAGAACCCGCCGGAAAATGCTATTGACGGCGACCTATCTACACGCTGGGCCGGCGAAGGCGAGCAGTGGATCGAGATAGATCTCGGCACGGAGCAGCAGATAGACGCCGCGGCCGTGGCGTATATGAACGGAGCGGAGCGCCGTTATAGGCTTGAGATCCAGGTTTCGTCCGACGGAGTCAATTATGAAACGGTCTACAGCGGCGAAACGAGCGGAACTCAGGATGGCTACGAGATATTTGAATTTGAATCGAGAAATGCCCGTTATCTGCGCCTGAGCGGCTCGGGCAACACCGTAAATAACTGGAACAGCGTAACTGAACTCGGAGCGCTGTACAGGAAGTGATGGAGGAAACGCTATGAAAAGGATAATCAGTGCTTTGCTCAGTGCGGCGGTCACTGCAGCGTATATTGTGCCTGTATCGGCAGTCGATTGGAGCGATCCGGCACAGGAAACACAGGGCGTTGAGGTAAAGGAGCTTGTTAATTACGACTTTAACGAATATGAGACTGACTTGGCAAACGGAACTCTGCCGGCCAATCTGGGGCTTGTGGAAAACGCAGGCTACATATCTTCATATGATTTCGGCGGCGACTACGGAACGGTGCTTGAGGTTGGGTATACTGGCGCTACAAATAGCAGTGATCCGCTTGTTCAGATCGCGTGCAGCAGTGAAGCAAGACAGCTCCAGTTTGAGTTTGATTTCTATGACCCCACATTTAATTCAAGACTTGAGATGAGCGGACGAGGCGTGACCTCGTCCGACGGAATAGGGATCGCAAACTACAGAGCGCAGTCTAACGGCGTTGTGTATACACCTGATTTTTCAACGGGATATTTTGACGGCTGCACGAGAGGAGAATGGCACCATATAAGGTATGCACTGAATCTCGACACAGGTAATTTCAGCATGTGGCTTGATGGAGAGGTGTTTGTTGACGACAGGGCCTTCCAGGGCTACGGAGACCTTGACAGCGGACTGACACAGCTGAGACTATTCGTAATACCGTATCTTAACACATACCCGGGATATTTATATATCGACAATATTTCGGCTTACGAGATATACAATTATCCTGAGGCATTGGAGGTAAGCGCAATAAAGGACGGGACCGAAACCGAGGAGATACCGTATGATGCTGAGGCGATAAAGGTAACGCTCAGCGGCAGCGCCGATCCGGCAACGGTAAATTCCGATACGGTAATATTATCGCAGGGCGGCAATTCTGTTGCCTGCGACGTTGCATACGACGAAAGCGTAGAACCAAGTATAATCATCACGCCGCTTTCGCCGCTGAAAAGCGGAACGGAATATACTGTGACCGTGACGTCTTCGGTGACGGACATGAACGGCTCGCATTCGTCGGAGGATCAGACTTTAAGCTTTACGACAGGGAGAAAGGAATTCAACGTTCTCAGCTATTCCTTTGATGCTGCGGACGGCAGTGTATCGTTTAGACCAACGATAGAAAACAGAACTGACGAGGAGAAGGACGTCGTTTCTATAATAACGGTATGGAGCGGAAATACGTTTATATCGGCAAGAGCGGCGGAGGCGACCATTGGGGCAGACAGTACATTGGAAGTGTCTACGCCTTCTGTGGAGCTTCCGAACGGAGCCGTTGCGTTCGGTTACGTCTGGGACGGACTCGGCACAGCCGTATCGGTCGCTGAGGAGGAATATTCATACCCCGAGGGCAATTCGCACAGCTACTCGGGCGGAACGGTCGCAGTATCCGGAAGTACCGATGCAGGCGCAGGGGTTATGGCTGTTATACTTCCTTCGGGCGCAAGCATTTCAGATATAAGCACGGACAGCATCAACAACGGTGAGGCCGTTTTATTGACGCTGTTTGCCGATGAAAACGGGAGCTATGGAAGCTCGGTAACTCTCGGCGGCTCGTTTGATAAAGGTGAATACACACTGTATAAATTTGAAAACGGCACGCCGTGCGAGCCGGAAACATTCGAATATGTGAAGAGACAGCCGACTGTAAGCATAACGTATCCGTCTGCCGGGACATATACGGCCGATGAGCTTACGGAGGTCTCATACAGCACGGAAAATTTCTCGGACGGAATAGAAACAGTGGAGCTGCTGTGCGACGGCGAGGTCATCGATCAGTCATCCAATCCAAATGGTTCGTTTGCGGTCTCTCTTGAGAGCGGCTACCACGAGCTTATAGTGAGAGCCGTAAGCTTGACGGGCGAAACTGCTGAGGATAGCGTTAATGTATCGATCGCGGGCTCGGCGATCACAGTTATAGCGGATGCGGATTTCAATAATTATACATCCGGTTCCCCCGAAGGCGTTGATACAGGATCGGTAGCATCGAATGGCGGCTATGTGCGCCCTGTGTTTGTTGATGAGGAGCATGGACAGAGCCTCGAGCTCGGCGCGGAGGGCGTAACGTCTGCGTCGCCGTTTTTCGGGATACCGACGGGCGATACAAACGATATTGTACAGGCTGAGGCAGAGGTTTATTTCCCTGAGGACAACCCCGCAACGCTTTCACTGACCATAAGGAATTCCGCTACGCCTGACAGCGTAACTCTTGCGCACTTCAGGCCGTATAACAGTAACGAGGTGTATATCCCGGGAAGCGGTGGAGCTACTTACGGCGGACTGAACTGTTTTGAACTTGGAAAATGGTATAAGATAAGATATGTTATAGATGGCTCGACAAATACGTTCTCGCTTTGGCTTGATGATACGATTCTTGCTGAGGACAGAGTAGGCGACAATACTAACGTAACGGTATTGAATCAGCTGAGATTTTTGGTGTCGAGCAGCAGCGAGACCGGGGCAAGAGTTATATTTGACAATGTCAGAGCGGAAATTATAACTAATTTTCCATATATAACGGGCTTTGGCTCTGTAGTGAGCGGCGAGGAGCTGGACTATGTCGATTACAGTGCAGATACTGTATTTGCCGAGCTGAGCGCCCCTGTGGACAGCGGCAGCATAGAGGAGGAAATGACTCTTTCGTGCGGGAGCGGAACGCTTGAGCTTGCCGACATAACGCTTTCCGAGGATCTCAGAAAGGTCTATTTCTCCGTGCCGAGGCTTTTCTCGAATACAGAATATACGCTTACTCTCGGCAGCGGGCTCATGACTGCCGGAGGAACGGAAATAGGCTATGAGCAGTCTGAAAGTTTTGTGACATCTATGAAGGATGTTGACATTGCGAGTGCAGGATTTAATGTGAGCGGAACGGAAAAGAGCTTTGTGCCGACGGTAAAGAACGACACAGGCAACAGTGTAAACGTTGTTTCCGTATTGAATATATGGAACGGCAGCGATATTACGGATACGGCAGCTGCTGAAGCTTCAATTGATGCTCTGTCACAGGCGGAGGCAGCTTCTCCTGGATTGAGAATAGGAAGCGGGGATACTGCTGAAGGTATTGTATTTACTGACGGCGGGGTTCTTGTCGGGGACAGATTCTTTGGCGAGGGCAGCGCATCAGGAGGAACGGCGTCCGGATACGATCCGGAAACAGGAATGATCAGCGTAACAGCTGAAACCGATTATGCTTTTTCGCCGGTAGGTATTATGATAATTCCGTTTGGAAGCAGTGAAATAAACGCCGGGCTTATAAACGAGAAGCAGGCTGTATATACGGCTGTATATGCTGACGCTGAAGGCAAGGCGGGCAGGTCTATAGGCTTGAGCAGTTTGCTTGACGGAGGAAAATATACAGTATATACGATCGTCGACGGCGTCAGGTCCGAGGGCTATACGTTCGTTCATCTGAACGAGGAAATGGCACAGGCGGTCATCCCGGCGGTAAATGCAGCGTCATCCGCATCGGAGCTGCGGGATATAATAAGTGAAAATGCGGCGGCTCTCGGAATAGATGAGGAGGAGTTTGCAAAGGATCCGGATTATATAAGCAGATTGATTTTTGACAACAAGCCCGAAGGCGGCTACACTCCGGCAACCTTTTATGCAGAGGCCTATTCCGCGGTGACCGCATGGTATATAGTAAATACCGACGACGGCAGGGATATGCTTATAAAATATGCCTCGGTCATAGGTATTGACAGTGAAAATGATATTGAGAGCCTGAGCGATGAGGTATGGTCGTACGTTTATGATTATATGAAGGAGCAGGATTATTCGGAAGTGACTGTTGCAGACGCGCTTCTCTGCGGAACTGTACTGGGTGAGATAAGCAGCGTGCAGCGGTATACGGAGCTTGAGCAGATCATAATCCCAAGAGCGGATCAGCTGGTAATAGATACTGATGAATATAATGATATTACGTATAAGGATGATGTCTGGAAGTATTTCTACAATAACCGCTCAAGAGCCGTTGATCTTGAAAGTCTTATAGAGCTTTTTGACGATGCGGTGAACGATGCCGACGGCAGCAGCGCAGGCGGCGGCGGAGGCGCTTCCGGCGGAGGTTCCGGAGGCAACGGCGGCGGCTCGGGAAGCGGCATGCTTGGGACGTACGTGGATAATATAGACAGTATAATATCTCAGCCGCAGGAATCGGTATTCAGCGATATATCCGGTCACTGGGCAGAGGATATAATTATAGAAATGTCGGATGCCGGGATCATAGCGGGCTTTGAGGACGGAACGTTCAAGCCCGACGATAAAGTAACAAGAGCGCAGTTTTGCAAAATGATAGTTACGGCGCTCGGATTGAGCTATACCGGCGGAAGCGGCAGCTATGATGACGTTCCTGCCGGAGCGTGGTATGAGATATATGTTGAAACGGCAACGGAGTATGGAATTGTTATGGGTGATAACGGCAGCTTCAACCCGGACAGCTATATAACGCGGCAGGATGCGGCAGTCATGCTGTACAGAGGAATACGCAGCGTAGACAGGAACGTATTCGGTTCAAAGACCTTTAACGATTCAGGCGATATTGCCGAGTATGCTGTGGACGAAATATCGCGGCTCGGCGGCGCCGGTATCATCAACGGCATGGATGACGGTACATTCCGTCCGCTGAACAATGCCACAAGAGCCGAATCGGCAGCTATGATAATAAATATGGTAAATTACATCGGTGAGTAAATATGCTTGTCAATGCGGAAAGGATTTGATACATAAATGATCAGAAAAATAACGGGCATTATTATTACGGCAGCCATGCTGGTAATGCTTCTGCCGCAGAGCATCTCATCGTTGGCGGCGGGAGATGATATAAAGGCGGACATTGCGGAAGGGATAATAGATGCTATAGGAACGTATAACGACCTGCCGGAGGACAGGAGCGCGGAAGTAGAAACAGGAGTTTTTGTCCAGACGGTCATGGCAGTCATCGGATATGCACCGTCATCTGCCGAGGAAGCGACGGAGATGGCAAAGCAGATGTATCTGCTTGTCGACAAATCGGCGGAGGCAGACGACCCGCTTACGTATATAACGGCGCTTCAGGTCTGCCTGTCCGCAGCGGGCTATAATGCGCAGATGGCCGCAAACGGCTTTGATGAAACATACATAAGATCACTCGGCGGCAGTACCGATATAGGCGACGGGATGCAGCTTGCAAATGATGATGTTCTGACATGCCTTGAGGCATATACGATGCTGTATAATATGTTTGAGGCAGATATCATGACGTCCGACTCCGATGGGAAATATAGGGTCGAAACAGGAGTTACGATCCTGAACAAAAGATATAATATCTACAAAACAGAGGGCATACTTACGGCGGCCGGAGTGGCTGATCTGTATGCGGACGGCGGCGTGTACAGCAGGGACAGGGTTCGTATCGGTTCTACCGTCTACAGCTGTTATATGGAGCTGGCCTCAGAGCTGATAGGAAGAAATGTCGAGGCATACATCGATGAGGACGAGAATGCTGTGTGCTATATGTATTCGTTGGACAATTCCGAAAAAGTGATAAGCTATGAGGATGTCATAGCCGTTGAGGGAGCGTCTGTGGAATATATCGAAAATGAGCACAGCGAGACTATCAGGCTTGATGAGACATACGACGTGCTGTATAACGGAGTTGCATACAAGGGCGCCAACTGGCAGGAGGTAACAAGCGCAGGGGCTGTGCTCAGATTTGTCGACAATGATAAGGATAACCGATATGATGTGCTCCTTATTTCCGATTTCAAATATGTTAAGGTAAGCGCGATAGACCCTGTAAACGGCGTTATCTACGGCAGCAAGGGCTATACACTCAATATGACGGACGACAATCTTGACAGCGAGATAATCGATGGAGAGACCGGGGAGCTTATAACCGTTAACGATATAAGTCAGAATGATCTGCTTATGGTGCAGAGCTCGCTTGACGGCTCGTATCAGAGGGTCGAGATATGCGCAGTAAGTATAATCGGACAGCTTACCTCGAGTGCTCCGGCGGACCATAAGATCGGTATTGACGGCGCGGAATATACGATGGACGCGGCGTTTGAGGAGAATACGGGCTTTATGCCGGAGATAGGCAAGGCATATACCTTCTGGATAGGTGCAAACAATAAAGTCGTATATGCCGAAAACGGTATTTCATCGATGCGCTACGGTTACATTATGAGAACATGGGTGAAAGAGGGCGGCGATGAGCTTGCCGTCAGACTGCTTGACCAAGCGGGAAACGTTATGGACCTTGACCTTGCTCAGCGGATAAGCATTGACGGGCGTACAGTAGATTCGATAGGCATAGATCAGACTTTGATCGGAAGCGACTGTCTCGTAAGATACAGCATGAACGAGAACAACCAAATAACAAGTCTTGACAAGCCAGAGACCGGAAGCGACTATGTAGATGCCGACACGGCACAGGATTCAAACTGTTTGACAATGTATGATTTCTCGGAGGAGTTGATATATAAGTCATCAACTTCTATGTTTGGAGATGAATTTTGCATCTCCTCGGCGATTGTATTTATGGTCCCTGAAGATTCGTCAGTTACGGACAGCGATTACTATAATGTCGTGACGTCGTCGGTATTTACGAATGATACACGCTACAGCACCTCAGACGTAGAGGCATACAACATCGATAAATTCAGAAATGTTGAGGCAGTTGTTTACAGAAATACAACCAATGTACGCGAGCTTTACAGCAGCGAGAGCAAGAGTGCTGTGGTCGATAAGGTAGAGATGGGTATTAATGAATACGGTGAAGAAATTTACAATATAACGTATTTTGTTGATAATTATTTCTATGAGGCGGAGTTGCCGGCGGAGCTGGCGGTTGAGAAGGAAAGCGGCGGCATGATAGAGCCGGGCGACGTTATAAGATTCAGTGCGCAGGATGGCGTTATCAAGTCGATTATTGTTGACTTCAATGCAGATGTGAATGTAATGAGCAGCAATCCTCTGTCGGATGCGGGCTTCAATCTGAGCGAGAGCCGCATTCTTCAGTATCAGTACGGAATGATAGGTGAGCTCAGTGACCGGAACATGCTTATTGCGCAGCCGGACGTTCATGATGCCGAAGATCCGGATGATTTCCTCTGGGGGAATATGCGGCTTGTGGCAGTGCCTACGTCAAATATCGTTCTTGTAAACAGAATATGCAACAGAAATGCAGACGGCACGCTTGAGGTGCGCACGTCGGAGATACGGCGCATAGAGCCGTATTAGATCCTGACATATGAAAACAGCGGCGAGAACGCAGATTTTGCTCTTGTTCGTCAGAGATACCTTGAGCCTTCGCAGATGATAATATACAGAACAACGGTAAATTGATGACCGGAGGGCAATATGGACAAAAAAATAATAATACAGCGCAAAAGGATAACGGAAAACAATATCCCTATAATTGAATGCTGTGAGGACGGAGCGGCGGGCGCGCCGCTCGTCCTTTTGAATCACGGTACATCCGGCAATGCGTGGCATATGCTGGAGATGGGTGCAAGACTTGCCGAGCACGGCTGCTTCTGCGTCATGATCGACGCGGTGTGGCACGGTGAGCGCAGAGATGAAAAGCTCGATATTATGCTCGGCACATCGCTTTATAAGGAGTATTATCTTAATATGCTGCTGCTAATGGCAAAGGATATGTCGGCGATAATGGATTATTACGGAAGCGACGCAAGAGTAGACACGAACAGGATAGGGATGACCGGTATATCGCAGGGCGGTTATGTGGCGTACATGACAATGACGAAGGACGACAGAATAAAGGCAGCCGCGCCTCTCATAGGTTCGCCTGATCTTACCGATAAATACGGCTGCAGCATGGATTGGGAGGCTACCGATCCTGTTATCAGGGAGCGGGTCGAGAAGGAAATGCCGCTGAATCATTTTGAAAAAATGGCAAAAACAGCGCTGCTTATCCAGAACTGCAATGACGATGATGTTGTCCCGGTATCAGGAGTGCGCAGGCTCAACGAGCGTCTAAGGCCGCTTTACGGCGAAAACGGACAGTATAAATATATAGAGTACAATGGCGGACATAACTGCAGCGCGGAGATGATAGACAGGGCGATAGACTGGCTTGCGGAAAAATTATAAAAGTACGAGGGAGTGAGGATATATGGGAAATGCTCCGCTGGATAATCTTATACGAGACGGAGGCATGATGAATATATTCCGCAGGATTGGCTGTATAGGCGACAGCCTGTCAAGCGGGGAATTTGAGTATGACAATAACGGAGAGACCGGCTATTGGGACTGCTACGAATATTCATGGGGAAAGCAGATAGAGCGGATCACCGGCATAGAAATGACAAATTTTTCACGAGGCGGACTTACGGCATATCAGATCTATAAGGAGGCGGATGAAAAAAGCAGTCCGGTTGAGGATATCAATAGGCTGTTTGACAGTGACAATGCAAAGCAGGCGTATATAATTGCGCTCGGAGTGAACGACATACGCGGTAAAGACGTGCTGAAGGACGTCTACGGCGGCGTTATCGGAAACGCCGAAACAGACATAGACCTTGCGGATTACGAGAAGAACGCGCCGACGGTAGTCGGCTGGTATGCAAAGATCATACAGCGGCTTCAGACGATACAGCCGGACGCTAAGTTCTTCCTTGTTACAATCCCTGATGAGTACGGCGTAGAGGGACCGTTTGCGGAGGCCGTATACGGCATAGCGGATAAGCTTAAGAACTGCTATGTGGTAGACCTGTATAAATATGCTCCGCCGTATGATGCGGAATTTCATGAAAAATATTTCTGCGGGCATATGAACGCGATGGGCTATGTCCTGTCGGCATATTACATTATGACCTATATAGACTGGATAATAAGAAACAACATGAAGGATTTTGCATACGTTCAGTTTATAGGAACCGGAAAGGCTCCCGCCATTCCGAAATAAAATAAAAACACAGGAAGCACGGGTTTCCTGTATTTTTTGAATGGAACAGAGAATAGATTTATTAGGATTTTAAATAATGGTAGTCTGTTATGTAGGATATTATTTTTCAATAAAGTCTTTTCCTTGGAACTTGTAATGCATTGCCACGCCCTCCACCAATAGAGATTCGGAAATTATGTTCTCTGCTTTTTAGGCTTACGGTTACGGAAGACTTTCCTTTGCCAAATATCACGTTAATTTCATCTTTATGCAAAACTGCGTATTGGCATTTGCTCAGTAAAGATTTTCCACATATTAGTTCCACGGATAATTCTTTATTTAGTTTTATATATTGCTGCAACTCTTCAATATCATTTTTTGAAAAATTAAATTGCCAGCTACTATAGTCGTTGTTTTCTGTATTTGGCGCAGAGCGATATTTTACAAACAAACGAAAATCTTTTTCGTTTGTTGTAAAATCATAGACTTGTCTGTCTTTTCCACCTTCAATAAGTGCTGGACAAATTTTGTTGTTTAGCAATGTAGAAATAACAGCACCATAGAAAAAATCCGATTCTTTTAAATCAGCCATAGTTCCCCTCCAACAGTAAGATTTAAGCATTTTGAGATATGTGTATTTTTAAAGCTTAATATATAAGCGCATAGATTCTATATAATTTTCAAATTACCTTTATAATTTTGTTAATTAGTGGCATATCTACTATTACCATTATATAATTTATTTTTGTAAAGCTATTTTGCAATACATGATTCTTTAAAAGTTGTTTTGGCATTTATAAATTTGTTTTTAAACTTAAAGAATTCAGAACCATAGCATTTTCACTATTTATTGTTCTCCTCTGCGTCATCAACACCACCGTCTCAACATGGCACGATTGTCCCTGATTGATGTCAGATATTCATCGTTTTTGTGATAATTTTCAGAGTGTTCGCGGGAACATGTCCAAACTGAAATGCCCCTATTATCTATTATACCGCCTAAACCTCGCTTGTCAACGGGAATAAGTCAATATAAAAAAAACGGCTACTATATAATGCCAACGTGAGGTGATCAAAAAATTATCGATTGTTTCGACTTCAATACATCTTTTACGGCAATTACTCAACCTTGACTTATCCCCTGTTAAAAGCCATGCACTCAAGGTGAATAAATGTAGGTGTCTAAAAACTACCTGTATTATTAGCACGGTCTATGTTCCTACTGATTTTGATACAAAAAGAAAAGCCCTCTCCGGGCCGAAATGGTCCAAAAAGGGCGTAAAATAAGGGTATCCAAGGTCAATTCACGACTTTGGATGCCCTTGTTTTATTTTTTTGTCTGTGATTTTACCAGCTGCGGACGGCACCGGAAGTCATTCCGACAGGACCGGAATAGGTAAAATTAAAAAGTATGCCAAAATTAAAAGGTTATCATTACTAAAAATTTAGAGTTCCCTTGAGCGCACTATCCTCAATTACAATAGAAGAAATAATATCCGAGGGCAACCCGCTGCTCGAAACAATTTCTTCTACTTTGTTTCTCAATGC
This sequence comes from uncultured Clostridia bacterium, assembly GCA_944390955.1. Taxonomy (GTDB): domain Bacteria; phylum Bacillota; class Clostridia; order UBA1381; family UBA1381; genus Ornithomonoglobus_A. Next base: position 2,097 of record CALXRY010000110.1, on the reverse strand, counting down.
ACCGTCATCCCAAGGACTTAGTATAATCCGCAAACCTCTAAACATTTCAGAATGTAACTGTAGGTCAATATAATCCCACTCCTTAAACGTTGGATTTGACAGTGTACAAAGGATACGAGTTTCTTTTTCATACTCCCATGGATTGGATTTTTGTTTTCCCAGCACAGTGGGATTAAATCCTTGAAGTTTCACAACTGCATTTTCTTGTCCGGTCACGTGGCCAAAATCAATATCTGCCTGACCAGAATTATCCTCTGTAAATACGGATGAATCCGGCGATACATACTCAACATCTAAAACACTGATTGAGTCAATACAGGCGCTTAAATCATACTGCGAGGTATCAGAAAACCACTGGCTGTTGATGGTTGAGCCATATTCTGGTGTTCTAAAAAAGCATAATTTGTCATCCTTGACCTTAGCAAAATCAGTCCTCACACAGTCCTCAAAATTAACTGCAAAATTTCTAAATTGGAGAAGTACCTTTTCTTCCCGTACATCTTTGCCATAGTACATCCAAAAAGGGACGCTTTCCTGATGTGTATGTGCAAAGCATGTAATAAATCGACTGCTGGCAAATTCACATACACCAACTCGTTGTTTCTCCATTGTATCATTCAACTTTGCGTTTGTAAGGCTACTACTCCTGAATGTTTTATTTTGGAATATTAAGCGCATTGTGTTAAGGTCTGTTGTATACCCCATAACATCATACTGTTTCGTTCCTTCGGATATATTTATGTTGAGGCCTCCAGCATTAGCATTTTGACCTATTGGCTCACCCAGAATAAACGAAGCATCCGATAAATCTGCCTCTATTGATATTCCATGCAATTTGATTTTCAATTTTTCTCCCATAGCACATCCTCAAATTCATTTAAACATCTCGTCGTTCCAAACCAAGCGTACCAGCTGCACCAGCAGGGCAACACGCTCCGAAATTTCAGTTTTTCCAAACTGGTCGTAGGCTTTGAAACCCAAACCGTTATCAGCAACAAATTTCTTAAACTTCGGATTGTTTTGGTATGCAAGCTGGCCCAAAGACTCGGTATAAATATTACCTTCGTTTGAGCAATATTTACTCAGCTTGTAGCCATAGCGGGAATCATTCAAGCTGGAATTGATGCTCTTATGCAGTAACAGTAGCGCACCAACACTATTTCTCCAGCGCCTGAAATCCTCCTGATCTGTATACTCATCAGTAAACCACTCATAATGGTCGGTGATGATATGCTCAATTTCAAATGGATTCTTTGTCTGAGTATTCATGTAGTTGCAATAGTTGGATGCAACGCCGGTGCTTTCTTCGATAAATCCGGTAACACGAGCAAGAATGTTTTTGATATACTTCTTAGTAAAACTGTTCAGGCCTAAATCCGGCAGCGCCTCTTCCGGCTTGAAATCAAGATTATCATATTGCTGTTGCAACTTCTGCTTTAGTGTTGCAACATCGCACATACGAATGTCCTTTGTCACATTGAAAACAAAATTCTTAATGGTACTATAATCCACGGAACGATAATTGGTCACTCTGGATACAATAAGAATATCGATAAATCTTGCTGTCAGGTTGATCTTTTCAATAATTACAGGCCACGGATCTTCATAGCAAATAGGCGCAAGAAGCAACTGCGGCTGTAAGGTGAAATTCACCTGAGCATTGTAGTATACATATTTTGTTTCTTCCGAAAAAACAGTCTCAGCCTGACGGATGCGCTGGTAAACCTCAGCAAATTTAGCGAATTTCTTTATAAACAGTTCAAAATCCGCAGAGGAAGCCAGTCCCAGTTTATCACGCTCATCACGGACCCATTTGTGGAATGAGCCACCAATGATATCAAAATCCTTATTGACCGCACCAGCCTTAGTTTCACGGATGGTTTCGGCATAATGCGCACGGAGCCATGCCTTGATAAAGGTCTCGTCGCCTTTGTCGTCGTCCTTTTTCAGGATAAGGACCATGTCTTTCCATACACCATTCATCTTTTCACGAATGGCATCATCTCTGATTTCAGACAGAATATAACCTTTCAGCATTTCTGTAGAGGTAAGGCTTAAACCACGGTCGTTCATTGTAACGAAAACTTTATGAGCATC
>CALXRY010000109.1 GCA_944390955.1 uncultured Clostridia bacterium | reverse complement strand
ATCAGCAATTTTGACATTGTCATGACTGTATATTGATCCTGCGTTTTTTCTTTAATATTTATCGCCTTTTATCAGAGTCCCTATCTCCGTCTTGGTAAATATCTCAAGCAGCAGGCAATGCTGTATTTTTCCGTCGATTATATGCACGCACGAACCCCCAGCATCGACCGCGTCGCAGCAGCCCATGACCTTAGGGATCATACCGCCGCTTATTGAGCCGTTTTCAATCATCTCCAGTATCTCGTCCTTATGGGCTTCGTATATGACCTGACCCTTATCATCCTTTACTCCTTCGACATCGGTGAGTAAAACGAGCTTTTCTGCCTGCACGGCAGAAGCAACTGCCGCCGCCACGGTATCTGCATTAATATTATAGCTGTTCCCCTCTTCATCAGTGCCTATCGGTGCGATAACAGGTATATACTGGTCTGAGGAAAGCAAATCAAGTATGCAGTGCTTTACATGTACTATGTCTCCAACATAGCCGAGATCCTGCTCAACTCCGTCTACAACAGTCGTCTGCTTCCTGCACTCTATAAAGCTTCCGTCTATGCCGCTTATACCTACGGCCCGTCCGCCTTTAGTATTCAGCAGCGCCACTATCTCCTTATTTGTCTTTCCTATAAGCACCTGCTGAGCAACGCTCATGGTCCTTTTATCCGTATAACGCAGTCCGTTTATGAAACGGCTCTTGAGTCCAAGATCATCAAGAGCCTTCGATATATCCGGTCCGCCGCCATGTACGACTATCGGCTTTAAACCTATATATTTCAAAAGCGTTATATCCTCCATTACGGAGTTCTTTAGATCCTCATTTATCATCGCATTTCCGCCGTATTTGATAACGACCGTTTTTCCCGCGAATTTCTGCATATACGGCAGGGCCTCTATCAGTATCCCCGCCCGTTTTATAAGCTCCTGCATCCGTTAAACCTCCTTCCGATCACAGATAAAAGCCGGCGTTTTTAAGTCCGGTCTTTTCGTCGAGGCCGAACATCAGGTTCATGTTCTGGACTGCTTGACCCGCCGCGCCCTTTACTATGTTGTCAAGTGCCGAAACAACTATGGCTCTCTGCAGGCGCTCATCAACGACTACACCTATATCGACAAAATTTGAACCTGCAACGTGCTTGGTTTCTGGCAGGAAGCCGCTCTCCTTCACCCTTACAAAAAACTCATTCTTATAGAATTCCTTGTAAACATCGAGCACCTCTTCGCTCGTGCACGGCTTGTTGAGGTTTATATATATGGTAGAAAGTATCCCACGCTTCTGCGGTATCAGATGCGGTGTAAAGGACAGCATTATTTTCTCGCCAGATATATTCGACAGTTCCTGCTCTATCTCTGATGTATGGCGGTGCGTCGCTACTTTATACGCCTTTGTATTTTCGGTGCATTCACAGAAATGCGTCTGCAGAGCAAGTCCGCGCCCCGCTCCCGTAACGCCTGATTTTGCGTCTACTATTATGTTCTTTGTCGAGCCGAGTCCGCTCTTTAAAAGCGGAGCCGCACCGAGAATGGAGCAGGTCGTATAGCAGCCGGGATTGCCTATCAGCCTTGCCGACTTTATCCTATCTCTGTGGAGCTCCGGAAGCCCGTAAACAGATTCCTTCAAAAGCTCCGGCGACGAATGCTTTTCACCGTACCATTTTTCATATACCGCCGCGTCGTCATAGCGGTAATCTCCGCTAAGATCTATGACCTTGACGCCCCTCTCCAGTATCTGCGGTATAACTGTCTTTGACGCGCCGTGCGGCAGAGCCGTAAACGCTACGTCACATTCGGCGACCTTATCAATGTCCGTCTCCTCACATGCCATTTCAAGAATGTGATTAAAGTTCTGATATACATCGCTTATCTTCTGTCCCGCAAAGCTTTTTGAGCCGAGTATTTTTATCTCTGCCTCCGGATGCGCCGAAAGCAGCCTTACAAGCTCAATGCCGGCATAGCCTGTCGCGCCGAGCACCGCTGTTTTTATCATTTATAACATCTCCTGTATTGTTTATTCCTTAAAACCGCGTTCCAGCTTATTATATTACAATTCCTCTGATTTGTAAAGGTTTTTGACAGATTTTTTTGCTATTCGACCCCCGCCGCATCCTTCGCCAGCCTATCCGCCATGTCATTATATTTATCTCCACTGTGTCCCTTGACCTTATGGAATCCTATATTCAGGCGTTTGCTTACCTCGTCATAGAATTTTCTATATTCGATAGTTCCTGTCTTGTTCGTTTTCCACTCGCCCGTGCACCATTTTTCTATACCGGCATAGTCATAAAATATATGGAGGTTTTTAAAGCCGTTTTCGATGCACCATTCCATGGCTAGCATCGAGCCCTTTATCTCTCCGGCGACATTTCGCATGGACGCAAGCTCCTCATCGTCAAAGCTCTCGCTCAAAAATTCCTCTCCATCCTCAAGCAAAAGCACAACTCCGCATGAAAATATCTTTGTCTTCACATTATAGCTGCCGTCCACATATGCCACGGCAGTATCTGCCGAAGGCTTTACATCTTTATCCGCATTCTGCTTCCCCTCAAGAAAGACAAGTGCATCCTCGCAGCTCGTGAAGCTCTTGAATTCCGCGCCCTTATAGCCGGTGACCAGCCTTTTGCACTCATCCCAATCAGTGAAAATGCCGACCTTCCTTCCCTGTCTTACAGCATAATATTTCATTTGTTCCGTCCCTTCTGCTCGAGCCATATTATCAGCACCGATATATCGGCCGGAGAAACTCCGCTTATCCTTGAGGCCTGTCCGAGCGATTTCGGTCTTATCTTATTGAGCTTCTGGCGTGCCTCGAGCCTAAGTCCGTATACATCGTCATAATCCATATCCGCCGGAAGCAGCCGCGATTCCATCTTTTTGAACTGCTCCGCCTCAGCTATCTGCCGCTTTATATAGCCCTCGTATTTGAGCTTTATTTCCGCCTGCTCCCACACTGCCTCGGGAAGCTCCGGGCGCTCCGTATCTATCGTCGCAAGCTTTTCATAATCAAGCTCGGGGCGCCGTATAAGCTCCGCAAGCTTCACGCCGGTTTTTATCGGCGTCGAGCCAAGACTTTCCAGCAAGGGATTTGCAAGCCGCGGCGGCACTACCGTCTTTTCGAGCCGCTTTATCTCATTATCGATCATATTAAGCTTTTTTAAAAATTTTTCATAGCGATCATCGCTTATAAGCCCCACTCTATGCCCCATCGGCGTAAGCCTTTCATCGGCGTTGTCCTGCCTGAGCAGCAGGCGGTATTCCGAGCGTGACGTCATCATTCTGTACGGCTCATTTGTTCCCTTTGTGATAAGGTCGTCTATGAGCGTCCCTATGTAGCCGTCCGAGCGCGTTATGATAAGAGGCTCCTCGTTCCTGAGCTTCAGCGCCGCGTTTATCCCCGCAACGAGCCCCTGCGCCGCAGCCTCCTCGTAGCCGGACGTTCCGTTGAACTGCCCTGCTCCGTAAAGTCCGCTTATTGTCTTAAATTCAAGCGTCGCATAAAGCTGCGTTGGATCGCAGCAGTCATATTCTATCGCATATGCGCTGCGCATGATCTCCGCGTTCTCAAGCCCCTCGACAGAGCGGTACATCGCAAGCTGTACGTCCTCCGGCAGGCTCGTTGAAAAGCCCTGTGCGTACATCTCCTTTGTACCGAGACCCATCGGTTCTATAAATATCTGATGACGCGGCTTGTCGTGAAAGCGCACGACCTTATCCTCTATCGAAGGACAATACCGCGGTCCGACACCCTCGACATAGCCGCCGTACATTGCGCTGCGTTCAAGATTATCCGTAATTATTTTATGCGTTTTTTCATTTGTGTAAACAAGATAGCATGATACTCTGTTCTCACCCGGCTCCTCAGTTTCAAACGAAAACGGTACAACCTTTTCATCTCCGCGCTCCTCCGTCATCTTTTCATAATTGAGCGAATCAGCGTGGAGCCTTGCCGGAGTACCTGTTTTAAAGCGCCTCAGCTCAATGCCCATATCCTCAAGACAGGCTGAAAGGCTGTTTGCCGGAAACATACCGTCAGGTCCGCTTTCCTTTGAATAACTCCCTATAAGTATCTTTCCCTTAAGATACGTTCCGGTCGCGATTATAATGGCCTTTGCTCCATATTCGGCGCCCGTCGCCGTAACAATGCCGCTGACTGCTCCGTCAGTCAGCTTTATTTCCGTTATTTCGGCCTGCTTTATACAGAGGCGCTCTTGGTTTTCAAGCCGCCGCTTCATTTCGACATGGTATCTCGTCCTGTCTATCTGCGCTCTCAACGAATAAACCGCGGGCCCTTTGCCGCGGTTAAGCATTTTTGACTGTATGAACGACGCGTCGGCCGCTTTGCCCATCTCTCCCCCGAGAGCGTCTATCTCGCGTACAAGATGCCCCTTTGCCGTCCCGCCTATGCTCGGATTGCACGGCAGGTTGCCTATTGCGTCAAGACTTATCGAAAATATGACCGTCCTCATTCCGAGGCGCGCCGCCGCGAGAGCAGCCTCGCAGCCGGCATGACCTCCTCCTATAACGGCCACATCGTATTCCCCAAGCAGCATCAGCCGTTCTCCTCCCCGTCAATGTACTCTTTTTTAGGCATGGTTTTTTCCTGCGCGTCTATAATTACTTTTCTTATCTTTCTTGATGCCGTAAATTCTATCGGGAATCGCATCAGCATGGCAAGGAATATCAAGTCTGCCAATATTACAACAAGAGGATTCAGAACAAGGAAAAGCCCTGCGATCAATACGACATTTATAATCGTAAGCAGCAGATTCATCGGCAGTCCGGCTATCGCAAACAGTAAAGCATTTTTATAAAGTTGTCCTATCTTGCACTCGAACGTGACCATGATCTGATAAATATAATAGTGCATCCATGTATATACCAAAAGCACCACCACCATCAGCGAACACATGAACATCCACAGCATACTGTCCGTCGACACATATATCTGGTAATAAAACCACACTGCATTGATGCCGAGCACAAGAGCGACTATATCGATTATCACGACTACCATACCCTGCTTGAAATTTTCCTTGAACTTATCAAATCCGTCCGACATTATCCATACAGGATCGCGGCGCGTAAAGCACCGTGTGACATATGCATACAGCGCAGAGGAAGGGCCGCTTCCCCACAGCATAAATACACCCAGCGCAAACATAGCTCTAAATCCCATAGAAAGAGTCTCGGCTATAAGATCCATATCGTTTGCGTTCTCCGTCATGGCCGCCGCGAAATTCTGAAGCCATTCCTCGCTCACCGGAGCGATTATATAGAGGATTATAAGATACGGTATGCTAAGCGCTGCATGAAGCGCATTCACGCCTATAAGCTTTGAGAATTTTTCAAATATAATTTCCCAAAATCTAAAAAAACCTTTCTTCTCCGGTTCATCAGCATCGACTCCGGGCCCCGGCTTTGCATAATTGAAACTAAACAACCCCATTACATTTATCTCCTTGCATATTTAAATATATTCAGCCGCAGTTGGTGCGGCATGTTTCTTTACAGCTAATATAAGTGTAACATATTCCGGCTATATTTTCAATACAAAAGCCAAAATGTTTACAGTTTAGTCATGATATATTCGGTATAATGCAGTATTTTGCACTCATAAGCAGCAGAAATATTGCACGATGCAACAAAAATATCAACAAATAAAATAAAACGCTTGACAATGCAGATAAACCATGATATAATATTTCGGTAAAACAAGCAGAGTTATCCGCTCTCACCGTAAGCCTATGAGCGCCACGGTAAATATAGACCGTATGTTTTCATGTGCGTGTCTTTTTGGCGGATATTTTGCGTATCCGTTTTTTTGTTTCGGTAAATATAGATTGGGAGGGATTAACATTAGCAAGAATGATTTGCAGCTTAACGAGCAGATCCGTGACAAGGAAGTCCGAGTTGTATCCTCGGACGGTAAGCAGCTGGGAGTTATGGACGCCAAGTCCGCACAGAAGCTTGCGATCGAGAAAGGCATGGACCTTGTAAAAATTGCACCGCAGGCAAAGCCGCCCGTATGCAAAATCATGGATTACGGAAAGTATAAGTTCGAAATGAATAAACGCGAGAAGGAGAACCGCAGGAACCAGAAAATTATAAACATAAAAGAGGTTCAGCTGTCGCCTTCAATAGATATCAACGACTTTAATACAAAGGTCAGACACGCGCTTAAATTTTTAAAGCACGGCGACAAGGTTAAGGTCATGGTACGTTTTCGCGGACGCGAGGTAAGTCATTCAGATATAGGTTTGGACCTGCTGAACAAATTTGCCGAGCAGACAAAGGAACTGGGTACGGTTGAAAGACCTGCAAAATTAGAGGGCAGAAACATGACTATGTTCCTCGCTCCTCTTTCGTAATTATTCAGATTTGGAAGGAGTGGACTAAAATGGCCAAGACTAAGATAAAAACACACAGAGGCGCAGCCAAGAGATTCAATCTTACTAAAAACGGTAAGGTAAAGATGAACAAGTCGTTCAGAAGACACATCCTGAACAAGAAGACAACAAAGAGAAAAAGACATCTGAGAAAGCAGGCTTACTGCTCAAAGGCGAATGCAGCGGTAATCAAGAAGCTTATTCCTTACAAGTAATTTAGAAAGAGAGGCTAAGAACCAATGGCAAGAGTAAAAGGTGCATTAAATACCAGAAAAAGACATAAAAGAGTATTAAAGCTTGCAAAAGGCTTCAGAGGCGCAGAGAGCAAGCAGTTCAGAATAGCTAACCAGTCGGTTATGCGTTCGATGCAGAATGCATATATCGGAAGAAAGAGAAGAAAAAGAGACTTCAGACGTCTTTGGATAACACGTATCAGCGCTGCCTGCAAGATGAACGGCATGAACTATTCGACATTCATGAACGGCCTTAAGAAGAGCGGCATCGAAATGAACAGGAAGGTTCTTTCCGAGGTTGCAATAGCCGATCCCGCGGCCTTCACAAAGCTCGTTGAAACGGCCAAGAACGCTCTTTAATATTGATCGGAGTAAACATTCACAGAATTTAAGCTGATATTGTATGTAGATTGACAGAAAAGAACTGAAATTACACGATAAACTTTTGTTAATTTCACACAACAATGATTTTTTTTAAAATTCATTGTTGACATCCGACACTTTGGGTGCTATAATAACAGCATAGAACAAAGAGGTTCATGGCGAACACCGCCGTGGACCTTTTTTGTTATATGGACCGTATTTCATATTATGCGGTCAAGGTTTGATTAGGCCTGTTGAGAGCAGAGTTTAATCAGGCGCAGATAAGCTTATCTTTAGTTAAAAAATAAATTTTACTTTTGGGAGGTTTTATTTATGATTGACTCAGGAAATACAGGCTTTGTACTAATTTGCGCAGCACTCGTATTTTTCATGACTCCGGGTCTTGCTTTGTTTTACGGGGGTCTTGTAAGAAGAAAAAATGTAGTAAACACGATGATGTCATCGGTTTTCCTCATCGGTCTGTCAATGCTTTTATGGGTATTGTTCGGTTACTCGCTTTCATTCAGCGGCAACATCGGAGGCGTGATCGGAAATCTTGACTGGTTTGCTTTTAACGGCGTAGGAATGGAACCGGGTCCGTATTCAGATTCTATACCTAATCTTGCCTTTGCTGCATTCCAGATGATGTTTGCGATGATAACACCCGCTCTTATCACAGGCGCTACGGCAGGCAGAATGAAGTTTAAGGCACAGGTCATATTTATGATACTCTGGTCATTCCTTGTATATTATCCGATGGCCCACATGGTATGGGGTCAGGACGGTTTCCTCGGCACAGGCGGCCTTCATTCGGTAGACTTTGCCGGCGGTAACGTTGTACATATCAGCTCAGGTGTGAGCGCGCTCGTTCTTTGTATGATCTTAGGTAAGCGTGAGGGATATCAGAAGCAGTCCTATAGGACACACAACATTCCAATGGTTGCCTTTGGTGCATGCGTGCTTCTGTTCGGCTGGTTCGGCTTTAATGCCGGGAGCGCCCTTGCAGCTGACGGTCTTGCAGCTCACGCATTCATGACAACAGCAGTTTGTGCCGGAACAGCCATAATTTCTTGGATGGTAGTCGAAACCATTCACAGCGGTAAGCCGACACTCATCGGCGCCTCGACAGGTATGGTCGCGGGTCTCGTAGGCATTACGCCAGGCGCAGGTTTCATACCTATCTGGGCAGCGATCATCGTTGGTATCATTGTCAGCCCAATATGCTACTTCATGATTTCCGTTGTCAAAAAGAAGCTCGGCTACGACGACGCTCTTGACGCCTTCGGCTGCCATGGCGTAGGCGGTATCGTCGGAGGTCTTGCAACAGGCTTGTTCGCACTCAGCTCAATCAACGGCGCTGCTGAATGGGACGGTCTTATAACAGGCGGCGGAGAGACGCATCTATTTGTTGCTCAGATCCTGAGTATCCTTGTTACGATTGGCGTTGCTGTTGTAGGTACTCTTATCTGTACCTTCATCACAAAGCTCATAACACCGCTGCGCGTGACAAAGAGAGAAGAGCAGATCGGTCTTGACATGTCCGAGCACAACGAAAGCGCATATCCGTCATTTAATGGACTTGACTGATATTTCGGAAGGAGGGACTTATCATGATCAAAATCGAAGCTATCGTAAGAGAGGATAAATTCGAGGATGTCAAGCAGGCATTGCAGAATATAAATGTACACGGAATAACCGTTTATCAGGTAATGGGCTGCGGCACCCAGAAGGGCTATGTTGAATATGTAAGAGGTCAGAAGGTAGATATAAACATGCTACCCAAGATCAAGTTTGAGATAGTCGTTTCTACTGAAGAGTGGGAGGCCAAGACCATCAAGGCCATCCAGGAAGCGGCGTACACAGGCGCCCCCGGCGACGGTAAGGTGTTCTCATATGATCTTAAGTCGGCATTGAGAATAAGAACGAAAGAAACCGGCGACAAGGCTATACAGCCCGGTGAATAATCATATAAACAGCAGAAAGGGCTGAAATCTCTACCATTTTCGAGATTTCAGTCCTTACTTTTTAGAGCCATATTTTTTGCATCCCCTTTTACCGCAATGGAATACACCGACAGTTCAAAACTGACGATATATTTATCTCGTTTTACTTTACCATACCCGCACTCTGTTTTCCGGTGCGACCCACATCCCGTCATTTTCGGTTATGCCGAAGGCTTCATAGAATTCGGGACAGTTGACAACACATCTGTTTACTCGGAGTTTGGCATCGGAGTGGTAGTCAAAGGTGGCGGCGTATTGTGCATAAGCGCGCGTTGTTGTTGCCGCCATACATTTTGCAAAGCTTGTATAAAGCGTCTTGAAATCAGGCGATTTACGGCGCGATTCTATCTCCGTGATACACTGTACAGCGCCTTGGTCTGCTATGTTTTCACTCAGTGTCAGCGTACCATTCATCGGTATACCGGGAATACCTTCGCAGCCGTTGTAGAATGCTATCATATCGGCACAGAGGTCACTAAAGGTGTTATAATCCTCAGGCGTCCACCAGTCGGCGGCGTTGCCGCTTTCGTCAAATTTTGCGCCGTTGTTGTCAAAGGCATGTGTGATCTCATGCGCTATGATAAAGCCGATCCCTCCGAGGTTTTCTTCAAACGATGCGTTTACATCATAGAGAGGCGTCTGGAGGATAGCCGCCGGGAAGGTTATGTCATTGGAAGTGGCGGTGTAATATGCATTCACTGTAAAGGGCTCAAGCGCCCATTCTGACTTATCCACAGGTTCATAAAGGAGTTTTGCGTTATAATCCTTTTCAGCTTTTTTCAAACGCGCGGTGTTATCAAAATAACTGCCGCCGTTTTCGGGTGATACTATTTCTGCTTGATCGGCAGGGCATGCAAAGCTATCGGGATATCCTACCTTTATCATAAGTGTATCGAGCTTTTTCAATGCGGCGGCTTTTGTGGTATCGCTCATCCAAGTGAGTGCGCCGATGCGTTCTTTATAAAAATCTACAATTTCCATAGCCATCTTTGTGACATCCTGTTTGGCTTCTTCAGAAAAGAAACGCTCTGAATATAGTTTGCCTATATATTCGGGCATCGCACCCTGCAGCTGCATTGTATACATATCCTCATCCGAGACGGAGGTATCGGTACCAAGCAGCTTTTCCGAAAATTCTTTTGAGACCGCTTCAAAATCCCTGCTCACAGTGCTACCGTAACGGAGCAGGAGCTGTATCTTCATGTACGCTTTCAGAGATCCAAGATTTTCATCTTTTATATATTCCGCAAGTGCTCTTGTGAGACCAACATCCGTAACCACTATGCGGTCCGTCGGCTCAAGGTGCGAAGCGGAATACACCATGTCAAGATCGAGCCCCGAAAACATGCTTTTCAATTCATCCATGGCAAACAAGTTATATGCCTTGGCAACATCGCTGTAGTCCTCTCTGTTCATTGCCGCGTTTGCAAGCGTTTTTTCAAACTCGAAATAAAGGCATGCACCTTCTGCTGCGCTTTGCTCATCCTCTCCAACCAGCATCAAAAGATTGCTCATATGCTCTGTGAATATCTGCATTTGCGCACTATTGCTGTCCTCATAGAACTCCTTCGCGAAAGAAGTTTCCGGCACATCAAAGGAAGCCACATGCTTCGTGCTGTCTTTCATATCTGTAACGACTGAAAAATCCATAAGCGGAGCAAAACAGATTTCTTCTGAAAGCTCTGCATTTACCTTTATGAGTTCTGCTGCCGTTCCGGCACCATCAATCATATCAAGATATTTATGTAACAGTTCTGTTCCCGCATTGTCGTTCTTGCCGACTGCAGTCATAGTCTTATACATGTCCGAGAGCTTTTGCTCCGGGGTGCCATATTCATGTTCTTTTGATGTGATTTCCTCTATGATTTCTTTGATTTGTCCGGTAGCTTTCTCATTTAGGTCATATAACGTACCGCCCATTGTGAGTCCGGGAAGGGGTT
>CALXRY010000108.1 GCA_944390955.1 uncultured Clostridia bacterium | reverse complement strand
ATGCGGAAAGCTACCTGCTCTGGGTAGTCGCTCTCGGCGGTGTACCCACGATGCTGAGCCTGACGCTCGGGCATTTGCTGCGGAGCGAGGGACATGCAAAGCAGGCGAGCGCCGGGATGATGTTCGGCGGGATATTGAATGTTGTACTCGATCCGATCCTCATATTCGGATTTGATATGAACGTGGCGGGTGCGGCGATCGCAACGGCATTTTCAAATGCTATGTCGGTTGTGTTCTTTGTGATACAGTATCTGCGCCTCGGGAAAAAGACGTCGGTGTCTCTGCATCCGAAGTATTTCACGTTTCGGTTCGTGAAGCCGATCTTTTCCGTAGGGCTTGCCTCGGCGCTGGCAACGGCCTTGGGCAATGCCTCAAACATGGTGATGGTAAAGCTCGCGTCAGGCTACGGAGATATACCGGTGGCGGCTTACGGTATAGTCAAGCGTATAGATCAGTTCCCGCTGAATATATCTATGGGGCTTTGCCAGGGCTTCATGCCGCTCGTGGGATATAACTATGCGGCAGGGAACTATAAGCGTATGCGCAGCGTTTCGGTATTCTCGTGGAAGACCGCGCTTGTTATGTCCGCGTGCTTTGTGGCATGCTTTGCGGTATTTGCGCCGGATATACTTCATCTTTTCATACCGGAGGAACAAACGAGTACGCTCGGTGCAAGCTTTTTAAGGATCGCATGCATAGCCGTTCCGCTCACATCGGTGAACTTTCTGATAAGCTATACGCTGCAGGCGATGGGCAAGGGAATACAGTCGGCAATGCTTACGTTCAGCAGACAGGGGCTTTTGAATATCCCCTTGCTGATATTGATGAACATTATATTCGGGCTGTATGGGATGATATGGACGCAGCTCGTTGTGGAAGTGATAATGCTGCCTGTATCACTCGGCATGTATATGCGCACGTTGAAAAGCTTAAAATAAAGTTATAGCACAAGAGGCCCCGTACCGATATGATACGGAGCCTCTTGTTATATGTGATTGATCAAAGCTTCTCCGAAAGCTTTTTAGCTTCCTGTCTGTTTGTCGCCATCCCGACATAGCTCATGCCGTAAAGCGATGCAAAACGCTTCATTGTGTATTCGCCCGCCTCGAGCATCCACTGCTCGGGCGCCGCTCCTTGGAACAGGAAAAACAGCGTTCTTCCGGAAAGCTCGCCGGAATCGACGAGACCATAGAACCTGTCAAGCACATCACGGACCGCGCCGCAGATATTATGCCAGTACAGCGGTGAGCCGACAACCACAACATCAGCTTCCTTTATCTTTGAAAGCACGAGATCCATTTCATCATCGGCATATGACTGACCGTAGCTGTAGATCTTATGGTCGGTAAGACTGAGCGTTTCATAGTCCTTTCCGCGCAGCAGCTCCTTTGCGAGCGCAGCGGTATTCCCGTTTTTATTGGGACTTCCGTTGATAAACAGTATTTTCATTTTAAAAACAACTCCTTTTGTGTTTATTTATTATTCAGAACAGCGCAGCGACGCGCTGCTTGTGGCTGTAACGTTTTATTTTTATATTATTTCAATATTTCTGTGGCGCCGGCGTATATTTCCTATATCTCAGCTTTCGATAAAATTGGTACTTATCCGCGGCTCTTTTTCGGGAAGAGGGATATGATTTTTCTTTCCCGCCTCGATGCTCCTAAGCAGCCATGCCATGTTTTTCCCGAGCACGCGCATGATCTGCACTCCCTCTGTATCACGTCTGATCTCCTCCGGGGTGTTGCCGTGCGCCATATTCCAATACCTCGATGAGACGATGGGCATTTCGGCATAGGAGAGATATTTGTTCAGACGGTCAAGCGCGGCGGTCGTACCTGCGCGGCGTGCGGTAACTATTGCGGCCCCGGTCTTCAGCCTAAATGAATCCCGCCCTGAAAGCTTATCCGAATAGAATACCCTGTCCAGAAATGATGTCATAGAAGCCGCCGATGAGGCGAAATGAACCGGTGCGCCGAACACAAAGCCGTCGAAGCTTCCTGCTGTCCGTACGAATTCATTTACCGTATCGTCGTAGCAGCATCGTCCGTTTTTGGCGCAGAAGCCGCAGCCGAGGCAGCCTGTGAGAGGCTTGTTCCCTATCCAGAAATGCTCTGTGTCTATGCCGCCGGCATTCAGGGCGCTTTCAATTTCACACAGAGCTGTGTATGTACAGCCTCTGTGATGAGGTGATCCGTTTACCAATATAACTTTCATGTGTAGTCCTCCTCATTTTTATTGATTATATTATACCTCTATACAACGACAAACGGAAGTATCTATTTGTTTGCAGGTATAAATCTTTTGGTTGGGTCTGATAAACATATCGATACTTCTGTTTTATTTGCAGATGTGTTACAATGCATGTAAAGATGAAGCTGCGGCTTTAAAAACAAGGAGGTACGACCTATGAAAAGAAATCTTATCAAAAAGATCATGGTGCTGTTTACAGCGGCGGCGGTCTCGATCACGCTTGCTGCCGGATGCCTTGCGGCTGAGTCCGGCTCCGGACTTGAGCTGACCATGCAGATCGGGGATCCGGTAATGACGGTGAACGGCACGGATACCGAGATCGATCCCGGGCGCGGTACTGCTCCGGTGGTGCTTAATGACAGAACTATGATACCTGTCCGCGCCGTTATAGAAGCGATGGGCGGCGAAGCGAATTGGGATGCGGAAACACAAAGCGCCGTGCTCGCATACGGCGGCAGCACCGTGATGCTTACGGTGGGAAGCACAACGGCATATTATAATGACACTGCAAGAACGCTCGATACTGCCCCGGTGATCGTAAACGACAGAACCTTGCTGCCTATACGGTTCATTGCAGAAAGCTTTGGCTTTGAGGTCGGCTGGGACGGTGATACACAGACGGTGACGATAACCGGAGGTGTGTCGGCTCCCGAGACGCCTGCAACAACGGCGGAGCCCGCTGCCGGCGATGACGGAGATACGCTCGTGGTATACTTCTCTGCGACAGGAAATACCGAAACCGTTGCAAATTATATTGCAGAGGCGACTGACGCCGATATTTTCGTTATAGAGCCTGCCGAGCCTTATACATCGGCAGACCTTAACTGGACGGATGAGAGCAGCCGAGTTGTCATGGAGTATGAGGATGAGTCGCTGAGAGATATCGAGCTTGCAGTTACGACACCTGATAACTGGGACTCGTATGACACGGTATTTATCGGTTACCCGATCTGGTGGGGCATTGCGGCATGGCCGGTCAGCAGCTTTGTCCAAGCGAATGATTTTACCGGAAAGACAGTTATACCGTTCTGCACCTCGTCAAGCTCCGGTCTCGGAGAGAGCGGAACGCTGCTTGAGGAAGCCGCGGGAACCGGCGAGTGGCTCGAAGGAATGCGGTTCCGCGGAAGCTCGTCTCAGGATGAGGTCAGCGCGTGGGTACAGAGCGTAGTTGGCTCATCGGAAAATGAAAGCGCGGAAGATAGAGGCACGCTTGTTGTATATTTTTCGATGCCGGAAACGAATGATCCGGATAATATGACTACGGAAGAAGCCAACAGCACGGTCGTGATCGACGGTGAAGTTCTCGGAAATACGCAGTATATGGCATACGTTATAGCGGAAAACACAGGCGCTGATATATTCTGGATAGAACCGGAGACGCCGTATCCGACGGACCATGATACGCTTGTTGACCTTGCTGCGGACGAGCAGGACAGCGCTGCGCGTCCGGCAATCAAGGATGAGATCACAAATCTTGATGAGTATGATACCGTATTTTTGGGTTATCCAAACTGGTGGGGCGATATGCCGATGATACTTTATACTTTCCTTGATGAGTATGATCTCTCCGGAAAAACGGTAATTCCGTTTAATACGCACGGCGGCAGCGGTTTTTCAAGCACGATAAGCACAATACGCAGTCTTGAACCGGATGCGGAGGTGCTTGACGGGCTTTCGATATCAAGAAACGTAATACAGGATGCGGAACAGGATATAATAGATTGGGTAAATTCACTTGATATATAAGGAGGAGTCGGAATATGAAAAAGTTAAGCATTTTAATCACGGGAATATTGGTTACACTCGGGCTTGCCGGCTGCGGTAATGCCGGGACGGAAACTGCCACACAAGCTCCGGCTGCCGAGCCGACGGCGGCTGAGGAAACACAGGCTGACAACACCGGCAGCGGCGGAAACACGCTTGTTGTGTATTTCTCAGCAACGGGAAATACAGAGAGCGTTGCAAATTATATAGCCGAGGCAACGGATGCGGATATATTTGAGCTTGAGCCTGTCGAGCCGTATACGGAGGACGATCTGGATTGGACGGACGATAACAGCCGCGTTACGTATGAGCATGATAACCCGGACGAAAGAAATGTCGAGCTGGTAGCCGATACCGTTGATAACTGGGACTCGTATGATACGGTATTTATCGGCTATCCGATCTGGTGGGGCATTGCGGCATGGCCGGTAGACGGCTTTGTTGAGGCAAATGATTTCACCGGGAAAACAGTGATCCCGTTCTGCACCTCGTCAAGCTCGGATATAGGCGACAGCGGAACGCTGCTCGAGGAAGCTGCTGGAACGGGCGAATGGATTGAAGGCATGCGCTTCCGCGGCAGCTCATCGGAGAGCGATGTTGCCGAGTGGATAGCGGGACTTGATATATAATTTAAATATATGCGCATTGGCTTTTAAGCACGTGCCGAGTTGCAAAAAAAACGGCTCGCAAGTCTTTTGACTTGCGAGCCTGGTGGTGCCGCTGATGGGACTTGAACCCATATGGTTTCCCGTACGATTTTGAGGCGTATGCGTGTGCGAATTACGCCTCAGCGGCTTATAGGGCGCAGTATGCGCCGCGTATTTTTTAATTATTCAGCTATGAAGGGCAGGAGAGCTACCTGTCTTGCTCTCTTTATAGCCGTTGTAAGCTGTCTCTGATGCTTAGCGCAGTTACCGTTGATACGTCTGGGGATTATCTTTCCTCTTTCTGAAACGTATCTTCTGAGCTTTGCAGTATCTTTGTAATCAATATGCTCGATCTTATCCACACAGAACAGACAAACCTTTTTCTTCGGTCTTCTTGCTCTCTGCGGTCTTTCACTTCTTTCAGCCATGATTTAATCTCCTTTCATTATCATTGATCCGTACAACCGTCAGAACGGCAGATCGTCCTCGCTGCCGTCTATGTTGGCAAAATCCATTTCGTCAAAGTCTCCGCTGCCAAAATTCGGTTCTGCTCCACCCTGCGGTGCGCCGAATGCCGGCTGCTGCGGCTGCTGGCCATAGCTCTGGCCGCCTCCGTAATTCTGATTGTAGCTTCCGCCGTTATAATTTCCTCCGCCGCTGGTACCGCTTTCAGCTCGTGAGCCTGTAAAATAAGCCTCGTCCACAACGACTTCGGTAGAGTACTGACGCTTTCCGTCCTTGTCGTCCCAGCTTCTTGACTGGAGACTTCCGACTACGGCGATCATACTTCCCTTCTGGAAGTACCGGCAGATAAATTCGCCTGTCTGCCGCCATGCCGCGCAGCTTAGGAAATCCGCCTGCTGCTGCCCGTCTCTTGAGGTAAAGCGTCTGTTTACTGCGATCGTAAATCTCGCCAAACTCACTCCCGACGGAGTCTGCCTCAGCTCCGGGTCGCGCGTAAGGCGTCCCATCAAAATAACCTTGTTCATGATTCTACCTCAAAAGACTATTCTTCGTCTTTTCTGATTATGATGGTTCTGAGGACACCGTCAGTGATCTTGTACTGTCTGTCAAGCTCCTTA
>CALXRY010000107.1 GCA_944390955.1 uncultured Clostridia bacterium | reverse complement strand
ACGGCTATTTGTTTATGAACACCTCGCGTCCTGACGGAAAGCTGTATGCGGCGATAACGCCGTCGGATTATAACGAGGAGGCAGCAGTCTCATATGATACGGGCGTTGAGGAAAATAAGTTTGCGTCTGTTATCGTCGTTATAGACGGGAACAATATGAAGCTCTACCGCGATGCGCAGCTCGTTTCGGAAAACAACAGTCTGCCGATAACGGTTTCGGAGCTCGGAAGGACAACGCAGAACTGGCTCGGCAGATCGCCGTATAACGACCCGTATTTTTCGGGGGCGATAGCCGATTTCAGGATATATCCGACTGCCCTTAGCGCCGAGAGAGTGCGCCATCTTGACGATGAGCTCAATAAGGACCGTGACAATTACAAGCTGTATCTTGATATAAACTCGATTTCGTTCGACAAGGCATACAGGGTTACGGAGGATATAGAGCTACCGGCGGCGGGAACGGAATCTGGAGCGGAGATGACGTGGACGTCATCGGACGAGAGCGTGATATCGTCCTCGGGCGAGGTGACGCGTCCGGCGGCGGACTCTGAGGATACGCCGGTAACGCTTACCGCAAATATCGCTTTGGGCGATGTATCATATACGAGGGATTTTGAATTTACTGTACTGAGGAACGCATCAGTCTCCGAGGAGCTCCGTGTGCTGCTCAATTCTGTAGAGCTCCCCGCAAAGGCAAGCTCGTTGGACATGAGAACTGCACTGCCTGAGGGCGTGAGCTACCGTTATGAGGGCTTGTCCGAAAGCAGCGGAGTGCTCACTGCGGCGGAACCTGGGGTTTATGAGATAACTCTGACGGCAGAGCGTGACGGTGTAACGGTAAAAAGAGATTGCGCCGTTGAATTTACCGATTATGAGCTTCCGGCTGTTGATAAGACAGTTAGGGTATTCCCTGAGCAGGCGAGCCCGTTCGGAGAGTTTGAGGGCTGGGGAACGAGTCTTTGCTGGTGGGCGAATTATATCGGTTATTCCGATAAGCTCACCGAAAAGGCGGCGGAGTATTTCTTTGACCCGGAAAATGGTCTCGGACTGAATATCGTCCGCTATAATATAGGCGGCGGCGACGACCCGACGCATACGCACATAGAGGACGGACGGCCCGACGGCAATATGCCCGGCTTTGCGAAGCTTGATGCGGACGGGAATATGTATTACGACTGGAACGCAGATGAAAATCAGGTAAATGTATTAAAGGCGGCGATAGAAAAGGGCGTTGACAATATAGAGGCGTTTGCCAACAGCGCGCCGTATTTTATGACGATAAGCGGCTGCTCGTCAGGCGGTCACGACGCGTCTCAGGATAATATCGCGCCCGAGGAATACGATGATTTTGCGCAGTACCTGTGCGACGTTATAAAGCACTTCGGGGAAGAGGGCATCGAATTTGACAGCATTTCGCCGTTCAATGAGCCCGATACTTCCTATTGGGGCTATGGAAGCCCGAAGCAGGAGGGAATGCACGTTTCTCCGGGAGAGGCGCAGTCGGGGATAGTGAACGCGCTCGATTCCGCTATTGAGGAAAACGGGATAGATATTATCCTTGCCGCGACAGAAGAGACCGACCTGACAAAGGCGTATGAGAATTTTGAAAAGCTTGATGATGACGCAAAGGCGGCGGTCGATAGGATAAATGCGCATACTTATTCCGGCAGCGCCCGCACCGAGGTAAGGCAGACGGCGATGGAATACGGGAAATCGCTGTGGATGAGCGAGGTCGACGGTAAATTTGTTGACGGTGAGAACGCAGGCAGCATGGCTCCGGCGCTCGGGCTCGGACGCAGGATAACAATAGACCTTAACGGTATGCAGCCGACTGCGTGGATAATCTGGCAGATAATCGATTCACATAAGGATAATGTATTCTATACGAATACGAGCCTTGAATTTTCGGATGACGGCTACTGGGGAACGGCCATAGCAAACCATACAAACGGCGAGATATTAAGGAGCAAGAAATATTACGGCTTCGGACAGTACACGAGATATATAAAAGAGGGCATGAACCTGATAAGCTCTGACGATACCGGAGATACCGTAACGGCATATGATAACGACGAGATAGTTATCGTTACGACGAACAGAACGGGAAGCGAACAGACGGTGACCTATGATCTAACAGATTTTGACGGCGTTCTCGATGCGGCAGATGTTATAAGGACGACTGAGAGCGAGAACTGGGCTGAGCTCGGGCAGGTGCAGGTAAACGGCAGAACGCTTACCGTTACGCAGCCCGCAAATTCGATAACGACGTATGTTATCCACGGACAGAACATAGCACCTAAGGCGAACCTTCCCGAATACGGTGTGCTTGAGGCGGAGCTGGAGGATTACGGGACTTATCTAAAAGGAGAGATAAGTGGAGATATTTCCGGAACAGCTGTGGCATGCTTCTATGACGAGGGCGGAATGCTTGTTGGCACAAGCACGGCAGAGGCTGAGGACGGTATTCTTCCCGTAAAAACATCGGCTGTAAAGTTCTCGGAGATACGCGTGTTTGCCGGAGGAAAGAGCTACAGAGCCATAGGAGGAAATTGATTTGTATGCAAAAAGAATAATCCCGTGCCTTGACGTGAATAACGGAAGGGTAGTAAAGGGAGTGAATTTTGTTAATCTGATAGACGCGGGCGACCCGGTAGAATGCGCTGCCGTATATGACAGGGCGGGAGCCGACGAGCTTGTATTTCTTGATATAACGGCGTCGTCTGATGCAAGAGAAACTGTTGCTGACATGGTCGAGCGCGTGGCAAAAAAGGTATTTATACCGTTCACGGTCGGCGGCGGGATAAGGACTATTGAGGATTTCAGAAAAATACTCAACGCCGGAGCCGATAAGGTCTCGGTAAACAGCGCCGCAGTAAAACGCCCCGAGCTTATAAGCGAGGCTGCCGAAAAATTCGGCAGCCAGTGCGTTGTCTGCGCGATAGATGCAAAAAGACGTGAAGACGGCTCGGGCTGGGACGTATACCTTAACGGCGGACGCGTAAATACAGGTATAGACGCGATCGAATGGGCAAGACGCGCCGAGAAGCTCGGAGCGGGGGAGATCCTGCTCACGAGCATGGACTGCGACGGCACAAAGGCCGGCTACGATCTGGAGCTTACGCGTGCCGTGAGCGAAAACGCCGGGATCCCCGTTATCGCTTCCGGCGGAGCGGGAAAAATGGAGCATTTCCTTGACGCGTTCAGAGAGGGAAAGGCGGACGCAGTGCTTGCGGCGAGTTTGTTCCATTTCAGGGAGATAGAGATACGTGACCTTAAGAAGTATCTGCGGGACAACGGTGAAAGCGTGAGGCTGTAGAATAATCAAAATATAAGGAGAACGATCAAATGCAGTATACCGGCAGAAATACAAGGGAAATATCCTTTCCGCTCGGAGGAATAGGAAGCGGAAGCATAGGTCTGGGAGGCGACGGAAGACTGATTGACTGGGAGATTTTCAACCGTCCCGCAAAGGAAAGCATTAACGGCTATTCGCATATTGCCGTCAAGGCGAAAACGAAAAATGACGTTATAACAAAAATTTTAAATACAGACGTCTGCAAGGATTTCATCGGCAAGGAGAGGGGAAGAAGAGCGAGCGGCTTCGGATTCGGCCCTGACAGCGAAACTATGGGCGGATTTCCTCATTTTCAGAGCGCCGTTTTTAACGGCGAGTTCCCGATCGCGGAGCTTTGCTTTTCCGACAGCGAGTTTCCCGCCAATGTAAAGCTTACGGCGTTTAATCCGATGATACCGAACGATGATAAAAATTCAAGCATACCGGGCGCATTTTTTGAAATAGAGTTTGAAAATAATACTCAGGATGAGATAGTGTATGAGGCGGCATTTTCGCTTTGCAACCCGTTTAAGGCATCGGAAAACAGGGCCTTCATAAAAGATGGGATGGCTATGCTCACAATGCTCCATTCCGGAGTTGACAGCGATGATGTTACATACGGTGATCTGACAATCGCTACGGACAATCCCGATACGCGCAGCCAAGCATACTGGTACAGAGGGATGTGGCAGGATGCCTGCGTGACCTACTGGAATGACTTTAATTCGGCAGAGCCGCTGAGACCGAGGAACTACGAAACTCCCGGAGAGCGGGATACGGGAACTATTGCGGCTGAAATAAAAGCGGCTCCCGGAGAAATCAAAAGGATAAGGTTCGTTCTTACATGGAATATTCCAAACAACTATAACTATTGGGATGAGTGCCGGGATGAGAATGGGAAGCATATAACGTGGAAAAATTATTATGCTGTCCTTTTTGATGATTCGGCAGCCAGTGCTGGATATGCATTAAAAAACTGGGACAGCCTATACAAAAGAACAAAATTATTCAAGGACGCATTATTCTGTTCAACATTGGACGAGGTGGTTATTGATGCAGTTTCCGCAAACTTATCGGTGCTGAAATCTGCGACTGTGCTGAGGCTTGAGGACGGGTCCTTCTATGGCTGGGAGGGAGTTGAGGAAAACACAGGTTCCTGTGAGGGAACGTGTCAGCATGTCTGGAATTACGCATACGCATTGTGTTTCCTGTTTCCTCAGCTTGAAAGAAGTATACGCGAGCTGGAATTCAAGTACAGCACATTGGAAAGCGGCGAAATGGAATTTAGGCTGAAGCTCCCGCTTGGAAGAGAGCATAAGAAATTCAGAGCCTGCCTTGACGGACAGATGGGGAGCGTTATAAAATGCTATAGAGAATGGAAGCTCTCGGGTGATAACGATTGGCTGAGGGCTCAGTGGCAGGATATAAAAAGAGTTCTTGAATATGCATGGAGCGAAGAAAATATTGACGAGTGGGACAGGGATAAAGACGGAGTCCTGGAGGGAAGACAGCATCATACGTTAGATATGGAGCTGTTCGGACCGTCCTCATGGCTTGAGGGAATGTACCTTGCGGCGCTGGCGGCTGCATCGGAAATGGCGGATTTTCTTGGTGACGATGAAAAGTGCGGCGAGTATAGAAGGCTTTTTGAGCAAGGCAGACAATGGACAAAGGATAATCTGTTTAACGGAAGATACTTTATACAGAAAACGGATATTAAGGATAAGGGCATTTTGGAAAAGTATAATGCAGTCGAGGATTACTGGAATGAAGAGGCTAAGGAAATAAAATATCAGATAGACAACGGCTCTGAGATCGACCAGCTTCTTGGGCAGTGGCATGCCGATATTTTGGGCTTGGAGAGTATCTTTGACGAAGAGCAGGTAAAAACTGCGCTTAAGCACATGGTGAAGTATAATTATAAGAAATCAATGCGCGGTTTTGTGAATCCTTGGAGACTTTTCTCGCTGAATGACGAAGCCGGTACTGTGATGTGCGAGTATCCGGAAGATGTGACAAAGCCTAAAATCCCTGTACCGTACTGTGAGGAAACGATGACCGGCTTTGAATATTCGTTTGCAGGCCTGCTGGTCTCAAACGGTATGATCGACGAAGGAATAGAGGTCGTAAAAGCTGTAAGGAGCAGATATGACGGAGAAAAAAGGAATCCATGGAATGAAATTGAGTGCGGGAGCAATTACGCCAGAAGTATGGCAAGCTTTGCGCTTTTGCCTATTTTTGCCGGCTTTACATTTGATATGCCGGATAATTACATCGGCTTTGCGCCAAAGGCTGACAGCGATGAGTTTTCATATTTCTGGAGTCTTAGCGGCGCATGGGGAAATTTCATTAAAAAGGACAGCCGCATATTCTTAAATATTTATGAGGGGAGCCTGGCGCTTTCCACTGTGGGGCTTAGTTTTGTGAATAATATAAGCGAAGTCAAGATCGATGGAAATGGCTGCGGCTTCAGCTTTGAAGATGGTATACTGCATTTTGAAAAAACAAATATTTTCGGAAGCGTGGAAATAGTATGCGAGTAATATACAAAAGAATATCCGTACGGTATATTATCGCTGGAAGGACGATTTTAGCATATAAAAAACAGCCGCATGTCAGAGCGTGGCCCGCACCGGCGCTTTGACGGCGGAATGGAGGATTTAAATGAGGAAGTTAAAGAAAAAAGGCTCTTTTCTGCCGGTTTCAAAATTCAGTATGGAAAATGCAAAGCTGTATGTCATTGCGGTCATAATATGCTTTCATATACTGCCCATGGTGTTTGTATTCATGGGACCCACAGGACAGTCGGTGCTTCTTAATATGTTCATGTTCATGGTGAACCCGATGCTGATATTCGGAATATCGTTTTTTTACGGCGTGAGGCTCGGCTTCGAGTGGAAGTTCCCGCTGATGTTCGGGATATTGGCGACTGCGTCTATAATCATGTATTATAACTTTGACGGGATGAATTATATGTTGCTTGCAGGCATACTATGTGCAGTGGTGTACACGCTGTTTGCATATCTTTTTACGCTTTTCGGGGCATTTATAAAGAAGCTGATGGGCGGTGATTGATATGGACAAGCCTATAAAGGTAACATCGCGCATGGCTGATGCGGAGTTCATGGATTTTTTTAAGCTGTATTACCGAGAAAAAACAAAAGTTGTGCGATATATAATGTTTGCCGCTGCGGTGTTGCTGTTTGTAACGGCGCTGTATTCGTATATTGTAAGGAATAATATAATAGCGGCGCTTGTCTGCATATGGCTCGTAGTTTTCCTTGTTGTATATCCAAAGAGGATGTACAGAAAGCCGTATAAGGCTGTCAAAGGGAAGATGATGACCTCGAAATTTACGTTTACAGATGATGCTCTTACGGAGAAGGCAGGCAAGGAGAGCGTAGAGAAGAAGTATTCCGATATACAAAGGGTAATAGAGACAGACAAGTATTTTGTATTTTTCTATGAGGGTCAGAATGCCTCGGTGCTGTGCAAGAGATTCATGGCGGAGAGTGATATTCAGGCTCTCAGAGGGCTTTTTAAGGCAAATACAAGCTATAAGCATTATAAAAAGTAAGCATACAAAAACAGACTGCCTCAGGGTAGTCTGTTTTTGCGTATTTATGAAATAGGGTTTTAAAGCCCTGCTCCGGGATAACCCTGAGCAGAGAATTGGGGGCATATCCTTATTGAAGCTCTATCCTTGCTTCAATAGAATAATACCACACAAACCTTAAATAAACCTTAAAAAGTCATTAAAATTAAATTATTTTTTTTATACTACCAATAAAGCTTCCAGTCCGATGTAAGGCGTGTAAGCGCCTCAAGATAGAAGTAATCGCCCCATGTGTTGCATTCATCGACGCCGCTGTTGCCGCAGGTGTTTGTAGGCGTTTTTTTGGCATAGGTCCCGTGCAGGAGCAGACCGTTCGATTCGGCAGTGTCCTTTACGGCGCACTTTTCGATCAGCGGCTTGAGCAGCTTCAGAGCGGCGTCTGTATAATATTCAGCCTCGTCCTTGTTGAGATATTTTGCCATCTCCAGCATACCGCATACGGCTATGGCTCCTGCTGAGGAGTCGCGCGGCTCATCGCTGCCGGTCGTGAAGTCAAAATCCCAGTAGGGAACGAGATCGTCCGGCAGATGGTCAAGGAAATAGCCGGTCACTCTGCGGAATATGTCTATGTATTCCTCGTTGCGGAGCTTGGAATACGCAAGTGCGCTGCCGTATATGCCCCAGGCCTGGCCGCGGGCCCATGCGCTGCCGTTGCGGTTTCCCTGGCATGTAACGCCCCTGTCCGGAAGTCCCGTTTCAGGGTCGAAGTAATACGTATGGTATGTGGAATTGTCGGGTCTTATTATGCATTTCATCGCTGTTTTTATGTGAGCGGTCGCCTTTTCGCTGTAACGCTCGTCGCCCGTTACTTCTGACGCCCAGAACAGCAGCGGCATATTGAGCAGGCAGTCGATTATCAGCCTGTAATTGTCAGGAGCGCCGATTTCGCCCCATGCCTGAAAGAACTGTCCCTTTTCATGAAAACGCTCCATCAGGTTGTCAGCGGCAAGCAGGGCTGCTTTTTTGCCGGTCTCGCTGCCGGTAAGCTTATATGCGGCAACGCATGATGGGGTGTACAAAAAGCCCATATCATGGTGATCGGTGTTGACGCGGTTCTTTATCCGCTCAAGGAAGCTGTCGACCTGAACGAGTGCGGCTTCCTTGAGACGCGGATTGTTTGTCTTTTCATAGGCGAGCCATATTTCGCCCGTCCAGAAGCCTGTCGTCCAATCAACGTTTTCCGAGTGCGGATAGAAGTTGTTTTCGCTGTTTGCACAGGGGAATGTATCGAAAAATTCCTCTGTATTTTTTGTGACGAGCTCTGTCGCCGTGTCAATAGCATTATTGATAAGCTCTGATGAGGCGGGAGCATATTTGTTTAAATCCATATGTAATTAGTCCTTTCGTTTTGCCCGTAATTTTGTACCGGACATATATTGGTCTTATTATATCACAGCACTATTGTTAAGTCAATATGCTGAATTTCCGCATCCCGGATCACATGGACTTTACGTTTGCAAGTAATAATATGATAGAAATTTGAAAACATCATGTAACAAAAATTTAACGTTAAAAAGATGTAGAAAATAATATGCGCTATTTGGTAATAATGACTCTTGACTTTTGCATTAAATAATAGTATATTAGTAAGTGCACAATATATAGTAATTGACTGTCGGTGACATACCATATTTAGTCTATCGGGACAGCGGTTGCTATACGGCGGCACAACCGCGGCGAGTGCAGATTAAAAAATATACTGTTTTTACTTGTTTTATAAATAGAATCAAAAAGAGGAGAATGCGAGATGAAGATAATTAAGCGAAGCGGCACGGAGGTCGGCTTTGATATAACAAAAATAATCTCCGCAGTGGAAAGAGCCAATAACGAGGTGCCGGAAAAGGACCGGCTTACAAAAGATCAGATAAGGGAAATTTCCTCAAACGTTACGGACAAATGTCTTAGGACGAATCACTCCGTGAGCGTGGAGGAGATACAGGATCTTGTGGAAAATCAGATCATGGACCGCAAAGCATTTAATGTTGCAAGAAAATATGTTACCTACCGCTACAAAAGAGCGCTCGTAAGGAAGGCAAACTCAACGGACGACAGGATTTTGAGCTTGATCGAATGTGACAATGAAGAGGTCAAGCAGGAGAACTCAAATAAAAATCCGATCGTAAACAGCGTTCAGAGAGACTATATGGCGGGCGAGGTATCAAAGGATATTACGCGCCGCCTTTTGCTTCCGGAGGATATTGTTCGGGCGCATGAGGAGGGTATAATCCATTTCCATGATGCGGACTATTTTGCGCAGCATATGCATAACTGCTGTCTTGTAAATCTTGAGGATATGCTCCAAAACGGGACGGTCATAAGCGAAACGATGATAGAGCGCCCTAAGAGCTTTTCGACGGCCTGCAATATCGCAACTCAGGCGATAGCGCAGATAGCAAGCTCGCAGTACGGCGGTCAAAGCATAACGCTTTCGCATCTGGCACCGTTTGTAGATGTGAGCCGCCAGAAATTCAGAAGGATAGTAAAAAGCGAGTTTGAGGAAGCAGGGCTTCCTCTCACGGAGGAAAAGGTAAATGAGATTGCTGAAATGCGCGTTAAAGAAGAGATACAGCGCGGTGTACAGACGATACAGTATCAGGTGATCACGCTTATGACGACTAACGGGCAGGCGCCGTTTGTAACGGTATTTATGTACCTTAACGAGGTGGAAGACGGACAGACACGCGACGACCTTGCGCTTATAATAGAAGAAATGCTGAAGCAGAGGCTTCTCGGAGTTAAGAATGAAAAGGGAGTGTATATCACGCCGGCATTCCCCAAGCTTATATATGTGCTTGAGGAGGATAATGTTCGCGAGGGTAGCAGGTACTGGCATATAACAAAGCTTGCTGCGGAGTGTACCGCAAAGAGAATGGTACCCGATTATATTTCGGAAAAAGTGATGAAGCAGTGCAAGGACGGCAATTGTTATCCGTGCATGGGCTGCCGCTCGTTCCCGACAGTATATAAGGACGAAAATGGGAAATACAAATTTTACGGACGCTTTAATCAAGGTGTTGTTACAATCAATCTTGTGGATGCCGCATGCTCGTCCGGTGGTGATATGGAGAAATTCTGGACAATACTTGACGAGCGTCTTGCTCTGTGTAAGAAGGCTCTTATGTGCCGCCATGAAAGACTGAAGGGCACGCCGTCGGACGTTGCGCCGATATTGTGGCAGCACGGCGCGCTTGCAAGGCTCAAGAAGGGTGAGACGATCGATAAGCTGCTCTATAACGGATATTCGACGATTTCACTCGGCTATGCGGGACTTTATGAATGTACTAAGTATATGACAGGTAAGTCGCACACCGACCCTGTTGCGCAGCCGTTTGCGCTTGAGGTCATGCAGCATTTGAATGATGCTTGCGCAAAGTGGAAGAAGGAAGAAAATATAGATTTCAGCCTTTATGGAACGCCGATGGAGTCTACGACATATAAGTTTGCAAAATGCCTCCAGAAGCGCTTCGGCATAATAAAAGGTGTGACCGATAAGAATTACATAACAAACAGCTATCATGTTCATGTTACAGAGGAGATAGATGCATTCTCGAAGCTGTCTATAGAATCACAATTCCAGAAGCTGTCGCCAGGCGGAGCGGTAAGCTACGTGGAGGTCCCCGATATGAAGCATAATATCGAGGCTGTCCTTGCCGTTATGGAACATATCTACGACAACATAATCTATGCGGAGCTCAATACAAAGAGCGATTACTGCCAGGTATGCGGTTATGACGGAGAGATACAGATCGTAAAGGATGAGCATGGAAAGCTCGTATGGGAATGCCCTGAATGCGGTAACAGAGACCAGGATAAGATGAATGTTGCGCGCCGCACCTGCGGTTATATCGGAACGCAGTTCTGGAATCAGGGACGGACGCAGGAGATACAGGACAGGGTGATGCACCTGTGAATTACGGTGAGATAAAAAAAACGGATATAGCGAACGGTCCGGGAGTCAGGGTCTCGCTGTTTGTTTCGGGCTGTACGCATAAATGCCCCGGCTGTTTTAACGAGGTGGCATGGGATTTTGGCTACGGCAGGGCTTTTGACAAAGGAGTTCAGGAGGAGCTGCTTGAGGCGCTGGCGCCGAAATTCATAGCGGGACTGACCATACTCGGCGGCGAGCCGTTTGAACCGGAAAATCAGACGGCGCTGCTGCCGTTTATCAGGCGCGTGCGCGAGCAGTTCCCGAATAAGAACATATGGATCTATACGGGATATGTTTTTGATACGGAGCTGCTCGGAGAAAGCCGCGCAAGATGCGATGCGACGGATGAAATACTGTCCATGACGGACGTAATCGTGGATGGGCCGTTTGTGGAGGCTGAGAAAGATATAACACTGAGATTCAAAGGGTCGCGCAACCAGAGGATAATAGACGTAAGAAAGTCACTTAAATCCGGCAGCGTTGCCGTGATAGGATAAAATGCCCCTATATATAATTTAACAAAAGAGAATAACTAAATCAAAACGCCCGCGGCGGAAGCCGGGGCGTTTTGGTTTTATTCAGATAGGATGCCGGACTTTGAAAACGGCAGGGCATACTTTTTGCTGTATTCATTATAGCGTTCCTTATATTTTTCGTTCGATTCCTTTTCCTCGCTCAAATATTGATGAGTGTCATAATTTTCATCGGAAAGCTGTATGATTGATACTGCAATATTCAGGCAGCAGTCGGAAATCTTTTCAAGACTGCCGATGAAGTCCGAGAATATAAAGCCAAGCTCAACGGTGCATTTGCCCTCGCGCAGGCGGTTGATATGACGGGTCTTGAGCTCGATCCTTATCTCGTCTATCAGGTCCTCAAG
The DNA here is from genome assembly GCA_944390955.1 of uncultured Clostridia bacterium. Classification (GTDB taxonomy): domain Bacteria; phylum Bacillota; class Clostridia; order UBA1381; family UBA1381; genus Ornithomonoglobus_A. The sequence goes on along the minus strand of CALXRY010000107.1, from coordinate 29,333 downwards.
CGGCTCGACCTTTTCGGCAGAACGCCTGTCGTCAGAAGCGAAGGCGTTTATTGTGAGATTGAGTATCTCGGTCACTGCGCTTCTCATGATAGCAAGCTCCTCTGTTGCCTTATCTGAGAATACAATCTGCTTTGTATTGATCTCCTCGCCGAGTGCGGCAATTTTTAAGGCATAGTCGGTGATCTGTTCAAGATCGCCTATTGCATGCAGCAGCAGCGATACCTTCTGTGAGTCCTTGAATGAAAGATCACGGCCGCTTATCTTAACAAGATATGTGCCGAGCATATCTTCATAGTTGTCCGTTTTTTGTTCGTCCTCACGGACTATTTTATATCTCTTGTCCGAGAAGCTGTCCACGCATTTCAGAGCTGTTTCAAAAGCCTCCTGCGCTATATACGCCATGTCTGTCGTGAGAGTCATGCTGCGTTCTATCGCGTATGACGGCGTCATAAGGAATCTTTCGTCAAGAAGGATGGTCTGCTGTTCCTCGTGCTTTGAATCTCTTATTGTCCATGTTGCAAGCTTTTCGAGTATTCCGCTGAACGGAAGCAGCACAGATGTTGTCAGAACGTTAAATATAGTGTGTACGACCGCAATCTTGACCTCGTCTATAGGCTCGGTTATAAAACTGAAATGTACAAATGAGTTTATAACATAGAACAGCATCAGGAACAGTATCGTTCCTATTATATTAAAATAAAGATGCACCATTGCTGCGCGCTTTGCGTTCTTGTTCGCGCCTATGCATGATATGAGCGCAGTCACGCATGTTCCTATATTCTGTCCCATAATGATCGGTATGGCTGCCCCAAAGGTGATACGGCCCGTGGCGGAAAGAGCTTGAAGGATACCTACCGATGCCGAGGACGACTGTATAATAGCCGTTAGCACCGCTCCAACGATAACGCCGAAGACGGGATTGGTGAACATCGTTAGGAGATTTGCAAACCACGGCTCATCACCAAGATCGCTCACTGCGCCGGACATCGTTTCCATTCCGAACATAAGTATCGTAAAGCCAAGCAGGATAAGACTGAGATTTTTCTTCTTATCGCTTTTTGAGAACATCATAAAGATGATGCCGATGACAGCAAGGATAGGAGTGAAATTCTCGGGCTTGCAGAACTGAACGGCAAGGCTTTCGCCCTCAATACCCGAAAGACTCAGTATCCATGCCGTGGCGGTGGTTCCGATGTTGGCGCCCATTATAATACCTATGGCCTGGCGCAGCTTCATGATGCCGGAGTTTACAAACCCAACGACCATAACGGTAGTTGCTGATGATGATTGTATGATGGCCGTAACTCCCGCTCCTAGGAGCACACCTTTAATTGGGGTAGAGGTCAACTTTTCAAGAACTCGTTCCAATTTACCTCCGCCGAATTTTTCGAGACCCTCGCCCATAAGGTTCATTCCGTAAAGAAAAAGTGCAAGACCGCCGAACAGGGTCAGAAGATTAAAAATAGTCATAGTATTTCTCCTGTGATTTGTCATTGCCAGGATCCGACAAAGATCCCGTGAGTGTCTATTTTTTTACTGTATTTTTATTATATCAGAAGCAATGTAAAATTGTATACAGCGCTATGTAAAATATATGTAAAGTAAAATGGAGTTTTATGGATAGAATTTACGTCATACATAGGACTGTCGTTTCATAATTTATTACAAGGGGTGTTGTGTTATGCAGTATGTTCTGCCTTTTATAATCACGGTGGTGATCATCGCATCGCGGTTTCATGGGCGTGATACGTACGGTGCTTTTCTGGAAGGTGCCGGAGACGGGCTTGCTATGATAAAAAATATTTTTCCGGCGCTGCTGTGCGTTATGACCGCGTCGGCTATGCTGCGTGAGTCAGGCGCTCTCGAGCTCATAACGGGGCTTATAGCTCCTGTGGCAAATGCTGTGGGGATGCCTGCCGACGTTATTCCGATCGCACTCATACGCCCCGTTTCGGGCGGAGGCTCGATAGGACTTCTGACGGACATTCTGAATACCTACGGCGCAGACAGCTTTGTCGGGAAGGCGGCGTCTGTTATCATGGGCTCTACCGAAACGACGCTTTACTGCATCTCAGTATATTATGCAAAAACACGGGCAAAATCCACTGCCAAGATACTGGTCATAGCCTTGCTCTGCGATGCTGCCGCAGCTGTTATGGCCGTATGGGCAGTCAGGCTTTTTTGCGGCGTATAATTTTTGCAGCCTAAAAATCACATTATAATAACGGCGATCTGCTGCTGAAATTTGTACTTTGGCGATTTTATGAAAATTTTTTTGAGAAATTTTCAAAAACATCTTGTAAAATCTCAGATTTGTGGTATAATAAATTGGTATGATGTATAGATTGCGATAAAGGAGGTTGTTTTCGTGCAGAATGTATTTCTTGTGATACACATAGTAGTGACGCTTTTACTTATATTCATAGTTCTGGTACAGGAGGGAAAGGACCCCGGAATGCGCGGTATTCAGGGCGCGTCATCCGAGATGGGCGATTCTTTCTTCAAGAATAACGGCGGAACCACAAAAGAAGCGATGTATATTAAAATTACGACTACGCTTGCCATACTGTTCCTTGTGACGACTATGACGCTCGTAGTGCTTTCGGCGTAAAGCTTCTGCAGAGGAGTTATATATCCGAATACGGCCCGGCTTTGGATTTATTGATTTTTGAATAAAAAATGAAAAATTTAAAAAAATATCTTGACAATATATACAAAGTATTGTATAATAGATATGTTGCATGGGCAGAATTTGGACAGGCTCCTGCATGACAGAAATTCCATCAAGTCTGTATAAGAATTGACTTGCCGGAGGGAGGGATAAAAGTGTCTGAAGTAAGAGTGAAAGATAACGAATCCTTGGACAGCGCATTACGTAGATTTAAGCGCCAGTGTGCAAAATCGGGCGTTATGTCGGAGATCAGAAAGCGTGAGCATTATGAAAAGCCCAGTGTTAAACGCAAGAAGAAATCCGAGGCTGCAAGAAAAAGAAAGTATTGATTTTAATTGAATAATTCGAGAGAGCGCTGCTCTCTCTGATGTGCTGGTATAGCTCAGTTGGTAGAGCAGCTCATTCGTAATGAGCAGGCCGCGGGTTCGAGTCCCATTACCAGCTCCATAAAAAACGGCTTAGGTATGTGATCCTGAGCCGTTTTTGTTTTGCTGTAAAACTTAAAATATTGCGTTTTGGGGTTTATTTGGGGTTTATTGTTTCAAAAACAGCTGTGTTTTGCCGCTTATATCGCTTTCCGTCTGTGCTGTAGCCTGCCGATACCGTTATGCGGTAGCTGTTTCCGCGCTTTTCTATCGTTGCCATGATTAAAACTCCGCGTCTGGTGTCGACTGCCCATCAGACACCAAGAGAATGTTGCTGTATTTACGCTTCATTTTCTCCTGCCACAGTTCAAACACTTCACCATCTATTGTCCCGTCATTATAAAGAGTTATCATTTTCTTGCTCTCTTCTATAGCGTTAGCTACAGTTTGGTCCCTAAAATACATAGTGAAAATGGCAGGTGCTCCTACGCAATTGACACTTAGAGTACATCCAACAGAGGGGATATTTTGAAGCACGGGTAAAAGACATACTATATCATACACGGTTTTTATTTCGCCGCCGCCTGTCGGAGCCGCTCGTGAAGGGCGTGGAATACCCTGTAATGCTCCGTGCCGACAGGTGCGTGTACATGCTTAAGGAATACGAAAAGATAGCGGGATACGCCCGCACCGGCATGGTACGGTTCAGATATTACAAACGGTACGAATGCCTGACGATGAGGTTTGTGCAACAGAGAAATCGCAGTTTTCGGAGGCCTTAAAAAAAGAGAATAAGAAAACACAGGCAGATTGAAACTTGCTTGAGAGCCTTTTTAGATAGCCGTTGTGATTGGCGTATTCCTGCTTGTTGTGGTAATCGTACTAAGTATAGCCGAGCATACTATGAGCCTTAATACATCTTTTGAGTTGTCAAAATTCTTCACATAAAGGCCCTGTATGATTTAGCGTAAGTTCTTCTTACGTTCTTTTCTGCCGCCTATTCTTGGAAAATCTTATTATACTTTAGTATAAATTGAAAGCCTCTGAAATGATGTTTTATTATAGTTTGTCAGATGCTGATGAGGTATCATTTTCCACGGTACTCTTGCTTTTTTATTTATGTGTCATATACATTGTATTGCATGAACCTGATGTGATTTTAGTGCTGTTGCTAAAAATAGCATTAAACAGATTTTCAGCAAACAGCTCATGCATTTTTCGTACGGGATGGTTTATCCGATTCGCAAGAAGCATGGTCGTATCTTGAGCTTTAGCTATTTCTTTCCATTCCGAATAACAGTCGCATACAGTAACGCCAAGATCTGATGCAAGCGATACAGCGTTTTGCATATAAAGATCCATTTTGCCGCTGTTCTGATATTCCGCCGTGACTGCGGAGTAATCAAGATATTCCGGCTCGGTATCCGGAGCTGTATATGTATTAAGCATATTCGGCGTCATGAATATTGTATCGATATTATTTTCAAGACCTTTTTCTAAAATTTTCTTCAGAGACGCCAAATATGTTTCCAGGCTGCAATTTATATCGTTCAGGCCAAAGCATACGATGAGCAGATCGGGATTGTGCTGCAAGACCTGACTGTCCATACGCTTTACCGAGCTTTCGGCGGTGGTTCCGCCTATGCCCGCATTAATTACGTTTACAGGAACGTAATTGCGTACATTTATTATTTTCTTTCTGAGACGATTCCAGTACACGCTCTCATAATCAATTTCCCCCGGACCGACTGCCCCATGGGTAATGCTGTCACCAAAAGCTACGATAGTAATGGGACCCTGCTCCTCCAGCTCCTGCGTTCCGAGTAAAATCTTTTTGCAGATATGCATGATATCATCTCCATTATCAGAATAATTATATAGAATGGTTTATTTGAATTATATGCCGTCACAGACTGTAAGTCAATCGGGTTTTACTTCAAGCTTAAGAGGATAATCGCCGAGATGATGTACCTTGAAGCCGTTTTGCTTATATTCCTCATAGTCAAATTCCTCTAATTCATCTATAGCCAATTTGTGGAATTCATAGAAATTGTGCCACCATTCATATCCGCTTCCGAGCTCGGCATTGAGGTATGCATCGGCAATATCACAGCCCATCTGCGGAGCAACATAGAATGCTCCCATAGCAAGGACATTTACTCCGTTGCCTGTTATTGCTCTTAAAGCTGACGGCACGCTTTCCACAACTCCTGCGTGTACGTGGGGACATTTACTGGCAGCTATATGTATCCCCATCCCTGTTCCGCAAAATGCCAGTGCACGTTCAAATTCGCCCTCGGCAATCATCGAACCGATACGAAGGCCTATGCGGTGGAACATCAAATCGGTATCGTTTGGATCAGAATCGGCCCGCACTCCGATATCCGTGATTGTCCAGCCCTTGTTTCTCAGATATTCACACACAGCCTCCTTTAACGGGAACCCGGCAAAATCCGCTCCTACAAGAATCTGCTTATCTTTTATTCTTTTCATTTTAATGACCCCTTTCTTCAGTTCGTTCTGTATTATGAGTTTAACATAAGAATATTTTTTTGTCTATAGATTTGAGTGGATTTTTCTAGTGCCATTTTTATTGCTTGTTTCAGAAATCGTTCACCCAATAAAATGCAACACATCTATAATCGCATACCTATGCGGTTTGTGGATGCGTTTGGCGAATTTTGAAACACAAGAGATTCTTGCTTCTTGACCGCGTGTCGGTCGTATGTTACACTAAAAAACAGGAAAAGCGGAATACCTGAGACCATAAGTAACATTAAATTTTATTAAGAAAAGGAGAGACACCTGATGAACACAAAAAAAATAATTTCTTCTATGCTATGCGTTGCAATAATGTCGATGTCAATGCTGATAAGCGGCTGCCAAAACGGATCTGACGAAAAGGTAAGTATTGTTATCGGAAACTGGCCGAGTGAAACCGATGTAGCTACAGTGAAATATTATAATGAATACAAAAGAATGATGAACGAAAAATATCCGGATATCGAAATTGTTCCGGATACAACACAAATAAGCACAAAAGAATTTGCTGCGATGGCGAGCAGCGGACAACTGCCAAATCTGTTCGTTTCTTCATACACAGAGCTTCCGTTGGCAGCACAGTCCGGTTTTGCACTCGATATAACAGATTACTGCAAGGAATACCAATATACAACAAACCTTAATCCGCTGCTTGTGGACAAGGTCTCATATGATGAAAGAGTGTATGGGATCCCGTCGACGGCGTATTCACTCGGATTGGCGTGCAACAGGAAGATGTTTGAGACTGCAGGCCTCGTAAATGAGGATGGCTCGCTTCAATATCCTGCTACATATGATGAGCTTGCACAGACGGCTGTCAAAATAAAGGATGCAACAGGTCAGGCAGGCTTTTCTTTTCCAACCATGAATAATCAGGGCGGCTGGATATTCACATCGCTTGCATGGAGCTACGGTGTAGACTTTATGGAGCAGGACAGCGACGGCAAATGGCAAGCGACCTTTGACAGTCCTGAATGTGTAGAGGCATTACAGTATATAAAAGACCTGAAATGGAAATATGACGTGCTTCCGGACAATTCGTTTGTAGACGTAACGGAGCAAAGAAAGTTGTTTGCCTCTGACCAAGCGGCAATGTATCTTATGCACGTTCCGGAAAGAATGCTTGTGAAGACATACAGCATGGATAAAGACGATATTTGTTTCGGACGTGTTCCTGCCGGACCGGAGGGTCGTTATTCGCTTATGGGCGGAAACGTGTATATGATCTCACCAAATTCAACTCCGGAACAGGTAGATGCTGTTTTTAAATGGCTTGATATTATAGGAGAGAGCCCTAATGTATCTGATTATATGAAAGAAAATTTGCGTCTTGAATTCGAAGCCGACAATAATGAAAACGTGCCGGTAATGAAAACGGTGCCGTTTTCCATATGGATCAATGATGAAAGAATGCAGCTTGAAAACGAACTCAGATCAGAATACGCCAATGTTCCGGATGTGAACTTCAGCGATTATTCCAGCTTTGAGGATGTTATAATCCAGGAGGAGGAGCCCGTAGCGACACAGGAGCTCTATAGCATTCTCGATGCCGGAATACAGGAAGTGTTAACAGATGAAAATGCAGATTGTGAGGCGATTGTGAACAGAATGGCAAACGATTTTCAGGTAAACCATCTTGATAAGCTGAGCTGATATAATGCTTGATGCGGTATTGCCGGTATATATGATATTATGCCGGCAGTACTTGCGGATGTTTTGGCATAAGGAGTGGGAACATGAAAACAAAACTTGAAAATCAAAAACTGTCAATAAAACGCCTTAAGCCGATGGTCATGAAGAATATAGCCGGGTGGCTCATGCTTCTTCCTACTGTCGTTTTTGCTTATTTCATAATATGGCGTCCTATCGTTATGGGATTTTACCAGTCTCTGTTCGATATGCAGGGCAGTACAATGCTTGAATTTGTCGGATTGGAGAATTATAAGGATATTATAACAGATACAAACTTTACAAAAGTACTGTTTAATACTTTTAAGTACACGGGATTTTCGCTTTTAGTCGGATTTTTGCCGCCGGTCATAGTCGCAATACTGCTTAATGAAGTTCGCCATATCCGTGCTTTTTTCAAAACTGCAATATATTTGCCGGTGGTTTTGCCGGGTATCGCAGTATATATGCTGTGGTATTACCTGTATCTGCCCGGTGAGTCGGGGCTGTTGAACACCATATTAGCATCATTTGGAATAGATCCTCAGCCATGGCTTCAGGATGCAGGGACATCAATATTATGGATAGTTATAACAATGACGTGGCAGAGCTTCGGTGGCAGCACTCTGATGTATTTGGCGGCGCTTCAGGGGATAAATAGGGAATTGTATGAGGCGGCAGAGATAGATGGCGCAGGTATGCGAAAACGTTTAAGATATATTATGCTTCCTGAAATATATCCGATAGCATTACTGCTGTTTATAAGACAGATCATAGGAGTGTTCCAGGTAATGGAACAGCCGCTTGCCATGACAGGAGGGGGACCTAACGGAGCCTCTACTTCATTGGCACTGCTTGCCTATAAATATGCCTTTGAATATTTCCAGTTTGATAAGGCTATGGCAACAGGTGTTATAACTTTTATTATACTTGTGATGATCACAGGCGTCTATCTGGTGCTTGAAAAGAAAATGAATGATTGAGGCGTACGGCCGGAGGTGATATAATGAAAAAGCGCGCGATTGACAACAGCTTGTTTACAGGATTGATAAATGATATGGATATGAAAAATCCCAAATATAAGCTGATATACATATGTGTTTTATTAATTCTCTGTGCCGTATGCGTTACAACGATTTTTCCGACACTTTGGATTTTCATGTCGGCTTTTAAAAGCACAGAAGAATTTCTGCAGATACCGCCGACTATTATCCCAAGAAGCTTTCAGCCTCATAAGATCGTTGAGGTATGGGGGATGCTGAGCTTCGGCAAATATCTTAAAAATTCAGTCATAATAATTATCGGAACATGGATATGTTCCGTAGTTTTCAACGGCATGGCAGGGTATGTATTTTCAAAGGTAAAACCGCTGGGATCAAATTTTTTGTTTAAGATCATATTTTTTACAATGCTCATGCCGGCTTCTATGAATATGATACCGCTTTATGTTGAGTTTACAAATTTTCCGATCCTGGGAATAAATTTTACAAACACATATATACCGCTGTTCATGATGAGTGCAATAAGCGCATTTGATATACTGCTGTTCAAGAATTTCTTCAATTCAATACCTACTTCGATTGTCGAAGCGGCACGAGTGGACGGAGCCAGTCAGCCGGGAATATTTTTAAGGATTATATTACCGCTCAGCAAACCGATAATAGTTGTTGTTTCGATTTTTGCTATCAATGGGGCATGGGGGAATTTTTTCTGGCCGTATATGATACTAAAGAAGGAATCGCTTCAGCCGGTGGCAGTAATGCTTTATAATATGCAGACTCAGCTTTCGGCGGATAAATATATGGTGTTGATGATGTTTTCGATAGTCCCGCCGCTTGTAATATTCTTTTTGTTGTCAAAGCATATTATCGGTGGAGTAAGTATCGGAGGAGTAAAAGGCTGACTTGTATGTCTTCGTAAACGAGGAGGATTGTAATGAAAGCAAATAGAAAATTTCGTATTATTTTTGCGTTAATGATTATGGTAGTGGTAACGGCTGCGGGTGCTGCGGTATATGCGGCAGAATATCATGTCAGCTCCGATATTGGCAGCGACTCAAATTTGGGAACGGCCGATATGCCGTTCAGGACTATCCAGAAGGCAGCCGATTCCGTAGTGGCAGGTGATACGGTCATCATAGAAGACGGGACCTATTATGAGACCGTGACCCTTCGCACAAGCGGAACAAAGGATAAGCCGATTGTTTTCAAGGCTGCGAACCATGGCAAAAATAAGGTCATTATAAGCGGGGCGCGGGAAGATATAAAAAATAAATCAATAAAATGGACGCTTGAAGATTCTGAACTGGGTCTGTATTCCATACCGTTTGATTATCAGGTTTACAGAATGACAGCAGACGGAACGCAGGTAGTTGAATATATGACTCTGAATGGGCTTAAAACGTATACCGCAAACGAGGCAAATAATATGGTCGGCTATAAGCAGGGATATTATTATGACTCCGAGAATTCAAAAATGTATATAAGATTGAGAGAAGATGAAAAATACTGTTCATCCGATCCGAATGAGGCACAGATATGTGTTCCGCGTGTGGGTGTACTGGATTCAATAAAGATAGACGGAAGAACTATAACAGGTCAGAACGGTTCTGTTATAGGGAACGAGAGCTATCTTTTTGGAATTACAACGGAAAATTCGGCCAATGTATTTATCAACGGCATCACATTTGAGATGCCCGCGGTTGCAGCGGTATGGGCAAGGTGCGATGATGTGACCGTAAGCAACTGCTGGTTTATAGGCTGCCGTGAGGGTGTGCGCGGCGGGGCAAGAGGCCATGACGATCCCTATGTTTCAAAAAATATAACTATCGAATACTGCGATTATACTGATTTTCCGATATACACCGATGGGATTGAGATGATGATTGAATGCCAGGATGACGAAAGCAGGCGAATGCCTGATGGAGTATATAATGCGCTTTATTACTGGCATTCAAAGAACGGGACGACCTGTAACTATGAGGGTGGCGGGCTGGCCGTCAGAATAGGTGAGAACTGGACACTGCGGAATAATTATTTCCATGATCTGCTTGATGCGATTTCATCATACTGCAATTTCAGCTATTGGTATTCTGAGGACGGGAAGCTGCGTCAGGTCCCGGCAAAGAATATAACGGTGTATGGGAATAAATTTGAAAATTGCTTTGACAATGCTATAGAATTTGAGGACAATACAAATGGATGGGAGGTAAGCTACAATGAATTCTGCGGGATGATGGATCCGATATCGTGGCAGCCGCTTGCTGCGTTCCCGTTTCCGACAAACATAAACTTCCATCATAATATTATATGGAATACACCTGAAGAGGGCTGGGTCTGGTGGTATACACAAAACTATATGAACGGTGAAAAAGTACCTTCACCGAGATATTCGGGATTGTTCAAATTCGGCGCATCGGCAGATCAGTGGTCGTCGTTCCCGTGGATGCACAGCTATCCGATAGATCCGCAGACGGGAAATCCCGTTGATTCCGTAAAGTTGGAGGATGACGGTATGCGCGTATGGAACAATACGTTTATTTATCCCAATATGGCCTTTGAAGAAAATGTAGGTCTGCTTGGCGGAGGTAATGATAATATAAGCAATATAGAATTTTACAATAATATAATCCAAGTTGTGGTTTGTGCCGAAGACGGAACATTCAAGGGCGGCTTTAAAAAGGGGCAGGCATTTACTGAGGCAAGAGGGATTTACTTTGATCATAATATGCTTATCTCCGGCCTTGATGTTGCCCGAGATCCCGGCACAGCAACTGATGAAGCTCCATCGGAAGTATATGTCCATGAACCGATAGTTAAGAACGGCGGCTTTTATGTCAATGATATCGATAAGGTCGGTTTTGTTGATTGGGAAAATGCAAATTTTGAACTTACTGAAAGCAGTATTGCAAGAGATGCCGGCATACAGCTTGACTGGAGCGAAGAGAGCACAACGGATATGGGAGCTGTGCCATATGGAAGTGAATGGAGCGTTGTTTGCGGTCCGCATGCGATAGGCGATGTGAATGCTGACGGGAGTATTACAATAGCTGACATAGCGGAGACGGGAGTCAAAGTCGGGACTGAGATCGACGTATATACTTGTCGTGCCGATCTGGATAGAAACAGCGTTATAGATGAGACCGATTTGGAATTGGTCATGAAGGAATACGTCAGGAGTGAGAACCGATGAAATGTTTTCTTAAATTTATATGTGCTGCTGCGGCATGCTGTATTCTTGGTAATATAGGTGCAGATGCAGCAAACGTAGAAAGAATAATAAGCGTTCCTGCAGACTCGCAGCGAAAAGCTCCGATAGAGAATATATTCCAGCTTGACGGCAGCAACGATAGGTTCATTCTTCTTGATGATACGGAGGACGGATTTTTTGTACTGACGGAAAAGTATTATACAAGACGAGAATTTGATCCTGATGGGATTTCACCGTTTGATCCTCAGGATGAAAATAATATAGGATATTGGCTTAATAATGACTTTTTGACCGATACATCGATAAAAAGACTCCCTCAGGAGATCATAGACAATCTTATGGAGCATACATATCTTACCGAGGGCGGCGGACCGTCATTTGAATGGAACAAGGACTACGAAATAACCTGTAAGGTCGTACTGCTTTCTCAAACAGAATGGGTAAAATATAACGGGAAATTCGGCTATGCGGATGATGAAAGCTATGCGTATTGGTATCTGAGAACGACTAGAGGCGTAACGGGGAATCCGCTTGTTGCATGCATCAATCCGCCGAATACAGGACTTACAGGCGACGGAAAACCTGACGGAGCAAGCGGAGTAAGACCGGCATTCTATCTGCCTCATGATTTTTTCAACAAAGTAAAGATCAATATTTCAAAGACGGGAGATAATGTAATATCGGCCATAAGGAAGCACAGCGATATTTTACAGCAGACAGTATTGTACACGGATTCTGAGCTTGATGAGCTTCTCGATTCATCGATCGCACCGCAGATTGAGAATTTGTTTGTGAGCGGGCGGGGAATAGTCGGTGAGGAAATGAAGGGTTCATATATGTATATATCTTCCGGGTCGGGGTCTGAAAGCGGAACGGTGATACAATGGCTGAGGGGGGAAAGCAGCGAAGGACCGTGGTCTGCCATTATGGGTGCTAATTCGCTTGTATATGTTCCGGACAGTGATGATATAGGATATTATATAACTATGCAGGTCACACCGGCAAACAAAACAGATGCAGGTAAAACGTATACAGCCAAGGCGTTAAACGTTCCGGTGCAGGATATATCAAAACCGGCTGCAGAGAATATTAGGCTAAACGGCGTTCCGTCAGCATCAGAGAGACTGGAGGCGATATACCATTATTATGATGCAAACAATGATGCGTGCAGCGGTACAGTATACCAATGGCAGATATCTGATGACAATGAGAATTTTACCGACATCGAAAATGCCGACGGAAGATATTATACCGTGAGCGGAAATGAATCGGGAAAATATTTAAGAGTAGGTGTTGCTCCGATGAAAAAATCGAATTCGGTAATCGGAGAAATGAATTACAGCGAAGCGGTTAAGATAAGTGACCTGCCGGAAATAAAAAATGTTATAATAGGCGGAGGAGATATATCACTTGATATTACAAATGCAGATAACAAGATCAATATAAGCGGCAGGCTGAACAGCATTGAGGCCGAGCCGGGAAGCGAGATCTGCGGCGTATATGAGGCGATTGGCGGAAGATCAGCAGATGTTGCATTTGTATGGCAGAGGAGCAATAGCGAAAACGGTGTTTTTGGAGATATTTATACATCAGACCAAGCAAGCTATATTTTGTCCGAGGCGGATATGGGAAGATGGATAAGGCTTGGCGTATATGCGTATAATGCAGACATCAAAGGGGATACAGTATACAGTGATCCTATTTTCATCGATGCGCCTGTAATTTCAAATACGCTTGAAGATCCTCTGGAAACAGTAACGTTCAATGCGCATAAAGGCATGACTTATCAAATATGGTTGGAAGGTACTGCGGGGAATTATTCATACAGTATCGCTTATGATGCCGAAGGCGAGTTTACAGCGGCGTCTGACCAGTATATAACGTATATTGATGATTCTGCGAATATGATAGTAGGCACGCGCGTCGGTGGCGTTTATTCCGGTTCTGGAGCGTTTGAAGCGGTGGAACTGGCCGTTGAGGAGGACTGCCGGATAACTCTGCACAATGCACAGGCGGGGAGCATGAGCGGAAGCTCGTCCGCACGTATAAGTGTTATTGAAAAATAATAGCCGCAGAAAGGAGATAGTACAATGAGATCAAAGATAATATCAATAATCATGACGGCGTCGTTTGCTGCAATGATGATATGTCCCGAACAGATATATGCGTACGATTCTATACAGACAATAGAGTCTCAGGCAGATGCGGATCCCTTCAGTGATGCAGCACCCCAATCCGAAGCAGAAACGCTGTATCGTGAATTTGCGGATGTGGAGCTTGAGGGACTTCGTGCTCTGTTCAGGGCAAATTTACCGAGTTTTTCTTTCTGGGGAAATGGTGCGTATACAGATTCCGAACTTTGTGTAATAATTCTCGAAGCATGGAACAGAGGCTTCTCGAGCTTTGAGGAGCTGGATGAAAACGTTACGCAGGCAGCTCAAAAGCTTAAGGAACTCAAAGATAATCCGGTGTATATTGGACTGCAGAAGCAGAACAAGCTTATAGGCTTGGGTGCGAAGCCGGAAACGGATCCGGCGGACACATTCAGGATCGGAGGTAAGGATTTTATAATACTTGACCGGACTGACAGCAACGGAGAGACTATGTTTTTTGTGATGGCAAAGGATTATTACGGAGCGAAAAAGATAGATATGCGTGCGGATGCAACATATGCGACTGCCATTTCAAAATATGATGACAACGACAGGAATAATCTGGCTTACTATATGACAAATGAATTTGCATTTAATAATTTTTCTTCAAAGCTTCCGGAGGAACTGTTTAAGCATATGGACGTGATGCATTTGTGGAATACAGAACCGTGCAATTACGAAGGGTTCACAGAGGAAACGATAACAATCGCTCCTATTGCACTGCCGTCGGCAACGGAATATAAGCAGTATGTATCTAAAATAGGAGTTGATGCATCTGCGGACGGAAACGGATATTGGCTGAGAACATCAAGGAGCGTAGGCGAAAACGGCCATTATGCACATCTGGCTGTTGGGTTTGCTGAAAACGGTGATACAACAAACCCCGGCGCAAATGGATATTATCTTGTCAGACCGGTTTTTTATCTGAAAGATTCGTTTTTCAGAAACGAAAAGCTTGAAAAATGCGGAGCAAATATAGTAAAGAGCCTTGAATCGCTGCTCACTCATGAAGAGGTGGAGAGCATATATACCGATGAGGAAATATACGAGGTGTTTGGTGAAAATACTATCATACCTGCTCCTCTGAATGGCGATCCGGTTATCGGTGCGGAGATAACGGCGGACTATACGTATGAGGGTACGGCTGAGTTGAGCAGCATGAGCATAACATGGGAGATGTCCGATACCCCGGACGGGGTATATACTGAAATAAGCGAAGCATCCGGCAGTAAATATATTATAGGGAACGAATGTGAAGGCAAATATATACGCGCTGTATTCAGACCGGTTTTTAATTCAGTTATATATCAAAACGGATCTCCGGCATACAGCGATCCGATAGGATACGTTTTCGGCAAGGGACAGATAGAAACAGCGATTGCCGAAATAAATGGTGCTGATGCATCATCGGTTAAAAACATGCTTGAAAAGTACAACGTACTCTTTAAATTTGATTTTGAAAATGACGGCTTTTCGCAGGAAGCAGCCGGGATTTTTGTTAAGGACGGAGCAGAAACTATCGATGATATAAAAGAGCTGTACCATAAATCGATCGCTCTTGCCGGACTTAATGCCGCTGACAAGAGCGATGCTGAAGATATAAAGGCAAGGGCGGAAAGCAGCTATCTCCTGGGGAATAGGGAGGATTATAAAAAGCTCAGCGACAGCAGCCTGCTGCTGAATGAGATTGCCGAGGAGCTGCCGTATGAAAGTATTTCTGAATTTGAGAAAAGTATGACAGAGACGATTGCCCTGATAAGATTCAATACATCTACAAGAGAAGATATAAAGGAGCTGCTTTCTGAGTACAGTGAGCTTCTTGATATAGACGTTTCACAGCTTACGGATTATCAGATGGGGATCGTTGGCACGGCTGTTGCGGGGAAGCAGTGGGAAAGTATTGATGCGCTAAGTGATGCGGTATCGGAGGCTGCAGATGAAGTTCGTGAAACGCCTGTACCAACAAGACGGCCGGTCTCGGGCGGAGGCGGAAATTCCGGAGGCGGAAGCGGAGTATCATCGCCTCAGGTGATTCCGAATATACCGATGCCTTCACAAACACCTGAGGCGACGGAAACTCCTGATCACGGACAGGATGTCGAGTTTAATGATATTGAGAAGGTCCAATGGGCGGCTGATGCAATTATGGCACTTGCATCAAAAAATATAATAAACGGGACAGGCGATGGGGAGTTTGAACCGAACAGAGCTGTTACGCGAAATGAATTTGTAAAAATGATCGTCTGCGCCTTTGGGTTGAAGGCCGATGTAAAAGGTATTGTATACGATGATCTTGACAACGCGGACTGGAGCTATCCGTATGCTGCTGTTGCACAGGCATTGGGGATAGTAAAAGGCATAGATGACAGAAACTTTGGTAACAAGATGTGCATTACAAGAGAAGATATGGCAGTGATTTCCGCAAGACTGCTTGAATATTTGGGAATAAACACAGATGACACAGCCGTAATTTTTGATGATTATGACAATATTTCCGATTATGCCGAAGCTTCCGTGCGGCGCGTATGTAATGCCGGAATCATGAATGGAACGGACGATGGCGCGTTTGACCCAAAAGCTGATACGACGAGAGCCATGGCGGCAGTTGTGATAAACAGGCTTTTGGATGCTTGTAGCGGGGAGGAATGATATATGCTGAAAAAGATAGCGATCTTATGTCTTGTTTTGCTCTCGGCAGCGGCATTTGAGGTGTCGGCATATGCAGATGGAAAGTATGATATATTATACGAGCTTTCTATCCTTGATGAAAGCTACGGTGATGATGGAAATATCACGCGAGGCGAAACAGCGGCAATTGCGTTGAAGCTGACGGGACATATACTGTCGGAAAAAGAATGCATGTTTCTTGATGTTACTGACGATAATCCGTTTAAGGATTATATTGCAGAGGCAGCCGCAAGCGGCATTATGCTCGGCAGAAGTGATTTGATATTTGACCCGTCAAGCGGCGTCACTTATTCGGAATTCAAAACGGTCATCTTACGTGCTGCGGGCTATGACAGATTCAATGATGCTTCGTTTTTTTATTATGAAGGGGGAAATATAATAGATAAAGCGAATATATACGGATTGAGGAGCAGTGACACAGTGACGATTGAAGCTGCTGAGGAGATCCTGATCGCGGCGCTTGAACTGCCGTGCTATGATCTGACTGCGCAGAGCGGGATCCAAAAAAGCGATGAGGTTTTGATGAACAGGATATTTGACGTATATAGAGATGAAGGAACAATTACTGCTGCGGGCGAGACTGTAACAGGAGGAAGGAGCGCTCCCGGGACAGGAAAAATCATAATAAGCGGCAGCGGCGGCATAGACAATATATATCTGTCGGGAGATATTGATTATTCAGAGCTTCTCGGAAGCAGTGTAAGATATTATTACCGTGCAGACGAGTATGAAAATACATTGATAAGTGTAATTGTAAATACGTCAAAGACAAATATAAAGGAAGTGCTTTTTGATTCAGTCACAGATGTGAGCACCGATCTGAGAAGCGTGGAATATATAGAGAACGGTGCGGCAAAAATAATAAGAATATCACAGTATGCAGATTTTATATACAATGGGCGGAACTGTTATGAAATCACAGAAGATGATATAATGAGTGATAACGGTAAAATATCATTTACGGATTCCGATAATGATTCGTTTTATGATGTTGTAATGATCGAGCACTACGAGTATATAATTGCTGCTAAAGTCAATCTTGACAACAGCACTGTGCTCGATTCACTTACATGGAGCAGTATCAAGCTCGATACAGAGCAGGATATCCCAAAGGTAGAGATAGTAAAGAACGGGAAACGGATAAAGCTTGCATATGTTTCCGAGGGCGACGTTATAGCTGTCGGGAGGAGCCGTGACGGCGAATTTATAAAAGCCGTTGTTTCAGACATAAGATTAAATGGAACAGTATCGGCTTTTTCAGAGGATGATTTTTCGATGACGGTCGCAGAGGAAACTGTAAAAACAATAAAAAGCTTTGACTTTTCACAGATACATACAGGTGTCAAGGCTATGGTAGGGCTGGATCATTACGGCTATGCTGTCGGGCTGGTAAGTGAATACAGCGAGCCGGAGCAGCTTTATGGATATGCTGCAAAGATTTTTAATGATGAAAATGAGGATAAGGCATATGCCAAAATAGTTACTCTGAACAATATCACGCAAACGATAGCCTTTGCAGACATGTTCACAATAAACGACATCAGGGGGGATTACGACGAGCTTTACAGTAAAATGCAGAGAAACGGAGCCTTCAAGCCGCAGCTTATTTCATACAGAATAAACGCGTCCGGCGAGATAAGCGCAGTATATGTACCAACGGGAGAGATGCCTGAGCCGGAGGCTGATATGTCTCAGCCTCTTACGCTTAATAAGATTTTTGAAGGCGATGTTGTATGCGTATATAATGGCTTCGGGATGACCGTGAATTATAAATACAATATGACGTCGGACGGTACTGTGATAGATGTTCCGCTGAATACAGACGGGAGCGTGGACGAAAAGAATATTCGGATAAAAAATATTTCCGACCGTCCAATAGCGGCATCATCAAAGCCTTCTTATCTGGCAATATACAATTCCGACAATATGTATACGGCCGATATCTGCGTATACGAGCATAAATCTGAGACGAATTCTGTTTATGATGAGCAGCACTTGACTCAGGCATTCGTTCTTGATCGGATAGTTGAAGTGTATGATGAAGACGAGGGCGAAGTCCGTCCGGAATTAGTGGGGATGTATAATGGAGCGGCAGCCTCATTTACTGCGGCCGAAGGCGTAGATATATCAAAATTAAGAAGCGGCGATGTGCTGACTTTGTGGACCTACGACGGAGTCATACAAAAATACCGCCGTATATTCAGCATAGATGGAGAACGGTACACAGAAGGCTATAACGACAGTGTTGCCATATTTGAAAATTCAGAATATACGGAGGACAGGCCGGCGCAGTATATAATCGAGGCAGTTGAGCTGGGGTCGTCAGCACAGGCGGCACAAAGCAGATGGTCAAATTCTTATGGCAGTGCATGTTTGATCTATAGGTCGCCGGAGTATCCGTCAGCCGTAGTGAAGCTTAAAATAGCCGGAAGCAACAGTATCTCTGTATTCCCAACTGATTCCAATACAAAAGCATATATTTATCATTCGGTATCAAAAACTACCGATGCAGTTTCTCTCGATAGTTTGGAATTTGAATATGACCGCGCAGTTCTGACAACACGGTACGGAAATGTACGGGACGTGATAATATATGAATAAAAGAAATTTGACGGCAGTTTTTGCGGCAGCGGTGCTATTTTGCTTTCCGGAAACGATAGGGGCGCAGGTCGAGATATATCATGAATATGGAAGCGAGATATCAAAGTCCGGCATAAGCTCGTGGGAACGATACAGAATAAGCGAAAGCGTCGGCAGGCTTGAGGAGGTGAGGCTAAGAATAACCATATGCGATTCTGCCGGAGCAGATATCTTTGTAATAGCAGATGAAATAATACATACAGAGGGAGAATGCACCGACATAAATTATAATACGTTCCTACCGGATGTCAACAATTCATACCTGCATGTGATCGTAGCATCTGTAGCTGACGGTCAAATGCTGATGGACATGATTCTATCCATAAAGAACTAAATATTTTATTATCATAAAGCAAGGAGGATGATCAATATGAAAAAATTATTGTCGGCTATGCTCAGCGCCGCAATGATCACAGGAGGTTTTACGGCAGTATATGCGGAGGATTTACCGGAGTCGGATATCTATACTGTGGATAACGAAACAATGACTGTATCCGGTGTTGAGCCGCTTACAAGTGTGCAGGATTTCCTGGATGACTTTGCAACAAATGGAATGACCGTGGTAAATATTGACGGAAGCGAAATGCCTGAAAATGCTTATGCGACGGATAATACTTACTTGATGTCGCCGTCTGGAGAACTCTACAGCATCAGACTCAAATATGCGTACAATCCTATTGAAGAGAATGGCGCACAGCTTGAGGATAGCACCCTTATAAGCGGCGATATCGAAGCGGCCGGATTTGCTATGGTTCAGACATACGGCAGGCTTGGAAGTGATATAAAGTATGATGAGGATAATATCAATACGAATAAGACGAAAATAACGGAAAATGGGGAGCCTGTATATTTGCTTGAAAATAGCTCAGACAATTATTCGTATCTCCGTTCTCATTACACCGAGAGTACAAATTATTCAACAGAGCTTCAGGCGTCAATAGGCAGTGATGCACTGTCGGGCAAGCCGATCGTTACAACGGTGACGTTTGAAGCAGATAAACTTGGAACAGTTTCTGTTTTTCATAACGTTCCGATAAGGAATGCTGGATACAAGATAACGCGCGGTGATTCGGGCATGGATAACGCGCTCTACAGTGTAGAGCTGCCCTATGCGGCAAATTCTGTTCATTTTACGGAAACGGGCGATATAAAGCTTGGCGGTATGTATACAAATTACGGCGTAAGCAGCATTCCTGCTCAGGAAACCGGGCTTAAATGGGTACCAGGCAAGAAGTACACCGTAAGCATTGTACAGAGATTTGTCAAGGGAGGCAGAGAGGGATACATAGACGGTGTTTATGTAAATGGCTCTAAAATATTTCCCAACGATAAAACAATAGGACACGCAGACGGCAGAGTTGCCCTTCAAGAGGATGGAAGCTTCAAAATAGGCACACGGTCAAACGATGTACGATACGGCGGCGGAATATCGTCGATTATGGTAGGAACGGTTCCGAGGAGCTCTGATGAAACTCTGACAGTACGGCTCTCTGATGTGAAGATTTATACGCCGCAGAGCTATAACAGCCTTATTGATGCCGACATATCTATGGCATCCGAAAAGGTTAGAATAGATAATGATTATGCGGAAATAACATATTCGGGACATATGTCTGTACAAGAGATTACAGACAGTATAGAAACGGATGCAAAGCTTGCTGTTTTTTATTCGGATGGGACGAAAGCCTTGAGCGGCGACGATCTTGCGAGCGGAATGTACGTTAAGGCAGTTTCCGAGGATGGACTCGCATCAAAAACGTATTCAATTACAGAAACGGAAATAACATCCGGATTCTTTAGCGAGGGGAATGAAATCACAGCATTGTCGGAGGCTGAGGGGAACGTCAGCTTCCAAGCAGATGTGCCTGCGGTATCGGGATATGACGGACAGAACATAGCTGTTATAGCTGCTCTTTATAATAAAGAAAGCGGCGAGATGCTTGTCTGTGCCAAGGCTGACGGTATTAAAAACGAAGATGAAATCACAAGATATACAGCTAATATCGACATGGAGTCATTCGGATACGATACTGCAGACCTGATCATTAAGGGGTTTGTTTGGGATGGTTTGGATCAAATGAAACCGATTAAAAATGTAAGTATATTGGAATAAGATCCAAGTGACAAAAATAAAAAAATATGTTATAATCAAACGCAAGCTATGGGATTGAGCTAACGGCTCAATCCTATAATTGCGAAGGAGAAAATACATGAAATTTAAGCCTGTGAATTTAAAGGTGAATTATACGAAGGAACGGTATGCGATATCGGAAAATCAGCATCCGGTATTTACTTGGAGCGCGGTGACGGATTACGACGGCTCGTATCAGTCACAGTACCGCATTATTGTCAGATTTGAAGATAAGATACTGTGGGACAGCGGATCTGTTAAAACACATAAAATGAAAGCAGTATACTGCGGAAGCACGCTTCCATCCGGTGCGTATATTAATTGGGAGATCGAACTGACCGATAATATGAACAGAAAAAGCCGAAAAGCTTACTCATATTTTAAAACGGCGCTGTTCGATGAATGGCAGGGACGATGGATATGCGCAGAAAAGGACGAAGGAAACAGCGTGCTGTATTTTACAAAGCATTTTAGAATCAAAGAGCTGCCAAAGCGTGCAGTACTTTATCACTGCGGTCTTGGGCTTGATAAGGCATATATCAACGGTCAAGAGACAGATCCATTCAGACTTGAACCTGTGTTCACAAATTACCGAAAAGAATGTCAGTATATTACGTCTGTGTTGAATACGAATACATTAAAAATCGGGGAAAATATCATAGGTATCGCCGTAGGCAGCGGTTGGAGAAAAAATTACGGACGCTATCTGAATAATTTATCGACAGATAGGAAAATAGAATTTATGGGGGACATATGTCTTAATGCGCAGCTTACGATGTATTTTGATGACGGCACTGAGATATGTGTGCCTACCGACGACAGCTGGAGCTACGACACCGGAGCAGCTGAATACGCACATCTGTTCAATGGCGAGGTGTATAATGAAAACAGGGAAGACAGTACATGGTGTACTCTCGGATTAAAAAACGGAAAAGGGGTGCGGTATTCAGATTTTTCTGCGGGAAGGCTCGTACCCCAGACCGTAGAGCCTGTATGTATAAAACGCGAGATACAGCCGATCCGCAGCTACCGTTTAAACGGAAAAATAATATATGACTTTGGTGAAAATTTTGCGGGGACGGTGAGGATAAGAGGGATAATAAAAAGCCCAAACGGGGCGCGTATTGTTATACGCCATGCCGAGGAGACAGACGAAAGCGGTGAGCTGTACACCGCATCTCTTAGAAGTGCTGAGGCTAAAGACACGTATATCAGCAGAAGCGGCGAAAGAACAATAGATTATTCACCATATTTTACATATCACGGATTCAGATATGCCTCATTGGAGATAACGGGAGCATCTGCCTGTGATATCGAAGTTACGGCGCTGAATTTTTATACGGACATAGATAATAAGGCCTTTTTTAAATGCGGAAACGCACTTGTAAACGAGTTTTACGCGTGCGCTATTCGCACAGAGCGGAACAATATTCATTCAATTGCGAGTGATTGTCCTCAACGAGATGAGAGGATGGGTTGGCTGAATGATGCCACTGTGAGATTTCTTGCAATGCCGTATGAATTTGATACAGAAAGGCTTTTTGAAAAGATAATAGGCGATATTGTGAATGAACAGGACGAGGAAGGCAGGATAACATGTACGGCACCGTTTGTGTATGGAGAGCGACCTGCCGATCCGGTCTGTTCTTCATTCCTGATTGCGGCATATGAATATTATATCAAAACCGGCGATACAGGAATTATAAGTAAATATTATGGTAATTTTATTAAATGGAATGACTATCTTGCATCAAGGGCGCAGGGAGGTATAGTTGAGTATTCATATTACGGGGACTGGGCAGGACCGGAGGACTGTTGCCGTTCGGTGTCGGTGATGGCGGGTTCAGATAAGAAAAAACTTGAAGAATATGATACACAGGCAGCCGAATCATTGTTTATACCTGGGATCATGGTATCGACGGGATGCCACTACCTTAATTATAAATTGCTTGTGAAATTTGCTGAACTACTTGAAAGAACTGAGGATGTGGAAAGGTTCGGACTGGCTGCGGAACACGTTAAGGAGGCATACATCGACAAATGGTTCAATAAGCGAACGGCAGCTGTATACAACGGATCTCAAGCATGCCAGGCCTTTTCGCTGTTTATCGGGATCATTCCGGAGAAATATACAGCCCGTGCTGCAGAACTTATGAATGAAGCAGCGGTATCTGCAGGGTACCGCATACAGACAGGAAATATAATCACACCCATGCTTTTAAAAATGTTGTCGGAGTACGGATATACCAATACTGCATGGAGACTCATGACAAGAGACGGATATCCATCATGGGGATACATGATTGCAAATGGTGCTACTACAATATGGGAGCGTTTTGAACTGAAAAAGCATGGCGGAATGAATTCTCATAATCATCCTATGTATGCTGCGGCGAGAATATGGCTTTATGAAAGCCTTGCAGGTTTCAAAACAATAATCCCAAATGAGGAGTATGGTGCGGATATAAGGATGCCTTCGGAGCTTCTGTATTTTGAGATCGAAATACCGATATCCAACAGCTCAATATATATAAAATGTGAGAAAAAATACGGAAAACTGTGTACATTTACAAAAGTCCCGTTCGGAGTCAAGCTGCATCTAAAATGTGGAGAGAAGATGTTTATACATACAGCGGGCTTTCATACTGCAAATACAAAAATTGACGGAGATTAAAATTATATGAAGATTTCTAAAAAATCGCTTGGATCAATGTTCAAGATAAGAACACTGATGTATTTTAGTATACCGATTATACTGATGTCCGTTATTATAATTATAAATCATCAGATGAATATTAGAAATTATAATAAACTGTATCAGAATTTTTATTTTAATTATTTTGATGAGATTTTTAAAAATAATGACATGGATATTCAGTATGCGATAAATATGTCAAATTGGCTCGCAGATGATAACTTCAGAAATGTATTTACTGCCGAGACCTCGCCATCCGATCTGGATTCTGCAAGGGTCCTTCGCCGTATGAACGATATGAAAAATGATATTGAATTTGTTGAGAGCATGGTGATGATAAACAAAAAGGCGGACTTTGCACTTGGAACTAACGGAAAGGCCTCCATTGACAAATATTTTGATGTAATGTGTGTATATAGTGATTATGATGATACTTTCTGGGAAAATTATCGCTATCCGATAGGGAGCATAATTCAATTGCCGCCTACGGAAATGTCGAATGGCGATAATCAAGTTAAATACGTCATGCCGATAGTCTTTTCGTCAATAGGAGATATAGCGTCAAACAATCTTTTTATAATGAACATCGATCTGAGTAAGATCGTTGAAAAGAATACACGTAATAATTTCACTCCGAATACATTAATTTATTTTGTCAACAAAAAGACTAAAAAGATGTATTCCGGCATAAACAGTTCGATAGACCTGTTTGACGATGAAAGCGAAATATGGAGAAAGCTCGTTGAAGAAGATTATATATCTATAGAATATACGGACGGAAATAATAATGAATATCTTGTGCTTTCGCATACGGCTTCGCCAAATCTTATGGATTATGCGTATGTGATACTGGTGCCGCTTGAGGACATATGCAGTATGGTCAACAGCAGTACGGCAAGAATAGTCGCAGTAACGTTGATCATGTTTGTGCTTCTTACAGCACTTTCCTTATTCTTTGCAAATAAGCTCCATACGCCGTTTAATAATATAATAAGTGCCCTGGGTGCAAATGAGGGGACCAAGGTCGCATCTATAGCACAGTCTGCAAGGGAAATAGAAAACGCAATAATACGTCTTTCAGAGGAGAACCGAAAAATCAAAAAGGATATATCCAGAGCGTCAAAATCAGCCAAGGAAAGGCGGATAATAGATCTGCTGAATAATAAGCAGGTTAACAATCACGAGCTCAGGATGTTTGCTAATAATAATTTTATGGCTGTGTTGGTACGGATCAAGCACATAAACATCATATCACAGCAGTACAGGGAGTATCACATTTTCTGCGGTGAAATATACGATATGATAAAGCAGTATTTCTCTGATAAGTATGATATATATATTCTTCCCACGGTGGACGAAAGTCTGTTCATGCTGATGAATCTTGAGGATGACATAGATGAAGAAACGGTTATAAATGAGCTCGATAATATAAAAAATATTGTCAAGCAGAATGATAAAAATATAGAAATTGAGATTGCGGACGGAGGGATACATTACGGTATTGAGGGTCTAAAAGAAACATATGATAATGTTAATCAAAAAATCACAGGATTTATCGTTGATGATATTCCTGATCTTGAAATTCAGAATATAGTGACGGAGAATATTTATTATAAGCTGAGTGACGAAAATGTTATCATAAATAATATGCTTGCGGGAAATTATGACAAGGCGAGAGACCATATAGAAAAGATCATGGTAAACAATGTAACGCACGGAGTGAGCTCCGATAATATGAAGCGGCTGTACGTGAATATAGTTCATGCGATTTTTATGTCATTTTCGATAAAGGGTATAGATACGTGCAAACTTTTCGGCGGAAACAGTGAGGCGGTGATGTACGAAAAGATCATGCGCATGACGGAAAGCCAGATATGTGCATTTATACTCGACGTGCTTGAGCTGCTTGAACGCAGCACGTATTATGATGATGGCGGCATATGGATTGAGGATGTCATGGATTATATCAAGGACAATTATACCGACAGCTCACTATGTCTTGATTCGATTTCTGAGCATTTCGGGACTAATGCAAAATATATTTCAAAATTGTTCAGTAAGAAAAGTAAGGTTCAGTTCCATGATTATCTGGCGGGGTTGAGAATAGACAAGGCAAAATCAATGCTTGAGAATACTGATATGAAAATCGAGGAAATATACAATGCGGTCGGATATCAGAGCAGAACGACATTCATACGCGTTTTTAAAGCAAATGTTGGAGTTACACCAACAGAATACAGAAATAATATAAAACAATAGGAGGCAGCGATGAGAAAATACGAAGATCCGCGATATGTGCATGAAAATAAAATGAAGCAGCGCGCATATTACATCCCAGCAAATAAAAATTCATACATTACTCTTAACGGTGTGTGGGACTTTGAATTTTATGAAAATGATTTTAATATTGAATACAGCAGAAAAGACAAGATAGATGTTCCGTCATGCTGGCAGTGCCGCGGCTATGAGAGACCGTCCTATACAAATGTTACGTATCCGTTCCCTGTAGATCCTCCATATGTTCCCACGCATAATCCGATGGGGGTATACAGTCGAAAGTTTGAGCTGTATGATATGACAAGGCGTTATTACATTGTGTTTGAAGGGGTGGATTCGTGTCTTGAATTATATATCAACGGAACGTTTGCGGGATTTTCACAGGGCAGCAGGCTTCAGGCGGAATTTGATATTACAGAATTAGTGCACAGCGGAGAAAACAGTGTATGTGCAAAGGTAAGAAAATGGTGTTTTGGGAGCTATCTTGAGGATCAGGATTGTTTTAGATACAATGGTATATTCAGAGATGTGTATATCCTATCAAGACCTGAGGGACATATAGGCGATATCGATATCCGGACATCAAACGATAAAATATGTATCCGTTTTGAAGGTGAGGCAGACATAAAATTATTGAATCAAGAAGGCAAAATGATTGCTGGACAGCACTGCAGGCAAACCGCAGAATTCAAGGTCGACAGCCCTGTCAGGTGGAATGCCGAAGAGCCTTATCTTTATAAGCTTATATTTGAGTTCGGAGGTGAAATAATTTATCAGAGCGTGGGATTTGTAGAGTATGGGATAAATTCCGGAGGGGCTTTTACCGTGAACGGAACGGAAGTCAAGCTTAAGGGTATAAATCATCATGATACACATCCTGAAAACGGCTATACAATGACTGATGAGGATATTATCAAGGATCTTAAACTTATGAAGGAACTTAATATAAACTGCATAAGGACCTCGCATTATCCGCCTGCACCAAAGTTTTTGGAATACTGCAGCAAAATGGGATTCTATGTCATGCTCGAAACAGATCTGGAAACGCACGGATTTACCGCTCGCTATCCTGAGGGCGGGTACGCAGGATTTGATTGTCTTAATTCCAATCCCGAGTGGATAGGGAATCTGCCGGAATGGAAAGATGCATATATAGACAGAATGGAAAGAGCGTACGAGCGCGATAAGAATCACCCGTGTATTTTTGCATGGTCTACCGGAAATGAAAGCGGACATTGCGATAATAATTATGAGATGATAAAGTGGCTGAGGCAAAAAGATAATAGGCGGCTTATCCACTGCGAGGATGCGTCGCGGACTGCTTATATGGATGGCGGAGAACGATCGCCATATTATTACAGAGCGGATATATATTCCAGAATGTATCTTTCATATGAGGAAATAGAGGAATATGCACAAAATGATAAAATGTGTCTTCCGCTTTTTCTTTGCGAATACAGCCATGCAATGGGAAACGGCCCGGGAGATGTAAAGGATTATTGGGATATAATATATCAATACCCTAAGCTTATAGGCGGATGTATATGGGAATGGGCAGATCATACATATGTTGAAAACGGAGTGCCCAAGTATGGAGGCGATTTTGAAGAATTGACCTCGGATTTTAATTTTTGCGCAGATGGTCTGGTGACATATGACAGACAATTTAAAGCAGGGTCATTAAATACTAAATATGCATATCAGTATGTTGACTTTTCTCTTGAGGGCGATGAGCTTAAAGTTACAAATTTGTATGACTTTACAGACCTGAAAAAATATATTTTGAAGCTTGAAACTATGGTCGACGGAAAAATCGTTGATATTACAGAACAACGCATTTCCGCAAAACCAAAGGAGAGTATAAAGCTAAACATAAAGACTGTTGATCATTGCGAGTTGGGAGCGTATCTTGTGTGCCGCACAATCGATGATGACAGTAAAGTATGCGCTATGAAGGAATTTCAGCTTTCGGCAAAAATGGCTGCAAATAGACCGGCAGAGGCTGCGGCTGCAGTATACGAATCAACTCACGCTTTTACGGCGGAAAGCGGATATATGAGATATGAAATATCTAAGCATACGGGTGATTTAGTAAAGATAGAAAAAAACGGACTGAATCTCCTGAAAGAACCGGTAAAGCTTACAGCATGGCGTGCACCTATTGATAATGAACGTACAATAAAGCAAAAATGGGGACATGAAAATGTCTGGGAAGGAGAGAATATTGATAGGATCTTTGATAAGCTGTATTCAATCGAATGTTCGGATAATATTATAACAATAAATAAAAGCCTTGCAGGAGTTGGAAGGTCGCCGTTTTTTAGGTATTCGGTGACGTATGCATTTTTTGATGATGGAAGTGTATGCATTGATTTAAACGGCAAAGTGCGTGATAATTGCATGTGGCTGCAGCGAATAGGCTTTGAGTTCAGATTGCCATACGAAAATGATAAATTCAGATATTTTGGCAAAGGCCCATATGAAAACTATTGTGATATGAACCTTCATACAACAACAGGCTTTTTTGAAAGCGATGCAGACAAAGAATATATTCCTTATATAATGCCGCAGGAGCATGGAAACCATACAAACTGTAAATATCTTAAAATACACAATAGTTTGGAATTTAGCACAGATGATATTTTTGAATTCAATGTTTCACATTACAGCGCGGATGCCATTACAAAAGCATTGCATACAAATGAGCTTATGAAGGATAATTCCACTATTATAAGAATAGATTATAAAAATTCAGGGATAGGTTCATATTCATGTGGCCCGGAGCTTCGTGAAAAATATCGGTTGTCAGAAAAGAACATAAGATTTAAATTTTACATATCATAAATATTGCTGCGTATAAATTGAGCATATTGTTCGTGGATTTTAGTATATAAGATATAATGATATATAATAGAAGGAGATGTAATAAAGATCGTCCAGTGCGGCTTCTATTACATGGATAAATAAAAAAATAAACAAGCAAGGTGCACAACGTGCAGGCCCCCCGGCTCTTGTTAACAAATGTTAACGTTAAAACGTAAAAAGGCGGCAAGCCGCCGCCTGCCGCCCTTGCCGGGTTTCCGTGGGCGTGCGAAATTTTTTCTGTAAATTAAGCTCCTGTGGTAAAATTATATTTTTTTCAGGGCAGGGCATTCGTCCTGCCCCAGTTACAATATATCATAAAAATTCCGGCATGTCAAGGGCGCCCGTCAGGGCGTTCTTTGGAGCAGCTTGCTGCGTAAACCCTTGATGTGACGGTATTTTTGTGATACCACTCATTCGGGCATTCTGCCCT
>CALXRY010000106.1 GCA_944390955.1 uncultured Clostridia bacterium | reverse complement strand
CATCGGGGAGTTGTTTTGTTACCGTTGAGAGCTTGTCTATCTCACCACTGAAACAGTCAACGACCTTTTCCAGCGCCCATTTTTCGCCCGCAACAGCAGCCTTTATTGTTTCATAATCCGGTATCTTTTGTTCTGTCATTTTCGTTGCTCCTTTCGTTAACACTTAAATTAATTGTCTTTTTCTGCTTATATAACTGTTTGTTCTGTATTTCAAAAATACATCTTATCAGTATTTACAACTGTATTTCAACATATAATACAATCCCCAGTCCTGATCATTGGCATATGGATCATAAAATCCCGCTTTTTCTCCGTTTACGGAAACAGGATAAACATACGCGCATGACGCGCTTCCATCAGGCATAAACAGACTCAATACACCCCTATGGGCAGCTTCCGCCTTTTTGAAATATTCTTTGATGCCTGTCAGCTTTGCATACTTATAGTATACATTTGCGGTGAGAGCGCTCCAATAATGAGGGAATGTATCGCCGTATAATTTTTTCTTCCCGAACCAATATCCGTCCCAATGGCGGATCGCGACCTCATACAGATGATAATCGGGCTGTGAGCCGTTGAACAATTCAAGTATTTCAAGCTGCTTTTCCGCAGCGTCAAGATATTTTTTATCATTTGTCAGCGAATATACATTTAATAAAATATCCGCTGCCGGCGCAACTATGCTCTGCTCATAATTAACTTCCGAAGCGGGATAATTTGTGCCGGTATCACAGATGTAATCCGCGTGGCGGATAAACTGCGCCGTCAGAGCCGCTGCTTCGGAGATCATATTTTCCGCTTTCAGACAATCTATGATTTGTACCGACGGAAGCTCTATAGGATAGAATTTCTCGCCGCCGTTTGCATAATAATACATTATGATCTTATAGGCCGTATGTAAATAGTCCTGCTTTTTATACAATTTATATAATTCTATATAAAATAAAGAGAACCACGGCGCGTTATATAAACGTTTATAGCTGTTATCGCGCATGTAGTCATTATATACTTCTCCGGTGCATTCATCGACAAGCTCCCTTTTAACATAATCAATATATTTTAAAAGGGATCTTTCCGCTTGACCGTCCTGCGCGCTTTGTAAATATGATGCAAGCAAAATGCCCATGCATATACGTTCACGTCCGCCGTTGCAGTCGTACGCGTCAGAATAAAACAGCGTCTTTTCTTCATTATCGTAAATCAAATATGCTCCGTCAAGATGGCTGTTCCTGTTGTGATACTGCTGCTTTTCCGCAATAAACCGGCAGCGCGATCTTACAAGCTCGGAAAACGCCGGCATAACGATCAGTCTTAAGTACGTATGAACGCCGCTTATGCATATGCTGTATTTTATCTCGCCCTGAGATCCTGTATCCGCTTTAAAATAAACCGAGTTGTCTTTGATTGAAAAATGCACCGGATTATTTCCGAGTAATATTTCCACATCATTGTGGGCAAAGGCAAAGTTGGCTTTTATCTCGATATTTGAGTCCTCTCCTCTGAACAGTACATGTTTTTCGGTACGGACATCAACGAATTGTTTGCAGTGTACCGCGGCCTGTTTATAAAAGTCTTCTTTGCCGCCGTGAAAAAATAATGTCCATGAAATAGTATATCGTTCTCCGGGAGCGAGAGAAAACGGCGAAGGATGCATGATAAAATCTCCGCGGTCATTGCTCATTTTTGATATATCGCGCTCCACGCTGTATCCGCCAAGCGAACCTGAGTTGAGGACCATTCCCAAATGCGGCGCGCCACCTCCCATTCGCAGAGCCATAACATATGATACCTCACCTCCGCACCAAATATGTGCATGGCATTTATTGGTCATGCATTCGGTGGCAGTGGTGTATTCATCATTAAACGGCGTGTATATCCCGATGTCCGTCAGCTTGGTGAAAATATCCTTATCAGTGTTGTTTATGAACGAATATTTCTCTTTTATTACATTGCCTTCCTGCTTGCGCTTGACCTCAACATCGAGCGGAAGCTCACATTTTACAGTGCCCCATTCTGTATTGCCATCAATCCAGTTCATTTTATATTTGTCCTGCGGGTATATCAGTTCTTTCATAGATCAAATCTCCTTATTTTCGCATAAATATAGATCCCATACATATAGTTCGCAATTTATCTGCAAGTTATAGAAAAGTATATCATAAAATAATGCAAAAGTCCATACCTGAACCAGACTATTTACTCACATTATCGTCATTTTCCTCGTCAAGCTCGTCCTCGTTGACCTCGTTCCCGTTCAGCTCGTCATACTCAGCCTCTGCTTCCGCATCATCTGTCTGCAAATCATCATATGCTTCTCCGCTGTTACGTTTAAACTTGAACCAGTATATCGCGCCGCCTGCTCCCAGTGCAAGCAGTATTATGATGATCGGGCTGATGCCGCTTTTTGCTTCATTTGCCGCAGCTTCCGGCTCAGGTGATGGTGACGGCGATGGTGTAGGCGTGGGCGAAAGGGTCGGGCTTGCCGACGGTGACGGTGATGGTGTGGTTTCCGTAAAGCTCATAAGGTCAGCGTTATCAACTTTATTAAGCAGATATACCTCGTTATCGTTTGCACGGTCAATGACCATATTAGTGGTAGAATAAAAAACGTACAGGTTAAAGCTTTCGAAAAATCAGCATATGTGATATAATATAGCATATGAGGAGGCAATAACATGGCTACACAGAAGAAGTATTCACAGGAGTTCAAAAACG